>CAXTZG010000038.1:11655-23173 GCA_964248625.1 uncultured Acetobacteraceae bacterium | reverse complement strand
GGTGAAGCTGTCGAGATTGGGCGCCACGAAGGCGCCGGCCTTGTCCTTGAGCTCGACCGTGGTCAGGCCGTTCTTGCTGGCATAGGCGTATTCGACATAGCCGACGCCGCCCTCGGTGTTGCGCACGGTCGCGGCGACGCCGTCATTGCCCTTGGCCCCGGCACCGGTCGGCCAGGCGATCGAGCTCGCAGCGCCGATCTTGGACTTCCAGTCGGGACTGGACTTCGCCAGGTAGGAAGTGAACACGAAGGTGGTGCCCGAGCCGTCGGCGCGATGCACCGCCGCCACCGCGGTGGCGGGCAGCTTCAGCCCCGGATTCAGCGCCGCGATCTTGGGGTCGTTCCAGGTGGTGATGTCGCCCGAGAACAGGCCGGCCAGGATCTCGCCGGTCAGGTGCATCTGGTTCGACGCGATGCCGGGCAGGTTCACGATCGGCACCACCCCGCCCATGACCGTCGGGAACTGCAGCAGCTTGTTGCTGTCGAGCTTGGCCGCGGCCACCGGCGCGTCCGAGGCGCCGAAATCGACCGTGCGCGCGATCACCTGGTTCTGGCCTGCGCCGGAGCCCAGCGCCTGGTAGTTCAGCGCGATGCCGAGCGGCGCCTTGGCGGCAGAGCCCCAGGCCCCGTAGATCGGTGCGGCGAACGTCGAGCCCGCTCCGGTGATGTCGACGGCGTGTGCCGGTGCCGCTGCAAGACCGAGGCCCAGGATCAGGCTCGTGGCGCTGCAGGCGGTTCCCAGCAACATGGCGGACCGGTTCGACAGGGAACGCATCGGTGGTTTCCTTCGGGGAAAGGGAGCGACCGGCTTTGCAGACCCGCCGGACGGCCGGCTTCTAGCCGCCGGCCATGGCGCGCCTGTTACGGCGCGATGACAGTTCGATGACAACCCGCACGAATTGCAACGATTTGACGGCAGGCCGGCCTCCGGAGGCCGCCGTCCCGCGCGTCGCGGCGGACGAAACCAGGCTCATCCCCTGATCCGAACAGGGCTCCGATGGGGTTGTCACGGGTCCGCTCAGGGCCCGGCCGCAGCTGACACGGACAGCGGCCCGGCCATCGACAGCCCTGCCTGCGGCGTCCGCTGCCGGACCCGGGCCGGCCAAGGAGCCGCCCGCCCGGGTCTGCCCGGTCGCGAGTGGCGGCTTCCTCCGGTCACATGGTCCGGATCCTAGGAGGCGGCGGCTTTGCGGCCTTTGGTCAGCTGATCGGAGCGCTGCTGCCAGAACGCCATGTCGGCCGCCTTGCTGAACATGACGCGGGCACCCTTGCCGCCCTTGCTGACCCGGACCTTGCCGCCGTTGCGGGCACGGTGGTCGGCCAGCCATTCGAGCAGCACTGGATCCTCGGTATCGCGGCCCTCGAACTCGAGAATGCCGGCGATCTCTTCCTCTTTATGGCGTCTGACCATGATCTCTCTCCTGGGCTGGTCGCCCGCACGTTCCTGCCGGCCGCGCACGGCGATCGGTCGATCTCTGGACGCGAATGACGCCAGGGCGCCGACGGGTCGCCTGGAACACGACGCCTTCGGCGGCTTCCCGGCCACCGTCCCGGGGCCGCACGCCGGCCGCACCTGCCGGGTTGGTCCAGATCTCGTATGCTCCCAATCTGGCTGTCCCCAAGGCTTTCCACAACGACCCGCGCATCGCCATCTCCGTCCCGGGCTGTCCGCCCGGGCCGGCGATGAGCTCAGTAGATCGGCATGCCGCCATGCACCGGATAAAGCGACCCGGTGGTGTAGCTGCTCTCGTCCGAGGCCAAATGCACATAGGCCGGCGCCAGCTCCGCCGGCTGGCCGGGACGCCCCATCGGGGCCTGGCTGCCGAAGCTCTTCTGGCTGTCCGGCTCCATACCGGTGACGATGAACGGCGTCCAGATCGGGCCGGGCAGCACCGCATTGGCGCGGATGCCCTTCTCGACCAGCATCTGCGCCAGCCCGAGCGTGAAGTTGGCGATCGCCGCCTTGGTGGCGGAATAGGCCAGCAGGCTGGGCATCGGATGCTTGGAGTTCACCGAGGAGGTGTTCACGATGGAGCTGCCGGGGGCCATGTGCGGCACCGCCGCCTTGGTGATGTAGAACATCGCGTTGATGTTGACCGCGAAATGGTGGTCCCACTCCGCCTCGCTGATGTCGTCCAGCGAGTCGCGGGTGGCCTGGAATGCAGCGTTGTTGACCAGCACGTCGATGCGGCCGAAGCGGGCGATCGTGTCCTGCACCAGCGACCGGCATTGCGCGGCAGCACTGATGTCGCCGGGCAGCAGCAGCGCCGTGCGGCCGGCCTCCTTCACCCAGCGTTCGGTTTCGCGCGCATCCTCCTGCTCCTCGCCCAGGAAGGAGATCGCCACGTCGGCGCCTTCCCGGGCATAGGCGATGGCCACCGCCCGTCCGATGCCGGAATCGCCCCCGGTGATCAGCGCGATCTTGCCGGCCAGCTTGCCGGAGCCCCGATAGCTGGTCTCGCCGTAGTCCGGCTGCGGCGCCATCCGCGCCGACAGGCCCGGAAAGGGCTGCGGCTGCGGCTCGAAGGGCGGCTTGGGGAAGCGGTCGCGTGGATCGATGGTCATGGCGGTTGTGTCCGGTGGGGAGCAGTGCGAACGGCCCCGGGGCGCGCGGGTTCGGCGGACGGCGGTTATCGCGCGCAGGCGCGAGACGCGGCGGCAGATCCCGCGGGCGCCAGAAGCGGTGCGCCAGGCGCGCGTGCCGCGCAAACCTATCCGGCCTGATCGACCACGGCCCGTCCCGCCAGGAAGGACTGACCGGCCCACGACCGGCAGGCAGCGTCGGGCAGGAAGCTGGTCTGGCTGTCGGACGAGTCGCGATGGATCGCCACCATCCATGCAGCGCCGGTTCTCGATGGCGTCGCCCGGCCCGTCGCCGCGCTGCGGGTGCCGGATGAGATTGCCAGGGTGAACCGTCCGGCGCGCCCCGATCGAGCGCGGTCGAAGACGTGCGACCAGCTACTGGAAGAGTGTCGCCTGCGAAGCCTTCTGCTTGAACAGCAGCGCAGGCTTCTCCAGGGACAGGTCCTCGGCGATCTCGACGTTTCTGCGGATGTTCTGCACGTTCCCGGAGGTTATCAAGGTCACGCCATCAGGGTTGGTGACCAACGCAGATTTCAGCATGAGGGCCGAGACGTTCTTGGTTTCGCTCATGTCGAGCTGGACGTGGTCTGACCAGTCGCGGGCAAACGCCTTGTCCTGCTGGAACTTCTCCCTCAGGCCGCGAAAATTACGCGAAAATACTCGGAAGAGGATCTGGAACGCGTCATCGAAGCGCTGGCCACCCCTTGTCGCATCCCAATCGAACTGGACCACGTCGCAGAAGTCCCGACGTCCGCCATAGACACCGGAAACCCGGTCGACTTCGCCTGCCAGCCCGAAGGCGCCGATCAGCTTGTCGGAGGTCAGCTGGCGCATGCGATCGAGAAGCCCCTCATGCTCGACGTCAGGCCGTTCGGCCTCGTGCAGCAGCAGGAGATCGACATGGGGCCGCTTGAGAAAGGTCAGGCTCTGATTGAGGGACTTGGCGACGTCATCCGGCCTGAACGACGCCTTCGCGCTGAGTGGCCTCGCGCCGAACTGCTTCTGCGGCTTTGTGACCTGCTTGCGAATGGCGCGGACAGCGGGGCCCAGAACCGCTCGTGCCGCCTTGATGTAAAGTGGCTGGGCGGCAGGCGGCACGAGACCGTACTTCGTGGCGACGGTGGCATCGGGATGGCTTGAAAGGAAGTTTCCCAGATATGTTTCTGCCTGGCCGTTCTGGTAGTAGGGGGCCACGTCGAAATGCCGGATGCCGGCATCATAGGCCGCATCGAGCAGGTCGGCCGCTTCCTGTCCAGTGACCGAGCCGGAGAAAGCGCATCCGAAGCCGAGCTGGGATGTCATGCGCGTCGAATTAGGCAGCTGCACCTGCTTCATGGTCTGTCTTCCTGCGAGCTAAGAGAGTGTCCAGGTGCTCGCCCAGACGGGCAGCCAGAGCCACAATAGTATGGGTCGGACCGGCAATACCGGAACAGGGAAAAACAGAGGAACTGCAAACAAACGCATTTTTGACGCCGTTCAGCCGAAGATCGAGGTCAACGACGCCGTCGCGAGGCCGAGATGCCATCCTTGTTCCACCGCAATGATGGAACTGATCGCTGAGCTTCTCATAGATCCTGTCATTCTGCAGGTCTGCGTCCGGAACGATGTCAGCGATGCCGCGCTCTGCGAAGGCCTGTCGCACAATCGAAACATATTGTCTGATCGTCGCTATCTCGAGATCCGAGATATGCCAGGTGAGATTGGCTTTGAGCAGGCCCAGCTTGTCGCGCTTGTTTGAAAGCGTGATCCGGCTTTCTGACAGGGGAGACTGCTCGCACCAGACCGAAAGCTTTGGCTTGGCCCATGGCAGTCGGTAGCCGGGAGTTCTCCGGTTCCTGAGATGATGCCATGCCACCGCGGGAACGCGGGGGGTCATGCGAGCGAACTCCTTGAGTCCGATCGCCGATGTCGGTCCGGCCAGCACCTTTATTCCCGTCCGGAGGGATTCGTGGATCCCGTCTGCATATTCGATGGCTCCGCCGACGTTGAGCACCCCATATTTCTGCTGGGCGGCAGCCGTCAGCTTGATCTTTGCGAGATATTTTCCATTCACGGCGCCGGGACCATACGGCCAGCTCGGCGACTGGAGATCGGCGTTGCGCACGTCGGCAGCAAAGCAGTGGACATGGTCCTGGAAATAGCGCCCCACCAGCTTGCTCTCGTTCCATGGAGCAAAATCCTGGTTCAAGAGGAGCCGTGCCGTTTCGATGCCGCCAAGACAGAGGACGATCTGCCGTGCGGTGCAGCTACCTTCCTTGCCGCTCAAGGCGCGATACCGGAGCGAGGCGATGCGGCACTTATCCTCCGACGGAACCATCTCCACGACATTGGCATGCAGCATGACGGTCATTCGGTCGTCGGCGATGGTGTCGGCATAGAGCCGGGCGAACTTCTTTTCCGGACAGTAACGGGAGAACGAGACATGCAGATCATCGCCAAGTGATGGCTCCTGCACCTCGGCACGTTCCCAGATCTCGCCATCGTCGTGGAGATGCGCTGCTGAGCCGTCGAGTTCACGCGCCTGCTCGTAGAACTTCTGGAGCTCGGCCTTTCCGATCGGCCACGAGCTTCCAGCGATCCAGTCGCGATGCTGGAAATCTATGTCGTCGAGTTCCTTGACCTGACCAGCCCATGCCGAGGTCGTGCCGCCAAGCGCGCGGAACCGCCCGGAATGCGATCCGGCGAATGCACGGCCATGCAGATAGCTCTTGTTGAGTGCCTGGGACTTGCGCTCCCAGCGACTGGAGCCTCCGCCTTCAAGCAGGAGAACGCTGTAGCCCTTCTGGAGCATCTGATGAGCAATCGTCAGGCCGGCAGCCCCTGCTCCGACGATGCAGACGTCGAAGACCTTGTGGTCGGGGAGGCTGTTCGTTTCAAAGTCGATGATCATCACATGGCTCTCCCGGCAGCCTCTTCCAGGCAAGGTCGCCGTCCTGTAGGCCTACACGCCCAAGCCATTCAGACAAGTCCTGGTGTTGGAGATCTGAAACAGCGTGCACAATCTTGTGCACGCACTGGACGGCGGCCAAACCGAGCGATCTGGTCGTGAGGGCGGCGGAGCCGAGGCAGTTCGCGGTGCTCGCGGCAGAAGCGGTCGGCTGCATCGGCGGGCGTCAGCCCGCCTCGGCTGCGATCCGTGCCGCGGTGGCGAGCCGGTCGACGCGCTCGTTGTTCACGTCGCCCGCGTGGCCGCGGACCCAGTGCCAGCTCACCTCGTGCCGCTTGGCGGCCTCCAGCACGCGTCGCCACAGATCCATGTTGGCCACCGGATCGCCGGCGGCGTTGCGCCAGTTGCGGCGGACCCAGCCGGTGCTCCAGCGGGTGACGCCGTTGCGGACATATTCGCTGTCGGTATGCAGCGCGATCCGGCATGGCCGCGTCAGGGTCTCCAGCGCCTCGGCCGCCGCGGTCAGTTCCATGCGGTTGTTGGTGGTGGCCTTCTCCCCGCCCGACAGCTCGCGCTCGTGGCCGCGGAAGCGCAGCAGCACCGCCCAGCCGCCCGGGCCCGGATTGGGCTTGCAGCCGCCGTCGGTCCAGATCGACACCTCGGCGTCGTCGGCCGGCAGGGCGCCGTCCGCCGGCACGGCCGGCAGGGTTTCCCCGCCGCTCACAGCCCGAGCGCGTCCGGGCCGGCGGCGGCGAGCAGGAAGCGCAGGCGGCGGAGATAGTCCAGCGGGTCCTTGCGCGTGACCATGGCGCCGTCCGGGGTGTTCACCCAGTCGTACAGACGGGTCAGCAGGAAGCGGATCGCGGCACCCTGCGCCAGCACCGGCAGGCTCGCCCGCTCCTCGGGCAGCAGCGGGCGCACGCTCTCGTAGCCGCCGAGCAGGAGTCTGGCCTTGGTCACGTTGAACTCCATGCCCGGCTCGAAGCACCAGGCGTTCAGGCAGATGCCCAGGTCATAGGCGAGCAGATCGGTGCAGGCGAAATAGAAGTCGATCAGACCCGACACCCCGGCGCCACCGGGGCCGCGCAAGAAGAACACGTTGTCCGGGAACAGGTCGGCATGGATCTGTCCGCGCGGCAGCCCGGACGGCCAGGCGGGCAGGATCCGGGCGAGAGCCTGGTCGAGCTCGGCCACCAGCCCCGGCTGCACCCGGTCGCCCGACACTCTGCAGCGGTCGAGCAGCGGCCTCCAGGCAGCCGGACCGAGCCCGTTCGGG
Organism: uncultured Acetobacteraceae bacterium; assembly: GCA_964248625.1. Classification (GTDB taxonomy): domain Bacteria; phylum Pseudomonadota; class Alphaproteobacteria; order Acetobacterales; family Acetobacteraceae; genus Lichenicola. The sequence goes on along the minus strand of CAXTZG010000038.1, from coordinate 16,428 downwards.
CGTTCGACCGCGTAATCGGCGCCGGCCTCGTGCAGCGCCGCAAGGGCCGCGCCCAGCGGACGGCAATGCTCCGGCCGCACTCGTCTCGGCCAGACCCCGGGCAGGAACGAGGTAATGGCGGCAGGACGCCCGGCCAGGCTGCGGAGCGCCTCGCCATCCCGCCCCGGCACCGGCTGCGGGCAGGTGACGCCGCGGGTGGCGAGATGGCGCATCAGCTCCAGGAACCAGGGCAGCTCGGCCGGATCGACACGCTTCTCGTACAGCGTGAGAATGTAGTCGCCGGTGCTGGTGCGCAGCGAGAAGTTGCTGTTCTCGACCCCCTCGGCGATGCCCCGGAAGGCCACCAGCTCGCCAAGCCCGTAGCCGGTCAGGAACGAGGCCAGCGCCTCGTCCGTGACCTCGGTATAGACCGCCATGCCGGAGGCGGCGGCCTCAGCCGAGCGGGGCGGGCAGCTTGAAGATCACGTCCTCGAGCTTCACCGTCCGCTCCTCGATCTGCAGCCGGTAGCGGCCGGCGAGCGCGTTCACCATCTCCTGCACCAGCGCCTCCGGAGCGGACGCGCCGGCGGTGATGCCAAGCGTGTTCACCCCGTCCAGCACCGACCAGTCGAGGTCGCGCAGGCGCGGCACCAGCAGGGCGCGCGGCGCCCCGGACCGCTCGGCCACCTCGCGCAGGCGCTGCGAGTTCGACGAGTTCGGGCTGCCGATCACGATCACCAGGTCGCAGCCGGGCGCGATCGCCTTGACCGCCTCCTGGCGGTTGGTGGTGGCGTAGCAGATGTCCTCGCGCTTCGGGCCCTCGATCAGGGGGAAGCGGTTGCGCAGGATCTCGACGATCTCGGCGGTGTCGTCGACCGAGAGCGTGGTCTGGGTGATGAAGGCGAGGCGGGAGGGGTCGACCGGCTGCACGCGGCGGGCCTCCTCGGAATCGTTGACCAGGGTCACGGCACCCGGCGGCAGCTGGCCCATGGTGCCGACCACCTCGGGATGGCCGGCATGGCCGATCATCAGGATGTGGCGGCTTTCCGGGCCGCCATCGGCGAAATGGCGCTCGGCCTCGCGATGCACCTTGCTGACCAGCGGGCAGGTGGCGTCGAGATAGAGCAGGTTGCGGCGCTCGGCCTCCGCCGGCACGGTCTTGGGCACGCCGTGGGCCGAGAACACCACATGGCCGTCGGGCGGCACCTCGTCGAGCTCCTCGACGAAGATGGCGCCCTTGGCCTCGAGCTCCTCGACCACGGTGCGGTTATGGACGATCTCGTGGCGCACATAGACCGGCGCGCCGTAGCGGCGCAGCGCCTCCTCGACCACGCGGATGGCGCGGTCGACGCCGGCGCAGAAGCCGCGCGGGCCTGCCAGCAGCACCTTGAGCTGCGGCAGCGTCGTGTCGATCCGGCTCAGCTCCTGGCCCGCATCCTGCCCTACGACCGTTTGATCGAGCATCTGGTCCGGCATTCTGTTCCCCAAACCTGCGTGGCGCTCTATATGGCGCGCCACCCATCCGGACGCAAAGCCCAGCGCGTCGCCAACCAACGCGGTCCTGCCTTACAGGGACGGCCGGTCGAAAGTCGAGAATGAACGTGCCGCAGCAGATACGCAGTTTCCGGCCGGTCTTGTGCCGGGGCGCCGGCCTGGCCGCCTGCGCCGTGCCGCTGGCGGTGCTGGCCGGCTGCGGGCCGCAGGATCCGAACGCATTCGCGCCCGCCTGTGCGCCGGTGGGGATCCTGGCCGCGGCGGCGGACTACAGCGACTACGGGCCGGCTGGCTCGACGGTGCCCGACCTGAGCCGGCTGGTCAGCCATGGCAGCATCGTCGGCGTGTCCGGCCATTGCAGCGACGCCGAGCAGCGCACGGTGCTGCATACGGTCGTGCAGCTGCAGCTGGCGGTGACGCGCGGACCGGTCGCCCAGGGCAGCAGCCTGTCGGTCCCCTATTTCATCGCGGTGACGCGGGACGGGGCGGTGATCAGCAAGCAGAACCTGCAGGCCCTGGCGCAGTTCGCCGATAATGGCGACAACGTCCTGGTGAAGACCGATCCGGTCACGCTGGATATTCCGGTCACGCGAACGAAACCGGGGACCTCCTACCGCGTGGAGGTCGGCTTCCAGCTGACCCCGCGGCAGCTGGCCTACAACCTCGCCCATCTTCCGCGCTGACACAAACGAACGACCGAGAGGAGACCCAGCCCATGACCGCCGAGATCCGCTACACCAAGGAGCATGAATGGGTCCGCCTGGAAGATGACGGCACCGCCACGGTCGGCATCACCGACCATGCCCAGGAAGCGCTCGGCGACATCGTGTTCATCGAGCTGCCCGAGGCGGACCGCGTGCTGGTCGAGGGCGAGAGCTGTGCGGTGGTGGAAAGCGTGAAGGCAGCCTCCGACATCTACGCGCCGCTCGCGGGCACCGTGCTGGAAGCCAACGAGCTGCTGGCCGACGACCCGTCGCTGGTCAATCGCGACCCGGAAGACGAGGCCTGGTTCTTCCGCATCGATCCGGCCGATCCGGAAGCGATCAAGGCGCTGATGGATCAGGACGCCTACCACAGCTTTGTCGAGGCGCTCTGAGCTGCGTTGACGAACTGGTGATCGGGTTGCCACGGTGCCGACACATGGTCGTCGCGCCAGCGCCGCAGCCGGAGCGTCCTCCTGCATGGATGGATCAAGGAGGTCCCGACATGCGCAAGATGATGACTGTTCTGGCTCTTGGAACCGTGCTCGCGGCATCCGCCGGCGGCGCCCGGGCCGCCACGGCGGTCCGGATGCCCGCATCGGTCGCCACACCGCCCGCGGCGACGCTGGTGCAATATCATGGCGGCTACGGCGCGTATCCGGAGCATCGGGCCTGGCGACACGAGATGTGGCGCCGGCACGTGATGCACGAGCGGTGGCGGCGCTGGCACGCCTACCGGGCTGGCGCCTATGGCGGGTCCTACGGCTACTGAGGCCTGACGCGGCAACCGCTCAGTGGGCGCCGCCGACATAGGCCATCAGGCTGCTGACCTCGCTGGCCTGCTGTTCCAGGCGGGCCTTCACCACGTCGCCGATGCTGACCATGCCGACCAGCACGTCGTTCTCCAGCACGGGCAGGTGGCGGACGCGACGCTCGGTCATCAGCTCGGCGGCGTCCGCGACCGAGGCGGACAGGGCGATGGTGTAGCGCGCCTCGGTCATGATTTGCGCGGCGGTCATGGCGAGCACCTCGCCTGCGGCAGACCGGCCTGCCAGCGCACGCACGATGTCGCGCTCGCTGACGATGCCCAGGATATGGGCGACGTTGGGGTCGAGGGCGGGTGCGCCGGCCTCGAGCACCAGCACCGCGCCGATGCGGTGATCGGCGAGGCGGGCGACAACCTCGCTGACCGGCGCCGTTGGCGTGACCCGCACGACATCCCTGCCCTTGCCGTTCAGAATCCTCGCGATCGTCATCCTGGTCTCTCCCGCCTGTCTGCTGTCGGACCGTGCCGGACTCTGCGTCCCGTGCGCGGGAACGATGATCCTGTCGGGCCTGCCGCGTCCAGGCGCAGTCGCGTGATCGGGCCGGGATCTGGTGCGGCGAGGCGTCCGCACGGCGCTCCGGTCGAGGTTCCGGAGCCGAGCTTCATTGCAGAGCCGCCGCCGGATGTGTTTGATCGGCAGGGCCGGTCAGGAGATCCGGCAGGGACATGGACGGTTCAGCTTCGATGGGTTCTTCCGAACGCCTTCCGGTCTTTGCCACCGCAGGTCAGGCCTACCAGCTGCTGTGGCGCCATCGCCGCCTGCATGCCAAGGCGATCTGGCCGCCGGTGGTGTTCCTGGTCACCGCGGAGTTCCTGTATCACCGGGTGATCGGCAACGCGGACGGGCTGTCCGGCATGTGGCAGGCAATCCTGGCGGCGCGCTGGTATGTCGTGGCCGGCGCGATGCTGGCGTGGCTGATCGGGCTGAAGTTCCTGCTTTCCTTCAGCATCTCGTGGCGTCGTCACCTGCTGCTGCGCGAAGCGTTCGACCCGTTCTTTTTCAAGGCGCCGTTCTGGAGATATCTGGCCTTCCTGGTGCTGACCTACCTGTGGGCGGTGCCGGTGCTGGCGATCTCGCTGCTGCCGGCCGGCCTGCTGGCGGGCAGCCGCTCCGTCGCCGCGGCGGACAGGGCCGCCCTGATCCCGGTGGCGCTGGTCGCAGCGCTGGTCGTCTGGGCGATCATCCGCCAGGTGCCGCACTTCACCGCCCTCGCCCTGGATCCGCCGCAGGCCAGATGGCGGAACAGCGTGGCCGCGATGCGCGGCAACGTCCTGCGCTATGCGGCGGCGTGGATCATCGCCATGCTCCCGATCGCCGCCCTGAACCTGCTGCTCGATGCCGGGCTGCAGGCTTCCGGCGCCGACCGGCATCTGGTGTCCGTCGCACTCGGCGAGTCGGTTTTCCGCCAGGTGATGCTGTTCCTGCACTTCTCGCTCGGCGCCTCCATCGGCGCGTTCACCTACACCGTCGCGATGCTGGGCGAACGGATGCAGCTCCCCGCGCGCGAGCCCGTCCGCAGCGGCCGGCGGCCCGGCGCGACAGCGGAAACGGCCCGTCCGTAGCGGCCCGGCGGCCGCCGTCGCCGACGGCGATGCACGGTCGCCTCGATGCTGCGGAGGCCGCAGCGGCGCTGCCGGGCCTGCCGCTCCGGGCATCGGGGCGGCGGAACGCGGCATCACCGTCGCTGCCACGATAATCGGCGACGCGCCAGGCGCGGCGGTAGTGTCTCAGTTTGAATTCTCAATTGCAGCGCGGGCCTTCGTCTTGTAGGG
>CAXTZG010000038.1:10947-11645 GCA_964248625.1 uncultured Acetobacteraceae bacterium | reverse complement strand
GCGTCGATCAGCGCCACCACATCCTCCATGGTCCATAGCTTGCCGGTCAGACCGGCCGCCATCGCGGGGGTGCAGCGAAGCGTCTTATGCATCCGGACGAAGTTGTAGAAGGTGAAATAGAGAGCCAGCGCGTGAGTGTGGTTCTCGGCCTTCTTTGAGAATGCGTTCGTCAGGCGGGTGAAGCGGCGCATGGACATGCGCATGGTGAGGTTCTGACGCTCCACGTAGCTGGTGCTGATGTGTTTCTTGTTCGGGCGGCCCTCGATCGGCTGCTTTACGATACCGGTGCATTCTGCCGGGCTGTAGCGACCCGGACCGCCGACTGTCGGGCCATACAGCTTGATCAGCATGGCGTAGTCGACATCGGCGCCGAACGCGCCCTCTACGGCTTCCAGATACGCCTTGTGGCCGTCCGTAGTAAGTTGCACACGGTTCGCGAGGCGGGCAGCCACGTCGCCCATGAACTCGCTCGCCTAACCCGCGTCACGGCCGCCGACGAGATAGGAAACGATCAGCTTGCTGTCGGCGTCGATCGCGGTCCAAGTCCAGACGTCGCCAGCCTCTTCCGGAGCGGCCTTCGCGGTGACGACGTTCTTCTCTTTTGCGTAGCAGAAGGACCAGATTTCGTCGCACTGAACCCGCTTGGCCTTCACACCGATGACCGTCTCGTCGTGGTGGGCGGCGCAGGCCCTGCCGGC
>CAXTZG010000038.1:0-10889 GCA_964248625.1 uncultured Acetobacteraceae bacterium | reverse complement strand
AGACGGTGTTGATGGAGACGTCCACCACCCGGCTGATCGACCGCATGGAGCTGCCCTCGCAGAGCATCGAGAGGATCTGGACGCGCTTGGCGAGGGGAAGCTTGTTCATAGAGCTGTCTTACCAGCCCATGACCCCAAATAGCAAGCATAATGTTCAATATGAATCTTGTCGATAAAGTCCGGGCATGGGTCGATCGACCTCATCCAGAACCTTCATCATGGTCGAGTAGGGCACCCAATCGCGGTTTGAAAGTACGATTAGAGAGCCGTCTGGCCTCACCCACGCTTTCATCGTTCCGTTTGCTGAAATGATGCCAGTATCGCGGATCTTCAAACAGTTGAGCTGGTGCTCAAAGGCTTGTTTGCTAATCATTGGATCAACGTCAGCCATGCAGCAACTCTAAAGAAAAAGGGGAGCCTATCTGCTCCCCTTTCCGTGCTTATTCAAGCCTGTATCTGGTTATTACGACGCGACTTGGAGGTTCTTCCAAGAAACTGGCTCAGGCGGGAATGCCCTCTTCGCTAGTGCCAAAAAGGCCTCAGCCTCCGCTGCCTGCTGCTTTACGTCTTCTACATCGGGACCAAACAAGAAGATGTTGTTGTTTACAATATCTTTGGCAAAAACCCAGCCGCTCCGCGGTTCTTGCTGAAACTCAAAGTTTCGCATCGCTAATCTCCAACAGCCCATCTTTTCAAAGATGCCGTTTTGGCTACTTCACGACGGCGTTCTGCCGTCATCGCATCACTTCTCGCCCGGCCTCCAGCCTCTCCGCTACGCTGGCGACCGGGCATCGTATATCGATCATCTTCGGCCTCCCCAGTCGCAATGTGTGCAACTGCGACAGCGCAGCCGATCAGATCGGCTGGACGATTCTCGCCTCTTGGGCCCCTTGGCATTCCATCGGCTCCCATTCTTTAGACGCGCAGATGCGCTTGCAGCCCTGCGGCAACTTTGAAAATAGGCGTTTGCAGATCGAAAATCAACGTATTCAATAGCTTATAGATATCAATGACTTAGAAAATTGAGATTCTGTGCAAATTCAGGATTTGCGGGAAATCCGAGCTTTTCTAATAATTTCAAAAGATATCCGGTAGAAGTAATAAACGTTCGTTGGAGAGTCGTATCGCGCATTATTGTTGCACGGCACAACTGACTATTTTTGGCACATCATACGATTTATCTTGACAAACCAACTAAGGCACCCGGCGGTCCTGTCAAATTGACCGTCAGAGTGACAGAGTTGGCTGGCGAGGCATCTTTTTGTCAGAATTCGAACTGAGACACTACCGGCGCGGCGATGCCGTTGCGGATCCTGCCGACCGGCAGGGAGTCGGGATCACGATGCGCCAGGGCGGATCGCCGGAAAGGAAGCCATGAGCGACATCGTCCGACCCACCGCGTGGGGGCGGGACCGGCTCGCGACGACCGGGATCTTCCTGGTCAATGGTCTGGGCATCGGCGCCTGGGCGTCGAGCATACCCTGGTTCAGAACCGACCTCGGGCTGTCGACCGGACGGCTCAGCCTCGTGCTGCTGGCGTTTGCCGTCGGCGCCGTGCTGTCGATGCCGGTCGCCGGCCTGCTGGCGCCCCGGATCGGCAGCGGCCGGGCCACCAGCCTGACCGGACTGTGCTTCTCCGCAGCGCTCCTGCTGCCGACGATGGCCGGCAACCTGGTCTGGATGATCGCGGCGGCCCTTCTGGTCGGTGCGACGAATGGCGCGCTCGACGTCTCGATGAACGCCGAAGCCAGCCGGCTCGAGCAGCGCCACGGCAGCGCCATCATGTCCTCGTTCCATGCCGCCTTCAGCGGCGGCGGGCTGATCGGCGCCGGCCTCGGCGCCATGCTTGCCGCCCGTCATGCCGGCGGCGGCATGGTGCTGTGGGTCGCGGCCGGGCTGGCGCTCGCCGTGGCCGCAACAGGCTGGACCGCGCTCGGGCGGGGAGAGACATCCGTCGGCGAGGCGGGCCTGCTGATGCCGTCGGGGTCGGTGCTGCCGCTCTGCGCGGCGGCCTTGCTCTGCATGCTCTGCGAGGGCGCCATGACCAACTGGAGCGCGGTCTATCTCGCCACCGTCGCCAGCGTCCGGCCCGCGGCCGCGTCGGCCGGCTATGCCGCGTTCTCCGCGACCATGCTGCTCGGGCGGCTGGGCGGCGACCGGATCGTGCGGGCTGTCGCGCGCGCGACGGTGGTGAAGGCGGGTGCCGCGCTGGCAGCACTCGGCCTGGTGCTCGCGGCATCGGCGCCGTCGGCACTCGTGGACACAGGCGGTTTCGCGATGGTCGGGCTGGGGCTGTCGAACGTCGTTCCGGCGATCTTCAGCGCCGCCGGCGAGCGCGGCGCCTCGCCGGCGGCGGGCATCGCGATGGCTGCGACCGCCGGCTATGCCGGCTTCCTGCTCGGCCCGCCTTTGATCGGCATGATCGCGATCGGCCTCGGCCTGAGGAGCGGGATGCTGGCACTGGCCGTGGCCGCAGCCGCCATCCTCGTGCTGGGCGGAACGCTGCGCCCGCGGCCGGGATCGCGACGCTGACAGCGCTGCGCATCGCCGCGACCGGCTCAGGCAGGGGCGACGCCCGCGATCTCGATCTTGCAGGCCGGATCGGCGAGGCCCGCGACAATGAGCGTGCCGGGCGGGATCTCGGTTGCATCCGGGATGATCATCGTCACCGTCACGAGGTTGTCGAACTCCATGCCCGCCGCAGCCACGTTGCGCCAAGCGAGGCGCGCCTGTGCGGCCGTGCCGGAAGGCAGCGTGCCGTCCGCCTCGATGCCGATCTGGCCTCTGATGTGGATGCGGACGGCGGCGCCGACCTCGACCCGCCTGCTCCATTGGGGATTGATCGCGGACGCTCAGCATATCGGCCGCGGCCGTCCTCCACCATGACAGTCCGGGCGCCGGCGTCGTAGACGTGCGGCACCACGAGGGGAGCACGCCGACGATGCCCACCGCATCCTGCCACTGCGGCGCGATCCGCATCGAGGTCGACGCCGCGCCCGCCAATCTCAACCAGTGCCACTGCTCGGTCTGCCGGCGATACGGCACGCTGTGGGGCTACTATCGGCGGGACCAGGTGCGCGTGCTGTGCGAAGCGGGCGCCCTGGACGCCTATTGCTGGGGCGACAGGATGCTGGAGTTCCATCGTTGCCGGGCTTGCGGATGCGTCACCCACTGGACGGACACGGACAAGACCCAAACGCGGATGGCGATCAATGGGCGCCTGCTGGATCCGGCGGACATCGCCGACGTGCCGGTCCGTCAGTCCGAAGGGCCCGCATCCTAGACCATACTGGTCACACGGTCTCGCTCAGGATCGGCCAGCCGCCTGGAGCATGACGATCCGAGTCGTGCATGATGGCCGGCCGGCGGTGGCATCGTGCGGCGCAGACGGAGGAGACGGCTTTGGCGGCGAAACAGGAGGGCAGGATCGCCTGGGTGACCGGGGCCGGCAGCGGCATCGGCGAGGCAGGCGCCCGGGCGCTGGCGGCGGACGGCCACGTGGTCGTGCTGACCGGACGGCGCATCGAGGCGCTCGAGCAGGTGACGGACGACATCAGGCGTGCCGGCGGCACCGCGCATGTCCAGCCCGGCGACGTCACCCGGGCCGCCGACGTGCAGAGGATCGCCGGCTGGATCGTGGAGACGCTCGGGCGGATCGACGTGCTGGTCAACAATGCCGGCTCGAACATCACCGCGCGCTCCTGGGCGGAGCTGACGCCGGACGGGGTGGACCAGGTGATCGGCACCAACCTGTCGTCGGCGTTCTATTGCGTGACGGCGGTGCTGCCAGCCATGCGGGCGCAGCAGGACGGGGTGATGATCCACACCGCGAGCTGGGCCGGGCGTCATCCGTCGGCCGTGTCCGGTCCGGCCTACTCGGCGGCCAAGCACGGCATGGTGGTGATGAGCCAGCTGTTGAACGCCGAGGAGTGCGTCAACGGGATCAGGTCCTGCGTGCTCTGCCCGGCGGAAGTGGCGACGCCGATCCTGGACAAGCGGCCGAAGAAGATCTCGGCGGAAGCACGATCGCGGATGCTGCAGCCGTCGGACCTGGGCGATCTGATCCGCTACGTGGCCGCCCTGCCCCCGCATGTCTGCCTCAACGAGGTGGTCGTCTCCCCCACCTGGAACCGGATGTTCACCGCGGTCATGGAGGCCGAATGACGGCCTGACGGCGAGGCGGTCTGGTGAGCCGCAGGCGGGACGAGCCGGCCGACGACCGGCACCGGCTGGCGTCGCCATCCTCGCATGCGGCCCTCCTGGCGCGCTGGCTGCTGCTGACCCGCGAGACCCTGCCCGGCATGGCGCACGCGCAAGGCTGGCCGATCCGGCTGGATCACTGCTTCATGCGGGTCTGCCTGGACGCAGCCCTCGGGGCGCGCTGGGACACCATCGTGCCCCGGCCCGCGATCCGGCACCTGAGCGAGGCGCAGCTCGGTCGCGCGGTCGCCCAGGCCGAGGCGATCGCCGCCCAACCCCACCTGCTGCCGCAGCTCAACCAGGCCAGCCTCCGTCTCCGCCGCCAGGCTCGCGATGCACTGGCGCAGGGGGCGACCCGACCCACCTAGAGCGGATGGATTGCATCACGCGCGCCGCCGGGCTTGCCCGTCTCGACAGCTTCATCCCGAGCATGAGTCACCGCTACGCCACGCAGCGCAACACCGATCCGGGACCGGACCGGGAGATGACGACGTCGGTGCTGTCGCCCTTCCTGCGCCGACGCCTGATCCTGGAGCGCGAAGCCATCGCCGTCGCCATGACCGAGCACGACCCGGTCTCGACCGAGAAGTTCGTCCAGGAGGTGTTCTGGCGAACCTACTTCAAGGGCCATCTGGAGACGCGGCCCGGCCTGTGGACGGAGTACCGGCAGCTCGTCGCGCAGGGGCGGCAAAGGCTGGCGGCCGAGTCCGGCCTGCGCCGCGCGTTCGAGGATGCGGTCGCCGGCCGCACCGGCATCGACGGCTTCGACGACTGGGCGCGGATGCTGGTGGAGGAGAACTGGCTGCACAACCATGTGCGGATGTGGTTCGCCTCGATCTGGATCTTCACCCTGCGGCTGCCCTGGGCGCTCGGGGCCGACTTCTTCATGCGCCACCTGATCGACGGCGATCCCGCCAGCAACACGCTGTCCTGGCGCTGGGTGGCGGGGCTGCATACGCGCGGCAAGCACTATGTGGCGCGGGCGGAGAACATCCGCCGCTACACCGACGACCGCTATGCGCCGTCCGGCCTGAACGAGGAGCCGGAGCCGCTGGAGGGTCCGGAGCCTGCGGCCGCCGCGACCCTTCCTGGCGCCGACCGGCCGCCCGCGGGCGGGGTGGCGCTGCTGCTGCATCTGGATGACCTGCATCCAGAAAGCCTGGAGCTCGGGGCGGCCCGGGTGGTGCGGGTCGGCGGCCTGCTGGCGCATGCGGACGGTGCGGCGGAGCCGGTGCGCCAGGCCGATCGCGAGGCCATGGACGACGCGCTGGTTCGGGCGGCGGCTCAGTTCGGCTGCTCCGCGGCGCCGGTCGCGGAGGGTTGGGCGGACGGGCTGCCGGTGGTGTCGGCCTGGGCGCCGGTCGGGCCGAGCGCCGAGGCGCTGCCGGCCTGCCTGCGGATCCGGCGCGACTGGGACAGCCTTGCCTGGCCGAAGGCGACACGCGGCTTCTTTCAAGTCAAGAAGGCCATCCCCGGCCTGCTGGAGCGCCAGAACCTGTCATGACGCGGCTCGTGCGGCTGACGGCTCCGGTGCGACCCTGACGACCGGGCCTTGCCGTCGGACCGGCATCGAGGGCCGCTCCGGGACGTCGCAGTCAGGGTGGAACGGGATCACGACGCTGAACGCGTCCCCCAGACGCCTGCCGTGCCGGTCGGCGAGGTGGCTTTGGAAATGGAACGAACAGGCCACCCGTGCGCGATGAGGCGCGGCCGGGGGATTATCCCGAACCGCGCTCGTGGACGACGTGGATGTCGAGCCCCTGGACCTTGACCTTGTCGTGCGGGACGGCGTCGATGAGACGCTCCTGCGCACGCCAATCGTATCCGTCGTTCCGGTGGCGGCAGAGTTCGCGCATGTCGTCGAGCCTGGTCGCGAGCGGACGGTTTCAGGAGAGTGCCACGACGTCCGTGGTGATGACGGCGGCCGAGGCAGCACCACCGGCACAGGACCCCTGTCCGGTCAGCTTCAAGGGGCGGCATCGCCGAACTCGTGATACGAGGGACGCACCGTCCGGATGCAAGGGATCGTCATCCGGCCGCAGAGGATCCAATGGCACAACTGCCCGACGCTCCACGCCTGTTCGATCCGTCATACGAGACGCTGCTCGACGACGAGGCGGCCATCGACGTCAAGCTGACCGAACAGATGCTGAGCCTGAGTCGGACCGTACTGGCCGATACCGGACAGGTCAGGCGATCGGTGCATGCGAAAAGCCATGGCCTGCTGATCGGAACGATGCGCGTCCATGCCGGTCTTGCCCATGAATACGCCCAGGGCCTGTTCGCCCGACCGGCAACCTATCCTGTGGTGCTGCGGCTCTCGACGACGCCGGGCGACATGCTGGACGACAAGATTTCCACGCCACGCGGGCTTGGACTGAAGATCATTGGCGTCGAGGGAGAGCGGCTTCCTGACAGCCGAAACGACGTGACGCAGAATTTCGTGCTCGGCAACTCACCCGCGTTCAACGTCCGTGACGCCGCCCACTTCATCGGCAACGTCCGGCATCTCGGGTTGATGACCGATCGGAGCGAAACCGTGAAGCGGGCAGTCTCGGCGGTGACGCGAACCACCGAAGCGCTCCTCGAGAAGGTCGGGATGCAGAGCGCGACGCTGACCACCTATGCCGGTCAGGCCAGGACCCATATTCTCGGCGACACGTTCTACTCGCAGGCACCCGTGCTCTATGGCGATTATGCTGCGAAGGTCTGTGTCGCCCCGGTTTCAAGCAATCTGCGCGCGCTGAGTGAAGCCCCGGTCGAGTTCGGCGGCACGCGCGACGGCCTTCGCGAGGCGGTGCGGGCATTCTTCGCAGGCGAGGGCGGCATCTGGGAGTTTTGCGTACAGCTGTGGACGGATCCGGACAGCATGCCGATCGAGGACGCTTCGGTGCAGTGGCCGCAGAACAAAAGCCCATATGCTGCGGTCGCGACGATCACGGTCGAGGCGCAGGACAGCTGGAGCGATGCCCGGGTTGCGGCAATCGACGAGGCAATGACGTTCAGCCCATGGCGGGGCCTTGCCGCGCATCGCCCCCTGGGGTCGGTGATGCGTGCTCGGCGGCAGGCCTATGAGAGTTCGGCCCGGCTCCGCAGCGAGGTCACCGGCCGTTCGATCGCCGAGCCGAGGTCGGCAGCAGACCTGCCAAACTAACCCTCTGGGCGGCCCCGGCTTCCAGATGATCCTGACCGAGTGGATCGCTGCCGGCATGGCCGGCCATGGACATGCGACGCAGCAGCACAGCGTCGGTCCTGGTCTGCGGCGGCGGCCGGGTGCGCTGGTGTCATGGCGTGCGGAAGCCAAGGATGCAGGCGAGTCCCGGTCGGTTGTCGGCGAGTTCCAGCGACGCGTCATGCAGCCCGGCAACCGCCTTGACCAGGCTCAGCCCGAGGCCGCTGCCGGGCGTGCTGCGGCTGCCGTCGAGCCGGGCGAAGCGGCGCAGCACGAACTCGTGCCGGTTGGTCGGTATCCCTGGCCCATCATCGGCGACGACCAGCACGACCCCGTCGCGGCGCCGGCTGCCGCTGACGACCACGCGGCTCGCGTCGGGCGTATGGTGCAGCGCGTTCTCGATCAGGTTGGCCAGCAGCTGGTTCAGCAGGTGCCGGTCGCCGCGCACCACCAGGTCCGGCGGCAGCTCGGCGGTCAGGCTCTGCCGGCGCGCATCAGCCACCGGGCCGTAGGCCTCCACCAGCGTCGCCACGAGCGGTGCCAGCGCCACGTCGACGAACCCATCTTGCGGCGTGCGCGCCTCGATCTGCGCGATCCGCAGCAGCGACGTGAAGGTGGCGAGGATCCCGTCCACCTGCGCGATCGCCGCGTCGAGCTGCTCCTGCAGCGCTGCCACCGAGCCTCCCCGCCGCCGGGCCAGCTCCAGCCGCTGCCGCAGCCGGGTCAGCGGCGTGCGCAGGTCATGGGCGATGTCGTCGGAGATCTGCCGCATGCCGCCGACAAGCGCCTCGATCCGCCCCAGCATGGTGTTCAGGCTGCCGGAAAGGTGGTCGAACTCGTCGCCGGTCCCGCCGAGCGGAATCCGCTGCGACAGGTCGCCGCCCATGATGGCGCGCGTGGCGACGCTGATCGCCTCGATCCGTCGCAGCACCAGCATGCTCATGAGCAGCCCGCCACCGAGCCCGAGCAGCACGATGACGCCGAGGCTCCAGGCGAACGCCGTCAGCAGCGATCGCCGCATCGCATCGCGCGCGGCCGCACTGCTGCCGACGAACAGGTAGCCGCCATCGGGCAGAACCACCCCGCGGCCGCGCAGCGGCGCACGCTTCGCCAGCCGATCGAGGGGACGCGACCAGCCGAGGCTGCGCTCGCCAGACTGCGGTTGGACCCGCGTCATGTTGCCGGCCAGGATCCGGCCGTCCCGGTCCTGCAGCAGGTAGAAGAACCCGGGCGAGTTGCGGACCAGCCCGTCGACCACGACCCGCAGCCGGGCCGCATCGGCGCCGCCGGCATCGGCGCGGATCTCGGCCAGCTCGTTGGCGACGGTGGCGTCGAGCTGGCGCGTCATGAAGCCGTCGGCGGTGAGTCCCACGATCACGAACAGCACCATCGCCGAAAGGCTGAACAGCCCGGCATAAAGCAGCATCAGCCGGAACGACGAGCTGCGCATCAGCCGCCAGGCGCGTGTCCGGCGCGAGGACGGTTCGCCCGGCCCTTCAGCCACGATCGGGTGCGCGCAGCATGTAGCCGGCGCCGCGCACGGTGTGGATCAGCTCGGGTTCGCCGCGGCCGAGCTTGTCGCGCAACCGGCTGACATGGCTCTCCACGATGTTGGTGTTGGGATCGAAGTGGAAGTCCCATACCTGTTCCAGCAGCATGGTGCGCGTCACCACCTCGCCCTCGCGGCGCATGAGATGCTCGAGCAGCCGGAACTCGCGCGGCTGCAGCGTGATCGGCTCCGGCCCGCGCCGGACCGTGCGAGCCAGCAGGTCCATCTCGAGATCGGCCACGCGCAGCTGCGTCACGGCGACCGGAAGCTGCCGTCGTCGTCCGAGTGCCGCGACCCGCGCCACCAGCTCGGCCAGCGCAAACGGCTTGACCATGTAGTCGTCGGCACCGGCATTCAACCCGGCGACCCGGTCGTCGATCCCGTCAAGCGTGGTGAGGAACAGCACCGGCGTCGTCACATCGGACGCGCGCAGCATGCGCACGATCGACAGCCCGTCGAGGCCGGGCAGCATCCGGTCGACGATGATCACGTCCCAGAGCTCGCCCGCGGCCCGGACCAGGCCGGCGCGACCCTGCGCTGCGACATGCAGCTCGTGCGCCTGCTCGCCCAGCCCTTCGGCGATAAAGGCGGCGGTCTCGGAATCATCCTCGATCAGCAGCAGGCGCATCGGTTCCATCCCGCCCGGCGCCGGCGCCGGGTCAAGTTGTCGATCCACAATCTTGGCGTCATCGCCCGCGAAACCACCCGCGTCCAGCATGCGGCCGGCGACGGAGCGGAACGATGCGAACGATCGGCAGCATGATTCGCGCGACAGGCGCGGTGACAGCGGCCCTGCTGCCGGCGGCGCTGGCCTCGGTGGCGACGGCTTGGGCGGCGCCCGTCCCGGCGCTTGGACCGGCCCCCCAGCCGGCACGGATCGTGGCCGACCTGCATGGGCCGGATGCGCCGGGCGCCTGGGACTATGCCGCGATCGACGCGTCCTCCGGGCGGGCGCTGGTCGCGCGCATGACCGGCGTGCAGGCGATCGCGCTGGACGGGAACCGGCCGCAGCCGCAGCTCGCGGCCGGCCGGCACGTGCATGCGGTGGTGCCGCTGCCCGGCCATCGGCTGCTGTTCACCAACGGCGACAGCGACACCGCGACCCTCGTCGAGTCCGGCACCGGTGCGATCCTTGCCACGCTCGCGACCGGCGCCAAGCCGGACGGTGCGGTGTTCGATGCCGCCTCGAACCAGGTCCTGGTCATGAACGGCGACGACAGCACCATCACCCGGATCGATGTCGGCACGGCCGTCCCGCGCGTCGTCGGCACGATCGCCGTCGGCGGCGGGCTGGAGGCGCCGGCGTCGGATGGGCACGGCCGGCTGTTCGTCAACATCAAGGACCGCAACCAGGTCGCCGTGGTGTCGCTCGCGTCCGGGCAGGTGACGGCCCGCTATGCGCTGTCCGGCTGCCAAGGCCCGACCGGACTCGCCTACGACCCGACGCACCGGCTCCTGGTTTCCGCCTGCGCCAACGGGGTGGCGACGCTGCTGCAGGAGGACGGGACCGAGCGCGCGACGCTGGCGATCGGCCCGCATCCGGATGCCGTGATCGCCGACCCGGCGCATGATCGCGTGTTCATCCCGAGCGGCGGCCCGCGCGACGGTGACGGCACCCTGTCGGAGATCACGCTGGCGGGCAGCCCGCACGTGACCCGCGTGCTGACCACACGCAGCGGCGCCCGCACCGGCGCCTACGATTCCGGCAACGGCCGCCTTTATCTGCCTTACGGCCAGGCCATCCGAACGAAAGGTCAGCCGCCGAAGCTCGCGCCCGGGAGCTTCGGCGTGCTGGTCCTGGACATGCGATGAGGGTGGCCTCCGCCGCCAGGCGGCTCGGCTGCCTCGGCCTGGCCGCCTGGCTCGCCGCCTGCGCCCGCTACACCGCGCTGCCCCTGGCGACCGGCCCGGTTCTGGCCCCGGACGTCGCGTCGCTCCGTCACGACCGCCTGCTTCCAGGGCGACCGG
>CAXTZG010000037.1:19687-33101 GCA_964248625.1 uncultured Acetobacteraceae bacterium | reverse complement strand
GCCGCATCACCCTGGTCACCGGGCCGACCAACAGCGGCAAGTCGCACACCGCGCTCGACCGGCTGTCGGGGGCGGCGAGCGGCCTCGCGCTGGCGCCGCTCAGGCTGCTGGCGCACGAGTTCCGCGAGGCGCTGGGCGCCCGCGGCGTGCCGGCCTCGCTCGCCACCGGCGAGGAGCGCATCGTCGAGCCGGGCAGCCGGCATCTGGCGGCGACGGTGGAGATGTGCCCGCTGCACAACCCGGTCGAGGTGGCGATCGTCGACGAGGCGCAGATGCTGCACGATCCCGATCGCGGCGCCGCCTGGACGGCTGCCATCATGGGGGCGCCGGCGCGCGAGGTGTTCGTGCTGGGCTCGCCCGACTGCGCGCCGATGGTGCGTCGCATCGCCACCCTCTGCGGCGACCCCATCGAGGAGGTCACGCTGCAGCGCAAGGGTCCGCTCGCGGCGGCGTCGGAAGCGGTGCGCCTGGGCGACCTCGGCGCCGGCGACGCGCTGATCGCCTTTTCGCGGCGCGAGGTGCTGGACCTCAGGGCGGCGCTGCAGGGTCGCGGTCGGCGCGTCGCGGTGGTGTACGGCGCGCTCAGCCCGGAGGTGCGCCGGGCCGAGGCCGCGCGCTTCAACAGCGGCGATGCCGACATCCTGATCGCCACCGACGCGATCGGCATGGGCCTCAACCTCAACATCCGCCGCGTGGTGTTCGCCGCCCTGCGCAAGTTCGACGGCACGCAGAGCCGCGACCTGCTGGCCCACGAGATCAAGCAGATCGGCGGCCGGGCCGGGCGCTACGGACGCCACGAGGCCGGCGTGGTGGCGGTGCTGGCGGGTGCGGGCAGCCCGTCCTTCATCCGCCAGATGCTGGCGGCACCCTCGGCCGAGCCGCCTGATCTGCGTCCGCTGGTGCAGCCCGATGCCGACATCGTGCGGGCGGTGGCCGACGAGATCGGCTCCGACAGCCTGTTCGGCGTGCTGGCCCGGATCCGTCGCGCGGTGCTGCGCCGCGACGACCCGAACTACCGCCTCGCCGACATGAGCCAGGCCTTCGAGATGGCGACGGCGCTCGAAGGCGTCGCCGGCCTCGATCTCGCCGCGCGCTGGGCCTACGCCATGTGCCCGATCGACGAGCGCGACAACGGCATCCCGCGCCTGGCGGGATGGGCGGCCGAGCATGGTGCCGGCCGGATCGTGCCGCCGCCGTCCGGCTCGCGCCTGCCGTCGCCGGACCGCGCGTCGCGCGAGGAGCTCGAGCGTGCCGAGAAGCGGCACAAGCGGCTGGTCGCCTGGCGCTGGCTGTCGCTGCGCTTTCCCGACGCCTATCCGGAGCGCGACGAGGCGGAGGCGGTCACCGCCCGGCTGAACGGCTGGATCGAGGCGGTGCTGCGCCAGCAGAGGCGCGGCAAGGAGAGTGCCGCCGGCTGAGGCGGCAGCCCTTGCCAGCGGCCGCGCCGTCGGGCTCGGTGTCTGCCATCTGTTGACCCCGATCACGGAGCTGCCCGTGCATGACACGCCCGACATGGACCGGCCACGCCGCCCTGGCGCTGATGGCCACCTGCGTCGCGCCGGCCGCCATCGCGGCGGACGGCACCCGGGTCGGCGCGGTCAGCACGACGTTCCGCCTGGTCGGCCGCAACGACAGGATCGTGGTCGACCGCTACGACGATCCCAAGGTGGCGGGCGTGTCCTGCTACGTGTCGCATGCCGAGACCGGCGGCCTGAAGGGCTCGCTCGGCCTGGCCACCGACCCGTCGCGCTTCTCGCTGGCCTGCCGCGCCATCGGCCGGGTGACGCCGCAGGGCGACCTTCCGGACAGCGAGGTGGTGTTCGGCGAAAGCACGTCCTTCTTCTTCAAGGAGCTGCGGGTGTCGCGGATCGTCGACCGCGACAAGCACGTGCTGGTCTATCTGGCCTGGTCGACCAAGGCGCTGACCACCGGCGGCAGCCCCTACAACGCCATCACCGCGGTGCCGCTGGACACGCCGTAGCCCCGCGCCGGACCGGCCGGATCAGCCGCCGGCTGCGGCCCGGCCGGCGGGCGAAGCGAAGAAGTCGGCGATGCGGCCGCAGGCCTCGCGCAGCCGGTCCTCGCCGACCGCGAAGCACAGCCTGAGGCAGCCTTCGCCGGCAGGGCCGAACGCCCGGCCGGGCGCCAGCCCGACCCGTGCCTGCCGCAGCAGCGACTTGGCCAGCCCGAGGCTGTCCGTGCAGCCCGCCACCGAGAAGAACGAGTACATCGCCCCGTCCGGACACGGCACGACCGCGCCGGGGATCGCGCCGAGCAGCTCGACCGCGAGGTCGCGACGGTCGCGGTAGCGGCCGATCGTCTCGACGATGAACGGCTCGCCCTGCTCCAGCGCGGCGATGCCGGCATGCTGGATGAAGGCCGGCGCGCAGGAGGTGTTGAACTCGTTCAGCTTGCCGAGTGCCGGCATCAGGGCAGCCGGCGCCGTGAGCCAGCCGAGCCGCCAGCCGGTCATCGCCCAGCTCTTGGAAAACGAGTTGATCGACACGATCCGGTCGTCCGGATCGGCGAACTCCAGCAGCACGGGTGCCGCGCGCCGCCCGAACACCACGCGCTCATAGACGTCGTCGGCCAGGATCCAGATGCCGTGGCGCCGGCAATGCTGCAGCACCGTCTCCTGCTCGGCCCGGCTCAGCATCCACCCCGTGGGATTGCCGGGCGAGTTCAGGATCACCGCGCGGGTTCCCGGGGTCAGGGCCGCCAGCAGCTCCTCCAGGTCGATCCGCCACTGCCCAGCCTCCAGGCGCAGCGGCACCGTCGCCACCGAGGCACCGACCACGGCAGGGATGCCGGCGAGGTTCGGCCAGTGCGGCGTCGGCAGCACCACCCGGTCGCCCGGCGACAGCAGCGTCTGGCAGGCGAGCAGGATGGCGTTGACGCCGGACGAGGCGATGCAGATTCGGTCGGGCGAGGAGGTCCGGCCCAGCCCGGCCTGGTAGCGCGCGATCGCCTCGCGCAGCGCCGGGATGCCGTAGTTGGAAACATAGAAGGTCTCGCCCTCATCGAGCGCCCGCTTCGCCGCATCGCGAATAAAGGCGGGCGTGACCGAGTCCGGCTCGCCGAACCAGAGCGGGATCACGTCCGCCAGGCCGAAGCCCTCCTGCGCGACCTCCCGGATCAGCGATCCGGGCAGCGCCTCGACATCGCCGCGGGCCAGGGTGTCGAAGCGGTGGGCAAGGATATCCATCAACAGTGTTCCCGCAGCTGCTGCCTCGTCGCCGAGCAGCCGCGCGCTGTAGCACATCCGGTCGTGCCGCGCCGATCCCGATCCGTGCCCGGCCACTCATGGAACGCCGATTTCGCGGCGCCGGACCCGCGCGTCCCCTCGGGCCGGCCTGTCTCAGAACTGTTGCATCAGGCAGGCCGGACCTGTCATGTCCCCCGCGACTTGGTCCCCGTACGGCTGCCTGCATCGGAAGTCTCATGCGCCTGCCTTGCATTCTTCTGCTTGCCCTGCTGTGTCCGCTGCCCCTGCGGGCGGCGACCGTGGTGTCGTCTGCGACCCCTGCCGCCGTCGTGCCGGAAACCGAGCCCCCGGCCTTTCTGAGCGACATCGAGGGCAGGCCGGCGCTCGACTGGGTCGGCGCGCAGAACGCCAGGACCTTGGGCGCGCTGCAGGCCGACCCGCGCTATGCCGGCTTCCAGTCGGACGCGCTGGCGATCGCACAGGCGCATGACCGCATCCCGACGCCGAGAGTGATCGGCGGCCAGATCTACAACTTCTGGCAGGATGCGCAGCATCGCCGCGGCCTCTGGCGCCGGACCGGCTTCGCCTCGTTTCGCGGCAATGCTCCCGCCTGGCACACGGTGATCGATCTCGACGCGCTGTCGGCGGCCGAGCATGCCAACTGGGTCTGGAAGGGCGTCGAGTGCGCCGAGCCCGAGGAGCGGCGGTGCCTGGTCATGCTGTCCGATGCGGGCGAGGACGCCACCACCGCGCGCGAGTTCGACATGGTCGCGGGCCGCTTCGTGCAGGACGGCTTCGTGCTGCCGCATTCCAAGCAGCAGATCGCCTGGGAGAACGCCGATACGCTGCTGGTGGCGCGCGACTGGGGGGCGGGAAGCCTGACCGCGTCCGGCTACCCGTTCATCGTCAAGCGGCTGCATCGCGGGCAGGCGCTCGACCAGGCGCAGGAGGTGGCGCGCGGGACGCCGGCCGACATCTCCGACGGCCCGCAGGTGCTGGTCGACGGCGACGGCCACCGCGCCGTGCTGATCCGTCGCGGCATCAGCTTCTTCGCCAGCCAGTATCGGCGGCTGACGCCGGCCGGGCTGGCGCCGCTGCCGCTGCCGCCGAAGGCCACCGTGATCGGGCTGGTGGCCGACCGCCTGGTGGTGAAGCTGGATCAGGACTGGCAGGCCGGGGCAGGGCGGGCGATCGAGGCAGGCAGCCTGGTGGCGCTCGATCTCGCGCATCCGGCTGCGGCACCGCAACCGGTGTTCATCCCCGGGCCCCGCCAGTCGGTTGAGGCCGACGCGGTCGGCATCACCCATGGCCATGTGGTGGCGGCGATCTATGACAACGTGCGCGGCGGCGCCTTTGTTTTCACCCCGACCGCCGATGGCTGGACCAGCCGGCGCCTTTCACTGCCAGACGACGTGGCGGTCGAGCTGGTCGATAGCGGCCGGCACGACGACCGGGTCTTCCTGCAGGTGAGCGGCTTCCTGACCCCGAGCCAGCTCTGGGTGGCCGATGCCGCCGCCGCCCGGACTGTCCAGGTGAAGGCGCTGCCGGCGCAGTTCGACGCGTCCGGCCTCGTGGTGGAGCAGCTGGAGGCGACCTCGGCGGACGGCACGAGGGTGCCCTATTTCGTCGTGCATCGCCGCGGCCTGAAGCATGACGGCTCCAATCCGACGGAGCTGACCGCCTATGGCGGCTTCGGCGTGTCCAGCACGCCGAGCTATTCCGGCGCGATCGGACGGCTCTGGATGGCGCGCGGCGGCGTCTACGCGCTGGCCAACATACGCGGCGGCGGCGAGTTCGGCCCGCGCTGGCACGAGGCCGGTCGCAAGACCGCGCGCCAGCACGTGTTCGACGACTTCGCCGCCGTCGGACGCGACCTGATCGCGCGCGGCATCACCTCGTCGCGCCGCCTCGGCATCCGCGGCCGCTCGAACGGCGGTCTGCTGATGGGCGTCGAGTTCACCCAGCATCCCGAGCTGTGGCGGGCGGTGATCATCGGGGTGCCGCTGCTCGACATGCTGCATTTCGAGACCATGGCGGCCGGCGCCTCCTGGGTCGACGAGTACGGCAGCGTGTCCCGGCCCGACGAGCGCGCCTTCCTGGCCGGCATCTCGCCGCTGCAGAACCTGCGGGCGGGCGTGCGCTATCCCGAGCCGTTCATCTTCACCTCGACCAAGGACGATCGCGTGGGTCCGGTGCACGCCAGGCGCTTCGCCTGGCGGCTGGACCAGCTTGGCGTCCCGTTCCTTTATTACGAGGACACCGAGGGCGGCCATGCCGGCACCGCCAACCTGCTCGAGATCGCGCACGAGCAGGCGCTCGAGGCGACCTACCTGACGCGCCGGCTCATGGACTGAGGCCGGCGAACCGCCGGGCGAGCGAACCGGATGATCGTGCCCGGAAGGATCGGATTTGGCCGCTGCCCGGCGTTGCCCTATCTTGTCGGGACGGCGTCGATTGCGGAACACGAACGCGAGCAGCCGTTCGGCGAAGGAGCCAAAGCGTGTCAGACGAGGATGTCATCGATCGGATCTCGGGCGTGCTGAGGTCGATGAAGGACCCGCTGGCGAACTATGACGGCAGGATCGTCGCCGAAACCAGCATCGTCCGGGACCTGAAGCTCGACTCGCTGGCGGTGATGGATTTCGTGATGGCGATCGAGACCGAGTTCGACACCATCATCCCGATCGACGAGCTGTCGGGGGTCGAGACGGTGGGCGATCTGGCCCGGCTCCTGCAGTCGCAGCCTGCTGCGCAGCCCGCCGCCGGTCTGCGCTAGATGCTCGAGAAATACGCCAGCCTGAAGCTGGCCTACGCGCGCCTCGGTGGCCATCTGCAGAATCCGTTCACCGTCGCCTTCGACGAGATGCTGTCGCCGACGGAGGCGCGCATCGGCGAACGGAACGTCCTGCTGCTGGGCACCAACAACTATCTCGGTCTCACCTTCGACCCGAGCTGCATCGGGCGGGCGGTGACGGCCCTGGAGGCCGAGGGCACCGGCACCACCGGCAGCAGGATCGCCAACGGCACCTATGGCGGCCATGCCGCGCTGGAAGCCCAGATCGCGCGCTTCCTCGGCCGACGCGACGCCATGCTGTTCACCACCGGCTACCAGGCCAATCTCGGCATCCTGTCGGGCCTTGCCGGTCGCGACGACAACCTGCTGCTCGATGCCGACAGCCATGCCAGCATCTATGACGGGGCCCGGCTGAGTGGCGCGCAGGTGACGCGTTTCCGGCACAACGACCCGGACGACCTCTACCGGCGCCTCAGGCTGCTGGCGGAGCGGAGCGACCAGAAGCCGGCCGGCGAGCCTGCCCCCCAGAACCTGATCGTGGTGGAGGGCATCTACAGCATGCTGGGCGACGTGGCGCCGCTGCGCGAGATCGCCGCGGTGAAGCGGGAAATGGGGGCCTTCCTGCTGGTCGACGAGGCCCATTCGCTCGGCGTGCTCGGCGACCGCGGACGCGGGCTGGTGGAGCTCGCCGGCGTCGAGGACGACGTGGACTTCATTGTCGGCACGTTCAGCAAGAGCCTGGGCGGGGTCGGCGGCTTCTGTGCGTCGGACGCGCCGGATTTCGAGCTGCTGCGTTTGGCGTCGCGCGCCTACATGTTCAGCGCGTCGCTGCCGTCTGCAGTCGTCGCCGGGGTGTCGCGTGCGCTGGAGCTGGTCGAGGAGGAGCCGGGACTGCGACTCCGGCTCGCGCGGAATGCGGAGAGCCTGTATCGCGGGCTGTCGGAGGCCGGCTTCGCGCTGGGCCCCACCGTCAGCCCGATCGTCTCGATCCGGCTGCCGGGTCCCGACATCGCGGTGCAGTTCTGGAACCGGCTGTTCGAGGCCGGGATTTATGTGAACCTCGCTCTGCCCCCGGCGACACCGGGCAGCGCGTCGCTGCTGCGCACCAGCATCAGCGCCGCGCACAGCGTCGGCCAGGTCAACCGGGCGATCGGCGCCATCACCGCGATCGGGCAGGAGCTCGGCCTCGTGCGCGGGGTCGACGCGGCGCTCTATGCCGCCGCCGACTGATCCGCAGGCCGCCTGCAGGATGGTGGGATCCGGGACGACGCAAAGCGCCCCACGCCCTGTTTGCTTGACAGCGCCGGTTCCCGGTAGCACTCGAACCGCATGATATACTCGAACTGGCGGACCTCTGGTCGGAGCTTCGACCTGGGCCGCATGAACCTGCGCGAGCTGTTCAAGGCCTATGCCAGCCATCCCGCCGTCCATGTCTATGCCGTCGGCGTGGTGGCCTGCGGGCTGCTGGCGATCCGGTATGCCGCCGGCCCGTGGGGTCCGCTTCGGGCCGTGCTCGCCACGGCGCTGGCTTATCCGGCCGCCTGGTATGTGATCCACCGCTTCATCCTGCACAGCCGGTTCCTGTATCGCTCCCCGATCACGGCGGCACTCTGGAAGCGGATCCATTTCGACCATCACCAGGATCCGCACCGGATGGATGTGCTGTTCGGCTCGCCGGCGACGACGCTGCCGACGATCGTGGCGATCCTGCTGCCGCTCGGCTGGCTGATTGGCGGCGGGGTGGGCGGCGCCGCGGCAGCCCTGTGCGCCGGGCTGGTCATCACCTGCGCCTACGAGTTCTGCCACTGCGTCCAGCACCTCAACTTCAAGCCGCGCAACCGGCTGCTGCGTCGCATGAAGGAGCTGCACCTGACGCATCATTTCCAGGACGAGCACGGCAATTACGGCATCACCTCCTTCGTGGTGGACCGGCTGCTCGGCACCTATTACGGCTCCGCGCGCGAGCGGGTCCGGTCGCCGCACGTGTTCAATCTGGGATACGACGTGGCCGAGGCGGAACGCTTCCCCTGGGTCGCCCAGCTGTCCGGCGGCCCGCCGCGCGACCAGGCGCCGCGGCCCGGCAAGGTCGCTTGATCGACGCGGCCATGCCCACCATCGAGATCGCCCGCGTCCGGCGCCCGTCCGAGCTGGGACGCTTCATCCGGCTGCCCGAGACGTTGTTCCGTGCCGATCCGAGCTACGTGCCGCCGCTGCGCGCCGAGCGGCGGGCAGCCCTCACGCCGAAGGGCAACCCGTTCTTCCGCCATGCGGACGCGGCCTTCTGGATCGCCTATCGCGACGGTCGGGCGGTCGGACGGATCAGCGCGCAGCACGACCGGCTGTGCGGCGATCCGACGGTCGGCCATTTCGGCATGCTCGCCGCCATCGACGATCCGGACGTGTTCGCGGCCCTTGCCCGCACCGCGGAGGCCTGGCTGGTGCAGCGCGGGCTCGGGCGCGTGCAGGGGCCGTTCAACCTGTCGATCAACGAGGAGGCCGGCCTGCTGGTGGACGGGTTCGACACGCCGCCCATGCTGATGATGCCGCACGACCCGCCCTATGCCGATGCCAGGCTTCGAGCGCTCGGCTACGCCAAGGCCCAGGATCTCTACGCCTATCTCTGCGACAACTCGGCCGCCCTGCCGCCGGCGGCGGCTGCCATGGTGGCGCGCGGCCTGCCGGCCGGGGTGACGCTGCGGCCGCTGCGGCGGGCATCGATCGAGGCCGACATCGCCTCGCTGGCCTCGATCTTCAACGAGGCGTGGAACGGCAACTGGGGGTTCGTCCCGATCACGCCCGAGGAGGTCGCGCATACCGCCAAGGCGCTGCGGCCGCTGCTGCATGAGCGGCTGGTCTGGTTCGCCGAGGTGGATGGCAGGCCTGCTGCCTTCGGCCTGTGCCTGCCCAACCTGAACGAGGCGATCCGCGACTTGTCGGGGTGCCTGCTGCCGTTCGGCTGGGCGAAGCTGTTGTGGCGGTTGAAACGGTCCGGCGTGACCACGGCGCGCGTGCCGCTGATGGGCGTCAGGCGCGATCTCGCCGGCAGCCTGCTCGGGCAGCTGCTGGCGCTGCACGTGGTCGAGGCGCTGCGCCGCGAAGCGCAGGCGATGGGGATCCGGTCGGTCGAGATGTCCTGGGTGCTGGAAGGCAACGCGCCGATGCGGCATCTGGCGGAGGCTGTGGGCGGCCGTGCCTACAAGACCTACCGCATCTACGAGAAGACGCTGGCCGCGTGATCGGCCGGGTCGTCGCACGGCGCTCGGTCGGGTCTGGTCCGGCCAGACAGGCGTGTCCGATGGGTCCGCGCGCGGCGGCTGCGGTGTCGTCGGCGCTGCGGCGCCGGTTGCACCCGGCTTCGGCCGCTGGCATCGACGGCCTGTCGTCTCGGCACGCCGGACCGCGCCCGATGCCGCGACCGCCGGGTGCCACGGGATGCCGGCTTGGTTGAGGTCGACGGGCCTGTCAAGCGGCGATCGGCCGGCCAGGATGCTGCCGGTCCGGAAGCGGGCCGTCCGATCCGGGCGCGATTGACGCTCGTGCGGGCGCCGGTTACGGCAACCCTGTCCGCCGCACCCGATGCTCATCGCACCTTGGAGCTCAACCGAATGTCGGGGTGCACCCCCACCGCCAGCGGCCTTGCGCTGCGCAGAGGCGACTTCGCCACCCTGATCGAGGCGCTCGATTATGCCGCGCAGGGCGAGACCGGCCTCGACTTCTACTCCGTGGGCGGCGACCTCGCGACCGCGCTGCCGTATCGCACCCTGCGCGACGAGGCGCTGGCGCTGGCGCAGAGGCTGCTCGGGCACGGGCTGGTGCCCACCGAACGGGTGGCGATCATCGCCAGCACGCACCCCGATTTCGTCCGGGCGTTCTTTGCCTGCCAGTATGCCGGACTGGTTCCGGCGCCGCTGCCGCTGCCGCAGGCCTTCGGCGGCCGCGCCAACTACGTCGCGCACATCCAGCGCCTGGTCGGCGAGGCGAGGGCGACGGCGCTGCTGGCGCCGGCAGCCCTGATCGACTGGCTGCTGCCCATGGCCAGCGAGCTGGGCCTGCGTCTGTGCTGCACCGTCGCCGGACTGGGCGACGCGCCCGCATCGGCGCCGCTGCCTCAGGTGGTGCCGGACGACGTGGCCTATCTGCAGTTCTCGTCCGGCAGCACGCGATTTCCGATCGGCGTGGTCGTGCTGCACAGGGCGCTGATGGCCAATATCGCTGCCATCCTGCGTAACGGCCTGGAGGTACGGGCAGGCGACCGCGCGGCCTCGTGGCTGCCGTTCTATCACGACATGGGACTGGTGGGCTTCCTGCTCAGTCCGCTGGCCGGCCAGATCACGGTGGATTTCCTGCCCACCGCCGATTTCGCCCGGCGCCCGCTGCTCTGGCTGTCGCTGATCTCGCGCCAGCGCGTCACGATCTCCTACAGCCCGAGCTTCGGCTATGATCTGTGCACCCGCCGGGCACGCCAGCTCGCTGCCAGGGAGCTCGACCTGACCTGCTGGCGCATCGCCGGCATCGGCGGCGACATGATCCGCCCCGGGGTGCTGGGAGCCTTTGCGGAGGCGTTTGCGCCGCATGGCTTCGAGGCGGAGGCGTTTCTGCCGAGCTACGGCATGGCCGAGGCCACGCTCGCCATCAGCTTCGCGCCGCTCGGACGCGGTATCGAGACCGACATCGTCGACCTCGACCGGCTGGAGCAGGAGGATGTCGCGGTCGGGCCGAGCGGTCCGGCCGGTCGCGTGCGCACGGTCGTGCTGTGCGGCCGCGCCCTGCCGGGGCACGAGATCGAGATCCGCGACCCGGTCGGGCTGACGCAGCCCGATCGCCGGGTCGGCCGGATCTTCGCGCGCGGCCCGAGCCTGATGCGCGGCTATGACGGCCGGCCGGACGACACCAGCCTGGTGCTGTCCGCCGATGGCTGGCTCGACACCGGCGATCTCGGCTACCGCCTCGACGGCGCGCTGGTGGTGACCGGCCGCGCCAAGGACCTCATCATCATCAATGGCCGCAACATCTGGCCGCAGGACCTCGAATGGACGATCGAGCAGACGGTGCCCGGCGTCCGGACCGGCAACATCGCCGCCTTCTCGATCGATGAGGACGGGCAGGAGATCCTGATCCTGGCTGCCGAGGCGCGTGCCCTGTCGGACCGCTCGACCAGCGACGCGCTGACCGCCGCCATCGCTGGCACCGTGCGCGCGCAGCATGGTCTGGATGGACGGGTCGTGCTGCTGCCGCCGGGCACGCTGCCCTACACCTCGTCGGGCAAGCTCAGCCGGTCGGCGGTCCGGCAACGCTACCTCGCCGGGTCGCTGCCAGCCACCCAGCCGGCTTGACCCGACCGATCGCCGCCGTCACCGGCGGCACCGGCTTTCTGGGGCGCTATGTCATCGCTGCCCTGATCGCCGACGGCTGGCAGGTCCGGCTGCTCACCCGACATGGCCCTGGCCATCCGCTTCTGGCGGGCTTCGCGCTCGATCTGGTGCCGGGCGATCTCGGCGACGAGCAGGCGCTGACCCGGCTGGTGCAGGGGACATCGGCCGTCGTGCACGTGGCCGGCATCGTCAAGGCCCTGCGCGCCAGGGAGTTCTTTGCCGTCAACCGCGACGGCACCGGCAGGCTGGCGGCGGCCGTAGCCCGGTCGGCACCGCGGGCACGCTTCGTGCTGGTCTCCTCGCAGGCGGCGCGGTCGCCCGGCCTGTCGGCCTATGCCGCCAGCAAGCGCGCCGGCGAGGCAGCGGTGATGACGGCATTGACGACGACGCCCTGGATCGTCCTGCGGCCCTGTGTCGTTTATGGACCGTGGGACACGGAGGGGATCGCCCTGCTGCGCCTGGTGCAGCGCCGGATCGTCCCGGTTCCCGTCGCGCCGGAACCGTGCATCGCCATGATCCATGCCCGCGATGCGGCGGCCGCCATCGTGGCGTCATGCCATCCTGGCTCGTCCGGCGCCATCTACGAGATCTCCGACGCGTGCCGGCGCGGCTATGCGTGGCGGGAGTTCGCGCAGATCGCCGCCGCATCGCTCGGGCGGGTCCCGCGCTTCCTGCCGCTGCCCGACCCCGTCGTGCTTGCGGCCGGCGCGGCTGCCGATGGCTGGGCTGCAATCAGCCGGCACGCCGCCATGTTCGGCCGAGGCAAGGCGCGGGAGATCCTGCAACGGGACTGGAGCACCGACGCCGCCTTGCAGATGCCTAGCGACGTGTGGACGCCGTCGATCGATCTCCCTGAGGGGCTGCGCGAGACCGTCGCCTGGTGGCGCAGCGAACAGGCAGCCGTCAGGCCGGTCTGGACGCGTCAGAAGGCGTGACGGCTCACGATCTCGCGCATCACGGTGAGCAGCATGATCCGGACGTCGAACCCGAGTGACCAGCGCTGCATGTATTCGAGATCCAGCGTGACCCGACGGCGAAGCTGCTCGATGTCCTGAAGCTCGCCGCGCGCGCCGTTGACCTGCGCCCAGCCGGTGATCCCGGGCTTCACCTGGTGGCGGATGACATACTCCGCCAGCGCGTCGTCGAGCAGCCTGCCGCCGGCCCGCGTGTTGGGCGCATGCGGGCGCGGGCCGACGATCGACATCTCGCCGCGCAGGACGTTCAGCAGCTGGGGCAGCTCGTCCAGGCTGAGCCGGCGCAGCCACTTGCCGAGCCGGGTGACGCGCGGGTCGTGCCGCGAGGTCTGCCGGTCGGCCATCACGTCGGTCATGCTGGTATGCATCGAGCGGAACTTGAACACGGTGAAGGACCGGTTGTTGAAGCCCAGTCGCGGTTGCCTGAAGAAGACCGGGCCGGGCGAGTCGATCTTGATCAGGACGGCGATCAGCAGCAGCAGCGGCAGCACGATCGTCAGCAGCACGGTTCCGACGACGCGGTCGAAGATCGATTTCTGCACGCGCTCCCACTGCGTCAGCGGCCGGCGTTGCACGATGGCGAGCGTCAGCGGTCCGATCTTCGCAAGCGGGACCTCGAAGTCGTAGCCGTGCAGCAGGTTCGGGACCACGTAGATGTCGGTCAGCACGCTCCGCAGCTTCAGGCAGATCTCGCCGACCTCATGCTCCCGCTCGGGCGGCAGCGCGATGATGACGCCGTCGATCTCCTGGTTCCGGCTGGTGGCGATCAGGTCGTCGATGCTGCCGCAGGCGACGTCGAGACCGGCGTGCGGATCGGCCTCGTGCCTCGCCGATATCCCGTCATGGTCGCAGTCGAAGAAGCCGACGATGCTGGCCACGGCGGTGTCGTTCAGGCGGCCGGCCACGCGTTGCGCCATGTCGCCGCTGCCGACGATCGCCATGCGGCCGGTCAGATGCCGGGCGAATGCCGGGCGGCGCAGAACCAGCCGAAGTATCGCGTGTCCCGCCACCAGCAGGGCCTGAGTCAGCAGCAGCCAGGCGAGGGCCGGGATGAACTGGTGCAGCCCGG
>CAXTZG010000037.1:11398-19677 GCA_964248625.1 uncultured Acetobacteraceae bacterium | reverse complement strand
CAGCAGCCATGTCACCAGAAGGTTGGCCGCGGCACCGCCGCAAAGCGGCAGGATAACGGTGCCGGGCCGGCTTTTCCGGTCCTGCAGATGGTGGATGTCGTAGGGAAGTTCCCAGCTGAGCAGCAGCAGGAATGCACAGGTGGCGAGAATACCGGCGACCAGGGTGAAGCGGCTGTCGCGCACGCCCAGCTCGTAATAGGTGGCGATCGACACCAGCGATGCCGCTGCAAAGGCGGACGCGATGTCGTAGGCCTTGATGAGGCCCGGCAGCATGCTGTGCTGATGACTGGCCTGTCTTGGTGTGACGCCAAGACGCGACGGGCGATCGACGACAGTCTGATAGGAGACCGTGGTCTGTGGCGTCGCCTCCAGAATTCCATCCATAGCGGCAGGCTCCCGGCGCAAGGATATTGACCGGACGACACCGCCGACCTCACGTTGAGGTGAACGACGACACCATCCATAAAATGGACTTAATCAGCGAATTACAACTCTATCTCAAACTTGAGATTGAATACACCAAATGCGTGTTTTTTCCTGTCCGGTCAAGTAAAGATGCTATGCGTCTCCGATGTAACGCGCTTTTAACGCCCAATGTTCATAATTGAGCGAGCGCGGCCAAGCACCTGCGGCCGCGGCCGGATGACTAGGCGCCGGCAACACGGTGCCGATGCTGTCGGATCGCGCCTCTTGATCGCGCAATCATTGCCGGGGCTCGGACCGAGGCGGGGATATTCTGGGTTGGACGGAGCAGCAGGCCGGCCGTCGCTGCCGGCAAGCCGCCGACAGGCGGACAGCCGTGATACTGCATGCGGCCATGCGTCGCCGGCGGCCGCGATCGGGTGCAGCCATCGCGGCCGTGCCGTGATCTGCCGCCATCTGCAGTGCAGAGCGGCGCACCGCCCCGACGTCACGCGGGGGCGGTCCGACCCGTCAGGCGCCGTGGCGGGGTCGGTTCAGCGGGCTCGCGGCGTCCTGCGCCGCGAGGACGTCATCCCTGGAAGTAGCGTCTCGATGACGACGTTCTGGCCGAGGGCAGCCAGTAGGGCAGGCGCAGGCGCGACGCCTTGACGCCGTTCAGGATGATGCCGGCGCAGGGGATCTCGAAGCTGCGCAGCCGTCTCGTCATGCTGATGATGTCTTGATGTCGCGTGACGCCGCGACGTGCCACGCAGACGGTGACGTCGGCCATCCGGATCAGGGCGAGCGAGTCGTCGACGATCGCCATCGACGAGGTGTCGATCAGCACGATGTCGTAGTTCGCACGCGCCTGGTCGATCAGGGAGTCGAGCTTGTCCGCTCCCATGTGGGAAAAGAACGGTCCGACATCCTTCTCCACCGGCAGCACGTCAAGGGCGAGATTGTCGACACGCTTGACCGCAGCGTCCAGGGCCAGCTGCTTCTCGAGCACGTCGAAGATCCCGGTATAGGTGGGGACGGCGAGCATGCGTGCCAGTTCGGGCTTGCGGAAATCGCCGTCGATCAGCAGGACGCGCCGGCCGGTCATGGCGAAGCTGCGCCCCAGGCAGGCGGCAAGCAGGGTCTTGCCGTCGCCCGATGTCGGGGATGCGATGGCGATCACCTGCGGGTTCGGGAAGATCGGCGAGTGCAGCAGCGAATTGCCAAGCGTCTGGATCGCCGAGGCGAATTTCGACATCGGCGCCATGATGTCGCCGATCGGGAGCATCGACCGGCGCAGTCCGCGTCGCGCTTCCGGCACCGTGCCGACGCCGGCGATGTCGCACTTGTACTCGATGGTCTCCAGGCTCGTGGATTGCGACCGCAGCGTGCCGATGCCAAACGCGGCGAGTGCCGCGATCACGGCGTCCACGCACAGCCCGAGCGCCATCAGCAGCCCGCGGCGCGGCGCCGACGCCTGCAGCGGCAGGGTCGGCGGCGACACCACATAGACGTTGGTTTCCTGGGTCTCGCGCTGGATCGCCACCTGCTTGGAGCGCGACAGCAGGTCGGCATAGAGGGTGCGCGCGGCATCCAGCTTGCGCTGCTTCTCGGACAGCGTGACGCCGGCATCCTCCTCGCCGCCGACCTGGTTCTCGGCCTGCTGCAGGGACTGGGACAGGGCGGCGACGTTGGCGCGCGCCAGCCCGACATCGCTCTGGGCGGCGCCGTGCATGCGCGCGACCTCGGCGCGGATCGCCGCACGGGTGCCTTCCAGCGCGCCGCGCGCGTTCTGGATGATCGGGTTGTTGGCACCGAACTGCTGCTGCAGCGAGGCGACCTCGGCGGCCTTGACGCCTTCCTGCTCGCGCAGCCGCTCGATGGTGCCCGAGCCGAGCACGGTGCTGTTGGAGATCTCCGCACTCGGCTGGCGCGACAGGCCGTTGAGCGCCTCCAGATAGGCCTGCTTGCGCGCGAGGTCGCTCTGCGCGGTGGCGAGCTGGGTGGTGATGTTGCTGAGCTCGTGCGTGCCCACCGTGTCGCCGCCCGTGCGGCCCAGATGGTGGGCGGAGCTGTAGGACTGCAGATCCCGCTCGGACGTCGCGACCTGGGTCTCCAGCCCGCCCAGCTGGCCGTCCAGCCAATGCTGCGCGCGGCCGAGGATCGCCTGCTTCGCCGCATCCTGATCAGCCAGGTAGGTCGCGATGTGCGTGTTCAGGATCTTCTGCGCCAGCGCGCCGTCGGCGCCGGAAAAGCCGACCTGGATGATGTAGGACTTGCCGTCGTTGTAGACGCTGAAGTCCTTCATGTACTGGCCGATGGCGGCGGCCGTCCGGTCGCGTGCGGCCGTTGCCGGATCGATCTGATGCCTCTGCCCGAATACCGACGCGCGCAAATGACTTAAAAATGACGGTTCGGGAAGGAAACCCGGAACGTTGCTCAGATCGAGCTGCTGCACCACCTGTCGGGCGATCGCCTCGCTGCTCAGGATCTCCACCTCGCTATGCACGAGGTTCAGGCCCTCGCCGGAGGGCGGGCTGCCGATCACGCTGGGCAGGTTGGAGAAGTCGACGCTGTTGAGGCGCACCATCAGCAAGCCGTCGGAGCTGAAGATGTCCTTCATCAGCGAGACGCTGCCGATCACTGCCGCCGAGAGCAGTCCCATGACAACAAGGAACACGAGTTTCTGCGACCAGACCTGACGCAGCACTTCCACCGGAGACAGCCCCGCACTCGGTGTTCCCGGACGGCTGCCTTGAACCATGGAGACGGGCACCAGCTCGGAACCGTAGCTTCTGCTGGATGTCGTCGTTCGATCACCCGTTCTGACGAGCATGGCGCATACTTCTCTACAAGAACCTGTGGACGGACTGGTATAGCGCAAAGCCAAGCATTGTTCAAAAAAAGAGTTGCTTGCTCTGTAAATAGATTCTATCTGGCCCCGTATTCAAGACGGCCCGAAATCTTATGATATCTTGTGGAAGGCCTGGGCATTGCTTCACATTGTCCTTGCGTTGAGCCTAAGCTATCAAACTACATTTTGCAGGCATTTTCATCTGATAACTGGAGGCATGGCATGCCGGACGTCTTCCGGCCGACGGGCTGCCCATCTTCTGGCACGGTTCTGACGGTGAACCGGGTCGGGTTTTTCGGCGGCGTCGAGCGGGTGATCGTCAATTGTGCGGACGCCGCCTCGGTACATGGCTTCCGCCCCGTGCTGGCCTGTCCGGCGCCAAGCCCGCTCGCAGACGTCATCGCGCAGCACGGGCATCGCGTGGTGCCGGTGGGCATCGATCGCAGCAAGGCGACGCTGTCGCCCGTCACGATTCTGCAACGATGGCGGCGCCTGCGTGCCGGTCGTCGCGATGTGGTCGCGGTCGCACGCGACGAGGCCGCATCGGTCATCCATGCCCACCATCCGGTGAGCGCGCTGTTCGCCTCGGTGGCGGCGTCCCGGCTCGGCATTCCGCTGATCTGGCACGCCCACGAGACGCAGCCGGTGAAGCGCTCCTACGCCGTGCTCGGGCGGCTGCTGCGCCGGTCCTGCACAGCCTACGCCGCCTGCTCGGGCGCGTCGCGCGACATGCTGCTGGGTCTGGGCGTGCCGGCGGACCGGATCCGGCTGATCTATAACGGCGTCGATCCGTCCTTTCTGTCCGACATCGTTCCGGCCCCCGAGGTGGCATCGGTTCCGGGGCCGCATGTCGGCCTGTTCGGCGTGCTGGAGCCGCGCAAGGGCCAGGACCTGTTCCTGGAAGCGGCGCGCCATGTCGCGCGGCTGCATCCGACCGCCCGGTTCTGGCTGGTCGGACAGACCAGTTATGACGAGAATGAAACGTATCTCGCGGGACTCAAGGCGTTGAGCGAGGAGCCGCTGCTGGCCGGCCGCGTGCATCTGACCGGCTTCCGCGCCGACGTGCCGCAGCTGATGTCGGCCATGGACGTGGTGGTGCTCGCCTCGCGCGGCTTCGAATCGCTGCCGACGGTGCTGCTTGAGGCCGGCGCGCTGGGCCGGCGGATCGTTGCGGTCGACGTGGGCGGAGTGCGCGAGATCGTCGAGCACGAGGTCACCGGGCTGGTGGTGCCGCAGGCCGATCCGCTGCTGCTGGCAGCCGCCATCGACAAGGTCCTGGGCCCGGATGGCGACCGGATGGGCGAGGCGGCGCGCCGGCGGGCTCGCCTGCAGTTCAGCCAGGAGCGGTTCGCGGGGGATATCGCCGACCTTTACCGCTGGACACTGGAGCGGGCCGGATGCACCCCTAGGCGTGCGCAGGCCGATCATGTGGTCGAGGAGCAGAAGGCATGAAGGTCGCGATCGTCCATGACTACCTGAACCAGTATGGCGGCGCCGAGCGCGTGCTGGAGGAGATCAGGGCCGTCTACCCGCAGGCCGACATCAAGACCGCGATCCACGACCCCGAGCGCATGCCGGCCGCGTATCGCGACCTGCCGATCGAGGCGACCTGGCTGAACCGCGTGCCGCTGGCCAACCGCTTCCACCGGCTGCTGCTGCCGTTCTATCCAACGGCGTTCGAATCCATCAATCTCACCGGCTACGACCTGGTGGTCACCAGCTCCAGCGGTTTCGCGCATGGCGTGGTCGTCGGCCCGGGAACGTGCAACGTGTGCTATTGTCATTCGCCGCCGCGTTTCCTTTGGGATTACGCCGATTATGTGGCGCGCGAGCAGATCTCGCCGCTGCGCCAGGCCCTGCTGCGGCCGATGCTGCCCCGGCTGCGCCGCTGGGACGCGATGAGTGCTGCCCGCACCGATGCGTGGATCACCACCAGCCGCCTGGTGGAGGAGCGGGTCGAGCGCTGCTACGGCAGGAGCAGCACCATCATCCCGCCGTCGGTGGATGTGAGCCGGTTCGAGGTCGGGCAGGGGCCGGGCGAGCATTACCTGATGCTGATGCGGCTGGTCGGCTGGAAGCGTCCCGACATCGTGGTCGAGGCCTGCACGCGCCGGGGCCTGCCGCTGGTGGTGGCGGGCGACGGGCGGGGGCTCGAGCGGCTGCGCCAGCTGGCCGGGCCGACCATCCGCTTCGTCGGCCGGGTCAATGACGCGCAGATGCGGCCGCTCTACCGCGACAGCAAGGCGCTGATCCTGCCCAGCGAGGAGGATTTCGGCATCACGCCCCTTGAGGCTATGGCCTCGGGGCGGCCGGTGATCGCGTTCGGCCGCGGCGGCGTGCTGGACACCGTGCTGCCCGGCGTGACCGGCGTGTTCTTCGACGAGCAGACCGAGGCGTCGGTCTCGGCCGCGATCGACGTGTTCGAGCGCACGTCCTTCGACGCGGCCGCGATCCGCCGGCATGCGGAGGGCTTCGACAGCCTGATCTTCCGCGACCGGCTGCGCGCCTTTGTCGACCGGCAGCTGGCGCAGAAGCGCGATCGCCATCGCATCGACGCCCCCCAGCTCGTCGAGGCGTGACATGCAGCCCCGCGAGCTGCCGGCCCTGGTCTTCATGTGGGAGCAGTTCGGCGCCTACCATGTCGATCGGCTGAAGGCCGTCGCCGAGGCGCTGCAGGGCCGCTACCTCGTTGTCGGCATCGAGGTCGCGATCGCAAGCCTCACCTATGCCTGGAAGCCGGTCGAGAGCGGCTCGGCGTTCCGGCGCCACACGCTGTTCCCCGACGCCAGGGCGGAGGAGGTGCCGTGGCGTCGCAAGATGGCGGCCTTCTTTCGCGTGCTGCGCCAGTACGACGTGGCGGGCGTGTTTCTGTGCAACCAGGAACATCCGGAGATCCTGGCGATCTGCGCCCGGCTGCGCGCGCGGCGGGTGCCGGCCTATGCGATGCTGGACGGGAAGTTCGACGACTCGCCCCGCCGGGTGCTCAAGGAGGCGGCCAAGCAGCTGGTGTTCCGGCTGTATCGCGGCGGTCTCGTCGCCGGGCGGCGCCATCTGGAATACTACCGGTTCCTCGGCATGCCGGCCGGCTGGGCGACGACGGCCTACGACACCGTCTCGATCGAGCGCGTGCGCAGCCAGGCGGCCCGCGAGCTGGCGCCGGGCGGCAAGCCGCACGCGGCGCGCGACTTCGTCGTCGTCGCCCGCTTCGTGCCCAAGAAGAACATCCCGACCGCGATCCGCGCCTATGCGCGGTTCCGGACGCTCTGTCCCGACGCGCCGCAGCGGCTGCTGCTGTGCGGCTCGGGCGAGCTCGAACCCGCGATCCGTGCCTTGATCGCCGAGCTCGGGGTCGACGGCGTCGAGCTGTGCGGCTTCCTTGGGGATCGCGCGGTCGCGGCGGTGCTCGCCGATGCGATGGCGCTGATCCTGCCCAGCATCGAGGAGCAATGGGGGCTGGTGGTCAACGAGGCGGTGGCGCTGGGTATTCCCGTGCTGTGCTCGGACAATGTCGGTGCCCGCGATACGCTGGTGCGCAGCGGGGTGAACGGCTTCGTCCTGGAGCCCGACAACGCCGAGGGCTTCGCCGCCTGCATGGCGCTGCTGGCGCAGGATGCCGGGCTCTGGCGGCGCATGTCGCTGGCCAGTCATGCGCTGGCGCCGCTCGGCGACGTAGCCGAGTTCGTGCGCGGCGTGTCCGAGCTGGTCGCAAAGAGGCCGGCGATCGCGGGCGCTTCGCTTGATGCCGCCCATGTCGTCTGAGCTGCTCGACCCGCGTCCCCGCGTGGCCTTCCCGGTTTCCCGGCAGGGCATGCGCGGCCAGCCGGCGCAGGTGGGGGCCGGCAGCGGCGGCCAGGCTGTTCCGACCCTGATCCTGATCGGCCTCGGCGTGCTGGTGCTGCCATACGGACTGATCACGGCGGCGGCCGGCATCGCCCGGCTGCTGTTCCCGGTCTATGCGCTGCTGCTCGCGGGTTACGTGTATCGCCGGTGGCGGCCCTGCTACCTGTCCTTCTGCATCGCGCTGCTGCTGTTCTGTCCCTATCTCAGGCGGGTCGCCGACTTCCATGCCGGCTTCGAGCAGACCAACCCGATCCTGCTGGCGCCCTACGTCGCGCTGCTGCCCTGCCTGCTCAGCCTGGTGCGGCTGATGGCCAGGCCCGGCGCGCCGATGCGCCTGGGCTTCATCGTGATGACGGCGCTGTTCTGCTACGCGTCGCTGCTGGCGGTGGCCGGCGGCAAGCTGATCCAGGCCTTCTACGAGCCGCTGGGCTGGGTGCTGCCGGTCGCGGCCTGCGCCTTTGTTATCGAGCATCGCGAGCAGCGCGACGCGATCAGGCGCAGCCTGCGCTGGGCGCTGATCCTCATGCTGCCGATCATCACCCTCTACGGGATCGAGCAGTTCCTGGCGCCGTCCGACATCGACCGGATGTGGATGATGAACGTCGACAATGCGAGCTTCGGCAAGCCGGTCGCCTATGAGGTGCGCGTGTTCAGCACCATGAACGGGCCTGGCGTGGCGGGCGTGTTCACCGAGGCGGCGATGCTGTTCCTGCTGGGCGAAGGCCTGCTCGGCGGCCTGGTCAGCATCGCCACGCTGCCGCTGCTGGCGCTCACCCTGGTGCGCGCGGCCTGGTTCGGCTGCGGCATGGGCCTGCTGGTCGCCGTCGTCCTGATGCCGTCGCTGCGACGGGTGCAGCTGCTGATGCTTTCGGCCGCCGCGGTGCTGGGCATCTTGCTGTTCATGTCGAGCCCGGCGGTGCCGCCCGACCTGCAGAACTACCTGCTCGACCGGTGGCAGTCCCTGTTCGAGCTGCGCAACGACTCCAGCGCCAACGACCGGCTGGACACCTATGCCGCCTCCGTCGACCGGATGGCGGACACGCCGTGGGGCGAAGGCTACGGCGCCAACGCATCGGCGATCCAGAAGCGCGACACCGTCTCCATCGATAGCGGCTTCCTGGAAGCACTGATCATCTACGGCATCGTCGGCGGGATCGTTTATCTGCTGGCGCTGTTCGCCTTCGTG
>CAXTZG010000037.1:671-11336 GCA_964248625.1 uncultured Acetobacteraceae bacterium | reverse complement strand
CTGCCCTTCGGCTCTCACCAGACCGCCGAAAGCAGCTTCATCGGCTGGATCGCGCTGGGGCTGCTGCTGGCAGCGTCCGGCCCCGACATCGCGTCGCCGCGCGAGCCGGCCGCGGCGATGCCGGGCGACCCGGACATGATCGCGCCAGGCGACCGCGACGCGTCCGCGGGCCGGACGGCGCCGATCCGGCGCGCGCCGCGATGATGAGGACCGCGGCACGGCTGGCCGGCATCGTGCTGCGCGCACGCGGCGTCGGTGCCGGCATGATGCAGACCCTGATCACCCAGGGTGCGGTCATGCTCGTCAACGTCGCCACCGGGATCCTGACCGCCCGCCTGCTCGGCCCGACCGGACGCGGCGAGCTGGGTGCCGCGTTCCTGTGGTTCCTGCTTCCGGCCGCGCTGGCGACGGTCGGGCTGCAGAACGGCATCGTCTACGAGACCCGCCGGCGCCCCGGCCGCGCGGCGGCCACCGGCGTCGTCAGCCTGGGCTGCGCCACCCTGCTCTTCATTCCGCTGGCGCTCGGCTGTCTGTGGGCGCTGCCGCATCTGATGCGGGGCTACACCGCCAGCGGTCTCGCCTTGGCGCGGTTCGCGATCCTGACGTCGGTGTTCAACGTGTGGATGGTGCTGCTGCGGCAGTCGCTGCTCGGCACCGGCAACATGCTGTTCTTCAACCTGTCCAACTACTTCTCGCCGCTGCTCTACCTCCTGCTGCTGCTCGTCCTGTTCGCGACGTCGCGGATCACGCCGTTCAACGTGATGGCGGCCCAGGTCGCGGCAACCATCATGGTGCTGGTTCCGACCGGCTTCGTCGCGATCCGCGCCTGGCGGAAGCTTCCGGCCTTTGTTCTGGCAAGCGCGGCGCCCCTGCTGGCCTACAGCCTCAAGGCCTCGCCGATCGATCTCGTCATGGTCGGCTACTACAACATCGACCGGGTCTTCCTGGTGGCGCTGGTTTCGCCCACCGAGTTCGGCTTCTACACGGTGGCGGCATCGCTGGCCCGCCTGCTGGGCATCCTGCAGACCGCGGTCTCCTCGGTCACGCTGGCGGGGATGTCGCATCGTCCGGTGCGCGAGATCGAGATCTTCATCCACCAGACGTTCCGCATCCTGTTTTGGCTGCTGGCCGCGGGCTGCATCGTCGGTTGGCTGCTGGGAGGGGAGCTGATGCGGGTGTTCTACGGCGCCAAATTCGGCAGCGCAGCGCCGGTGTTTCGTGTGCTGATCGTCGATGCCTCGGCGGCCTGCCTGGCGCAGATGCAGCTGGAAGCGTTCCTGGCGGCGGGACGTCCCAGCTATCCGTCCATCGTGCAGGCGGTCTCGTTTGCCGTCATCATCGGGCTGATGCTGATGCTGGCGCCGTCGCTCGGCGCCCTGGGCGCCGCCCTGTCGCTGCTCGGCGGCTCGCTGACCAAGCTCGTGCTGCTGCTCATGGGGCTTCGCAGCATCGGGCTGGCCTTGCCCAGCCTTCGCATCCGGGTCCGGGACTTCGAGCCGCTGCGCCGGCTGCTGCGCCATGAAGACCGGCAATCCACCGGGCAGCCGTCCTGATGAGCGGCCCTGA
Organism: uncultured Acetobacteraceae bacterium; assembly: GCA_964248625.1. Lineage (GTDB taxonomy): Bacteria > Pseudomonadota > Alphaproteobacteria > Acetobacterales > Acetobacteraceae > Lichenicola. Next base: position 9,770 of record CAXTZG010000037.1, on the reverse strand, counting down.
TGCCGCCGCCGCCGGGCCGGGTGGCCCCACCGGCGCGCCCCTGACGCTCGGCGTGGTTGTCGTGACCTACAAGCGGCTGAGCGACCTTGCCTCCTGTCTCGACGGCCTGTCGCGCCTGCGCCGGCTTCCCGACGAGGTGGTGGTGACGGTGCATGCCGACGATGCGGCCACCGCCGCCTTCATGGCGGCCCGGCCTGCCGGCGTGCTGCCGGTGCGCATGATCCCGGTGCCGCGTTCCGGCATCGTGGCCGCGCGCAACGCCGCGCTGGAAGCCAGCACCACCGACATCGTCGCCTTTATCGACGACGACACCGTGCCGCATCCGGACTGGAGCGAGCGCATCCAGTCGCACTTCGAGCGCGATCCCAGGCTGGGCGGGCTTGGCGGCAAGGACCGGCTGCATGACGGCACCAGCTTCAACGATCAGCTGTCCGACGTGGTCGGACATATCAGCTGGTATGGACGGGTGGTCCCGAACCAGCATCTCGGTCACGGCGCGCCGCGCGAGGTGGACATGGTGAAGGGGGCGAACATGAGCTTCCGTCGCGCGGCGATCGGCGCCATCCGCTTCGATACCCGGCTCAAGGGCCGCGGCGCTCAGCCCAACGACGATCTGGCCTTCGGGCTGGAGGTCCGGCGCACAGGCTGGACACTGCTCTACGATCCGGCGGTGCTGGTCGATCATTTCTCAGGCAAGCGCCAGGAGACGCGGCATTACGCCACCGTCGCCGCGGTGACGGATCAGCGCGGCTACAAGGATTTCGCTTACAACGAGGTGGTGGCCTTGTGGGACGAGCTGTCCCCGCCCCGACGCGTCGCCTTCGTGGCCTGGTCGTTCCTGGTGGGAACACGGGTCTGCCCCGGCGTGGTCCAGGCGATCCGCTTCACGCCGCGGCTCGGACGCGCGTCGTGGCAGCGGTTCAGCCTCGCCCAGCAGGGCAAGCTGGAAGGGCTGCGAGGCATGCGCAAGAGTCGGCCGCCAAACCTGATGACATAGCCGATGCCCGGCATGGTTTCCGGCAGAGGACGGCGTGGCGGCGTTCGGCGCCTGTCGCCGACCCGGAACAGGCGCGTCCGCCGCGACGCGCCGGGAGTGCCGCATTTCAGCCGATGATGCGGTGCAACCGATGCCGGAAGCGTTGCGCGCACGCATTATGGTTGCGGTCGACCGGAGGCTGATGCAGATGTTGCACCCGGCGATCGACCCCGGCCAACTATCCGATACCGGTTGTCGCCCGCCGAGTTGCGAGGTCCTGCATTGCCTGTCCTGCGAAGACCCGTGAGAAGATCCGTTGTCATCTGCGCAGGCGTCGTCGCAGCCAGCCTGACCCTCCGATCGCATTGCGCCTCGGCGCAGATCATCGAGACCTATTTCCCGCCTCTCGGCCGCGGCGCCGGCAGCATCGAGACCGATCCCACGCAGCTTCGCGTGCTCGACGAGTATGCGCCGCTCGGCGTCCGCTACCGCAGCTTCCAGATCGACGGCGACCTCAGCGAGGCGTTCGGCTACGACTCCAACGTCGACAGCTTCCCGGGCGGCCATGGCAGCACGGTCATCGAAAGCCAGGGCAGCGTGTCGGCCGCGTCCGACTGGACGCAGCACGAGCTGCACGCGAACCTGAGCGTGGATGACAGCCGCTACCCGCAGCGGACCATCCAGGACCGGACCAACTGGACCGCCGGTGTCGGCGGCGTCTACGAGCTGGGACGCGACAAGCTGGGCGTCTCGTACATGCATCTCAGCCTGGTGCAGACGCCGACCGACCTCGGCGCGGTGGTGACCACGCAGCCGATTCCCTACGAGGTCGACTCGCTGGACCTGAGCTACACCGCGACCACGCACAGCCCGTTCAGCTTCATTCCCGAGATCGCGGCGACCCAATATCACTTCGATACGCTCAACAATGCCGACATCAGCCAGAGCCAGAGCTACCGGAACCGCGCCATCGTCAACGAGACGATGACCAGCCGCTACGAACTGTCGCCGGGCCGCAGCCTGCTGCTGGTGCTGCAGGGAACCGAGATACGCTACCAGAACCGCCTGGCCGGACTGCCCGGTCGCGACGCCAATGGCGGATCCGTGCTTGCCGGCGTCGACCTGGGCTCGACCGGCCCGTTCCAGGTGCGGGCGCTGGCCGGCTACCAGCTGCGCAGCTATCGATCGTCGCTCTACAGCAACATCCAGTCGCCGATCACGGAAGTCGAGGTCGGCTGGCTGCCGACGCGCCTGACCAACGTTTCGCTGGCCATACGCACCGGCATAGAAGACAGCGCCATCGAGAGCGTCGTCGGCTATACCTTCACGTCGGCGAAGATTTCGGTGGAGCACGAGTACCAGCGCAACATCATCCTGGGCGCCTACGGGCAGATCCAGAACGCGAACTATCCGTCGACGCCGCTTCTGCTGCAGGGCACCGCGCTTAATCAGAGCCAGCTCGATCAGACGATCTACAGCGTGGGATGCAGCGCCAAGCTGCTGATCAACCGGAACCTGAGGCTGAACGCGAACTACGACTTTTCCAGCCAGAACGCCGTGGGTACCGGACGCTTCCCCACGAACGAGATCCTCGTTGCCCTGCATCTGGTTTTCTAGCCTGACCTTGAAGTCCCGAGTTGATGGAGCATGCAGATGACTTGTTCGCGGAATGGCCGCATCGCCAGCGTCACGCTGTTGCCCGGACTGGTGGCCGTGCTGCTGGCCGGATGTGCGCCGGGCGGCGATCTCAGGACGCTGCCGGCGTATGATCCGCACAACTACCGTCTCGGCCTGGACGACCAGATCCGCGTCATCACCTATGGCGAGGCGCAGCTCAGCGCCAACTTCCGCGTCAACGACCACGGCAAGGTGGCCATCCCCCTGCTTGGCGACCTGCAGGCGGCCGATCTGACCACGACGGAGTTCGCCGCCGAGATGATCGCGGTGCTGCAGCAGAAGAAGCTTCTGCTCCATCCCAGCGTGTCGGTGGAGATCGCCGCCTATCGGCCGGTCGCGATCCTGGGCGAGGTGGCCAAGCCCGGGCAGTATCCGTATCAGCCGGCGATGACCATGCTCACCGCGGTCGCGGCCGCCGGCGGCTTCACCTACCGCGCGGTCGAGAACTACGTCTATGTCGTGCGTCAGGACGGCGACCGTGCGGTGGTCGGCCGCCTGCTGCCGCAGAGCTACGTCAAGCCAGGCGACGTCATCAAGATCTACGAGCGTCACTTCTAGCGCAGGCAGCGGCCCGGGCGCGGGCGGTCATCGGCCAGGCGGGACGCGCGCGGAACCGCACGGCCGCCGCAGGCTGGTTCCTGCCGGTCAGCTGGACGGTCCCGATGTCACGCGGACGTGGCACGGGCGCCGGGCGACCGCGATCGACGCCGTCGCGGAACGACCACGGCGCCGCTCCGGGGACGTGTCGAACGCGCGTGCCGATGGGTTTCGAGGCACGGCTGTGCTATAGGCGGCCATTGTTCCGCGTCTTGTACAGCCCGGTGCCGAGGACTGAATGTTGCCGCAAGCTTGTATCGTATCCAGCATTATCTTGGATGATAAAAGTGAAGCCACGGAATTCCCGTCCGCAGGACAGAACTCGGCATCATCGGAGTTCCAGCTGATCTACTGGCAGTGCGTCGCGCTCTGCCTGATGACCAGCGTCACCCACAATCCGGACTGCACGCATCTTCTGTTCTGCAACAAGCCTGTCCCGACGGTCGCACCGCCTGAGGTGGTCGCGAACCTTGCCTCGCTCGGCGTCGTCTTCGTCGAGCTGCCGCTGTCTTACAGGCTTCCGGAAGGCTCGATCTCCAGATGGGGCAACGTCTTCTACGTTTTGAACATCATCGAGTATTTCGTGGAGAAGCTGCCGCACGATATCCTGATATTCACCGATGCCGACTGCATCTGGCGCAAGTCTGCCCGCAGCATCACGTCGCTTCTGACGAACCACGACTGTCTGGTGTACTCGCTCAGGCCGGATGATCAGAAGAACTACGAAGGCGACGTTCTTCTCAACGGCATGTCGAGAAAGAAGATGGTGGCGGTGCTGGACGAGGTCTTTCATAAGACACTCGTCGAAACACCGCCTCACAATGGCGGTGAGTTCTTTGCTGCCACCCGACAGTATTGCGCAGGCATCATCCCCCAGATCAGGACGTTGTGGGAGTATGCCTGCATCCACGCATCGGAAACGGACTCCATCAAGACCGAGGAGCATTTCCTCAACATCCTCGCCTGGGCGAACGACGTTCAGTCCTATACCGCCGATGGCATCGTCCGGCGCCTTTGGACGAATTTCGGCGACGTCAACGTCCGCGCCACCGACACCGAGCTGGTCATCTGGCACCTGCCGGCGGAAAAGAAGTTCGGGTTCCGGCGCATGTGGCACGCCCATCTCAAGGCGGGGAACGCCTGGAACACCTTGGATGCCGAGACGGTGAACGCCCGCAGCGCCGGCTTCATGGGCATCCCGCGGCGAAGTGCTGTCAAGCTCGGACAGGACCTGCTTCAGAAGGCCGCATCGAGGTTGCCCGACCGTCGGTAGCCCCGGCCGGCCTGTTGTTGGCCGAGAATGGCGAGCGCCGGGCGGCTGCGTGACGATCCGGCAAGCAGCCATGCTCACGACGGCCGGTGCCGACGTGCTCCCACAGGCATCGTCCTGACCCTCTTGCATCACGCTGCGCGCTGGTACTCGCAATCTCTGTCTATAATCAGCAACGTTCCTAATTATAGATCGTAATGCCGATGTCGTTGCCAAAACTAACACACCCGAGACGGGGCGATTGGATTCACGTTATCGTGATAATTCTGTTATTGCTTCCCTCAGGAGGAGCCATGACAGAGCCCGTTAAAACCGTTGCGGTAACGCAACAAGCATCAAGCCGCGCAGCGACGTTTCTGAACTCGCTTGGCGTCAACACGCATCTGAGCTGGTGGGACACATCCTGGGGGGTCGGCAACGGGCAATGGGCCGGCGCCGAAAGCAAGGTTGTCGCCGAGCTGACCTATCTGGATGTCCAGAACATCCGTGATTCCACGCCTCAGGGCGGCGTCGCAGCCGAGATGATCGATCTCGGCAAGGACGGCTACAAGTTCGACCTCTTGCAGAACATCAATAGCGGCCAGGTCGCCGTCGCCTCGGACATGACCGCCCTGGCGGCGATGCAGGCCGCGGCGCCGGGCTCCATCATCGCCTATGAAGGCGCCAACGAGTACAACAGCAACAGCTATATGCTGAACGGCCAGAACTCCAACGGCAACATGGCCTGGGGCGCGATCGACGACCAGGTCTCGCAGGCAGCCCTGAAGGCGAGCCCGTCGCTGTCGGGCATCAGCTATGTCGCGGCGTCCACCGGATCGGTGGCGGCGGCGCCGGTCGTGACCCCCTATGTCAGCGAGTCCAACTGGCACGTCTATGGCGGCGTCGGCCAGCAGCTCAAGAGCAACCTCGCCTCGGCCGTCAGCGCGGCGAACGCGACGGCCCCGGGCAAGCAGGTTTTCATCACCGAGACCGGCGTCTCGTCGGCCGCCGCATCCCAGTCGAGCTGGGGCACCGCGGGAGACGAGTTCACCCAGGGCCTGATCGACACCAACGCCGTGCTCGACGACTTCAATGACGGCGCGTCGAAGACCTATCTCTACGACCTGATGGACAACAACCAGGCGGCCGATCTGGAGGATAATTTCGGCCTGTTCAACGCCGACGGAACGCCCAAGGCGGCTGCCGTCGATCTGCATAATCTGACGACGATCCTGGCCGACACGGGAACCACCGCAAACAGCTTTGCCACCACTCCGATGACCGTCTCGCTGACCGGCCTGCCCGCGACCGCATCCGACATGGTGCTGGAGAAGTCGAACGGGACCCATGACCTGGTGCTCTGGAACAGCGGCGCCATTGTCTGGAACACGGCGACGAACACCGAGGCGACGCCGGCGACATCACCGGTCACCGTGCAGCTCGGCGGCGTCTACCAGACGGTCAAGGTCTATGATCCGTTGGTGTCGAGCAGCCCGATCCAGACCCTCACCCAGGCCAGCAGCGTCTCGCTCAGCCTGTCCAAGGATCCGCTGATCGTCGAGGTCTCGGGCAGTCCGATGCCGGTGGTTCCGGTGGTCCCGGTGGCGCCTGCGCCGACGAAGCTCGGCAGCGGTCCCGACACCCTGATCATGCAGATGTCGGAGGATGCGTGGCAGGGCGACGCGCAGTTCACCATCTCGGTCGACGGCAAGCAGGTCGGCGGCACCCAGACGGTCACGGCCTCGCATGCTCTGGGACAACGGCAGGAGTTCGATGTCGCCGGCAGCTGGGGGACCGGCTCGCATCAGGTGTCGGTCGATTTCCTTAACGACGCCTGGGGCGGCACGGCGACGACCGACCGCAACCTTTATGACAACAGCGCCACCTATGACGGCACTGCCGTGCTCACCACGCCGATCACGCAGCTCTGGAGCGGCTCGGAAGGTTTCGGCTTCACGAGCGGCAGCGAGCTCGATCTCGCCATCAACGAGGATGCCTGGAAGGGCGACGCCCAGTTCACCGTCTCGGTCGACGGCACGCAGGTGGGCGGGGTCGAGACCGCGACCACGCTGCGGAGCAGCGGCACCAGCGAGACGTTCGCCCTCTACGGCAACTGGGGAACCGGCGCGCATACCGTCTCGGTCGATTTCCTCAACGACGCCTATGGCGGCACCGCCGTGACCGATCGCAACCTCTACGTCACCGGCGCCAGCTTCAACGGCGCTGCCGTCAAGGGAGCGGCCACCACCTTCATGTCGCAGGGGACGCAGTCCTTCTCGATCCCCGCGACCGTCACCACCGCGGCGGCGCCGGCTGCATCGACCGCCAGCCTGGTTGCGACGCCGGCATCGGCGGCGGCGGCCACGTCCGTCGTCAGCCCGAGCGTCGTCAAGACCTACGACTTCACGGACTCCTCGACCCACTCGCTCGTCACCGCCGCCGCCGCCACCGACGTGATCAAGCTGGGCAGCGGCTACTCGAACCTGACGACCCAGGGCAGCGATACCCTGATCGGCGGCAGCGGCTCCAGCACGATTTCCGCGCTGAGCGGCAGCCTGTCGCTCACCGGCGGCTCCGGGAGCATGACGTTCATGCAAGGCGGTGCCGCATCCAGCCTGAGCCTGGGCAGCGGAGCGGCGCTGATCGACATCGTCAACGGCATGGCCGGCGGCTCGCTTGCCATCTCCGACTTCGTGCAGGGCCGGGACTACCTTCATCTGTCCGGCTATGCCGGGACCGGCATCAAGACGGAGCAGCTCGTCCAGGGCTCCACCCAGATCACCCTGACCGACAACACCCAGATCGATCTGCGGAACTTCGTCGTCTCGAACGGCCACTCGATCTTTTCCTGATCAGCCGTCGAAACGCCGGAACCGCTCGCGCCCTGTTCAACCGGTCGAACAGACGCACGGGCGGTTCCGGCGGCTACCCATCCTCGTCCGGCGGCCCCGCCATGCCTTGGGTCTGCCGTCTCAAGCTTCGGCGCCGACGGACAGGAAGCTCACCGTGTCCGCTTCCAGCACCGCGCAGGTCAGGCGGCCGCCGAACACGGCGCCGGTATCGATCCCGATCCGATGCGGACGGATCGCCGGCGAGGCGGTGGGGGTGTGGCCATGCACCACCACCCGCTCCAGGCGTCCGGCCCAGGACAGGAACGGCTCGCGCATCCAGAGCAGGTCGCGCTTGGTGGCCGCCTCGATCGGTCCGTCGGGCCGCACGCCGGCATGGGCGAACAGATAGCCGTCGATCCCGGCCGAGCAGGGGAGCTGCCGCAGCAGGTCGAGCTGCGCTGCCGGGATCCGGTGCAGCCAGTCGGCCGGTTCCAGCGGATCGTCCGCCGGTGCCGCGATGTTCCAGCTGGCGAGGGTCGCATCGCCGCCGTTGGCGAGCCAGTCCAGCAGCGCCGTGCTGTCGCCCTCCAGCCCCTGCAGCAGCATCGCCTCGTGGTTGCCCATCAGGTTGATGATCGTGCAGGGCGGCAGCCGTGCCGGCGTCAGCAGGCGTTCGAGCACGCCGGCGCTGTCGGGACCCCGGTCGACGTAGTCGCCGAGATGCACCAGCATCGGCTCGGCCACCTTGCGTGCCGACAGATCCGCCTCGATGTCCCGGTGCAGCGCGTCGAGCATCTCAAGGCAGCCATGGATGTCGCCGATCGCATAGATCCGCCGGCCGGGCGCCACGGCGGCGGGAGCACGGACCGGAAGCGTCTGTGACCAGGACATGTCCGGATCCTAGCCCATGCAGGCCGGCCGCGCTCTGCCTGATGTTTCGGGGTGGTTCGTCGTCCGGCGCCGCCGGCCGGCCGGTCACGGTCCGCCCTGTTTGCCCAGCAGCCGGCGCAGCAGGCGCTGCGGCACTGCCAGCGTCACCAGCAGCGAGGCGGCGAGCGGCGCTGCGGTGTCCAGCAGGAACAGCGCGCGATGATCCATCAGCAGCAGGATGCCGCGCTCCAGCAGGGCGGGCAGGGTGCTCGTGCGCAGCAGCAGCAGGTCGACCAGCGGCACCGTCGCGGCGGCGACCAGCTTCGGCCAGTGCAGACGCGGTGTCCGCACCGCGATGGCGCCGATCAGCAGGCCGCACGGAATGAGCCCCTTGGCGAGCCCGAGCAGGCCCAGCCCCAGCAGCGGCACCAGCGTGACCGAGAACAGCAGCCAGCGCAGCAGCTCCCAGGTGAACACGACCATGATCAGCAGGAACATCATCGGCACGCAGACGACATAGAGCGTCGTGAAGATCAGCGTCGCCAGCATCAGACGGATGAGCGGGACGGGCTGCGACGGGACCGGGCCGGACAGCAAAAAGCCGCCCGGCGCAATGCCGGGCGGCTGGTCGCGATCCTGCCGGATGATCGGCTGCGTCAGCTATGCGGCTGCGGGGAGAACATCTCGCCCTTGCCCGGCTTGTCCTTCCACTCGTCCGCATCGGCCGGCGGCGTGCCCTTGCGGGTGATGTTCGGCCAGGTCTTGGAATAGGTCGTGTTGGCTTCCGCCCACGCGCCGGCGCGATCATCGCTGTCGGGGAAGATCGCCTCGGCCGGGCATTCCGGTTCGCAGACGCCGCAATCGATGCATTCGTCGGGGTTGATGACGAGCATGTTCTC
>CAXTZG010000037.1:0-661 GCA_964248625.1 uncultured Acetobacteraceae bacterium | reverse complement strand
TCTCGCCCGCATAGAAGCAGTCGACCGGACAAACCTCGACGCAGTCCATGTACTTGCAGCGGATGCAGTTCTCGGTGACCACGTAGGTCATCGCCATCTCCGATCATGCGGCCTGGGCATCGTTCTGCCGCAGCCTGTCTGTAGAAATCCTCAGGACACCGCGTATCTTCGACCCGGGACGGGCGCGACATATGAGTGCGTTTCCCCCCGAGCGCAAGGCGACGCCGCGGCTGCCCTCAACCGGGAATGTCCTCGTAGAGCGTTCGGGCCTCGGCGGCCGGGCCGCGTCGCGTCGCCAGCCCGACCACGCGGATCACGCGCACCGCCGACGCGCCGGGATGCGGCGAGGGCAGGGTCAGCACGTCGCCGGGGCGCAGACGGGCATGCGCCTTGTCCGTCGGCTGGCGATTGATGCGGACCAGCCCGTTCTCGATGAAGCGCACGCAGTCCGACCGCGCCTTGAGGAAGCGCGCCGACCAGAGCCACTTGTCGAGCCGCTGCCAGTCGCGGTCCTCGGTGTCCGATGCCACGATCGCTCAGGGCCCGAAGCGCATGGCGGCCAGTGCCGCGAACGGGCTGTCGGGGTTCACCACCCGCACCGGACGCGGCGCCGGCGCCGGCTTGCGCGCTGCCGGCTTGGGCGTGCGCGGCCGCATCGGGG
>CAXTZG010000036.1:0-33975 GCA_964248625.1 uncultured Acetobacteraceae bacterium | reverse complement strand
GCGCGGGCCGGTGTGGTGGACCGACGGCGCCCCGGACCAGAACCGGCGCATGGCGCGCAACACGGTCTATGCCGCGTGGTTTGAGGCCCTGCCGGAGCCGACCTGACCCCGCCTGCCGTTGCGGTTCGGCGTCGGGCGCCAATCTCAGCCTGATGCTGGTCCTGGGCGTCTGCCTGCTCTGCTTCGTGCTGTTCTACCTGCTGCCGCTCGGCGTGGCAGCCGCGCTGTACCGGGTGCGGGGGAGCGGCGCCGGCTGGCGGACGGCGGACCGGTCCAGCATCGGTCACCTGCCGCCGGCCCGCGTTCCGGAAGCCGTGGTGCGGGTGTTCGCGGCACAGACGGTGCGCTGGCGGGGGATCTTCGCCACCCATTGCTGGATCGTGTTCAAGCCGGCGGGGGCCGGACGCTACACGCGCTACGACTACACCGCCTGGGGCGCGCCCATCCGGCTGAACGGCTTCGAGCCGGACGGGCGCTGGTTCGGTCATGTGCCCGAGATCGTGGTGGCGGCCGATGGCGCGGCCGCGGAGGCGCTGATCCCGCGCATGCAGGCGGCGATCGCGGGCTACGCGTTCGGCAACCCGGGCGACTACCGCGCCTGGCCCGGTCCGAACTCGAACACCTTCGTCGCGGCGGTGCTGGATGCGGTGCCGGAGATCGGCGCCTCGCTGCCGCCGACGGCGATCGGCAGGGACTATCCCTATGACGGGCGCTGGCTGCGGCGGACCGCGTCCGGCTCGGGGTTCAGGCTCAGCCTCGGCGGCTATGCCGGGCTGACACTGGCCTGGATCGAGGGGATCGAGCTCAACCTGCTGGGGGCGGTGGCGGGGATCGACATCCGCCGTCCGGCGATCAAGCTGCCGGGGCTGGGCCGGCTCGGCCTGCCCGTGTCTGGCCGGAGCCGGCGCGCGACGTCGCAAGGCCTTACCAGGCCGGAACGCCATGCTAGTTTCCGGCAAGGCAGCATGGGAGATGGGCCGTGATCGACGACGCCAAGACGTTCCTGCATCACTGGGTGGCCGCGCATATCAAGGATGAGCCCTATGTCGGCAGCAGCGAGCCGGACGATCGGCCGGTGCGCTATGCCAGCGCCTGCCTGAGCGATGCCGAGACGGCGGGACTGACGGCCGACCAGCTCGGCGCCGCCGCGTCCGACCTGCACGGCGCGCCCAGCCTGGAGGCGTTCATGACGATCGAGATCGACATCTCCGCGCAGAAGCACCATCACGGGCTGATCGGGCGCGCCACCTAGCGGCAGCCCGCCCGTGCGGCTGCGGGGCGATCATCGGCCCGATCGCCCACGGGCGACATTGCACTGGCCGCCTGGTGCCCGCCGCCGGACTCGAACCGGCACGCCCTATGGGCTGCGGATTTTAAGTCCGCTGCGTCTACCATTCCGCCAGGCGGGCACGTGCGGCCTGACCGACGCTAGCCGGATCCGACCGCCAGGCAAGACCCCATCAGCCGGTGCGCAGCAAGGCCGGGCCGTGCCGCTTGAGCCAGGCCTCGGCGTGCGCGCGATGCGGCGTCAGCTGGTCGACCAGCAGCCAGAAGCCGGCGCCGTGGTCGAGGTGGCACAGATGCGCCAGCTCGTGCGCCACCACGTAGTGCTGGATCTCCGGCGGCGCCATCACCAGCCGCCAGCTGAACATCACCACCCGCTCCGAGGAGCAGCTGCCCCAGCGGGTCGAGGTGTCCTTGATGACCAGGCGGGACGGCATCAGGTCGCGGCCGGCGGCGTCGGCCGCGATCCGCGTCACCAGGGCCGCCAGGCGCGCCCGCGCCTCGGTCCGCAGGAAATCCGCGACGCGCCGGGCGAGGAACGCACGCTCGCCGCTGACGCAGATCTCGTCCGCGTCGATCCACACGCCGCGCCGCGCGTCCGGCACGTGCCGAATCACGTGCGGCCGGCCAGCAACCAGCACGGTGGCGTTCTCGTCGAACGACACCACGCAGGGCAGGGCCGCCAGCCGTCCGACAACCCAGCTGGCATGGGTCTGCAGCAGCGCCAGCCCGGCCTCGCGTGCCGCCCGCAGCGGCAGCGTCACCACCACCGTGCCGGCACGCGGATCGATGCGCAGCGAGATGCGACGCGCGCGACGGCACCGTCGCCAGCGCACCGGGGTCTCGCCCGCGGACAGACGGAGGAGTTCCGGCTGGGCCGGCAGCGAGCCGGCGGTGCGGTCCTGGCCGCGCAGGCCCCGGGATGGCAGACGGGGCGAGGCGCTGGTCATTGTCCGCCGGTTTCCGAGTCCGCAACGCCGCCGGCGGGAAGCCGACGAATGACCGGTCCGACCGGGCGGCTGACGCGCGGGACCCGGCCCGGCCAGGTCACGACGTGATGCTCGAGCGGACCGGCCTGGCGTTCGCTGATTGCTCGGCCGCGCACCGAGATGCCGGCTTCGTGCACGCTGTCGGGCCGGCCGGACATCAGCGGGTGCCACCAAGCCAGGTTCCGGCCCTCGGCGATCCGGCGATAGCCGCAGGATGGCGGCAGCCAGTCGATCTGCGCCAGCGCTGCCGGTGTCAGCTGCACGCAGTCCGGGATGCGCCTGCGGCGTCTGGGGTAGTCGGAGCAGGCGCTGCTGTCGATGTCGAGCAGGCGGCAGGCGACGTTGGTGTAGTGAATCTCGTCGGTGTCCTCGTCGCGCAGCTTGTGCAGGCAGCAGCGGCCGCAGCCGTCGCAGAGCGACTCCCACTCCGCGCCCGTCATCTCGTCGAGGGTCTTGGTCTTCCAGAACGGTGCGGGCGCCGGCATGCGCTCAGCTTACGTGTTCCTGCCAGGATAAGGAAGAAGTGCCGCCGTCACGGTCGATCAGGACGACAGCCTCAGCGCGGCGACGTCGAGCAGGGCGGCGAGCAGGACGCCCAGCAGGATCGAAGGCCCGAGCTGCGGCAGCCACACCAGGCGCAGGATCGCCACCCACCCGGCGCCGAGCCCGGTTGCGGCGCGACGCTGACCGGGCGGCATCCGGGCCAGGGCATTCAGGACCGGCAGCAGCAGCAGCGGCAGCGTTCCCAGCACCAGGTGCGGCGGCGGCCAGAGCGACACCCCCGGCAGCCCGAGCCCGAGCCTGCGGATGACGCCATGCCGCAGGTCCGGCCACGCGGCGAGGCAGGCGGCCGGGATCAGCAGGACCAGCAGCACGTGCCGGGCTCCCGTCAGCCAGACGCGCGGCAGCCCGGCGAGCAGCCCGGCCAGCGCAACCCCGATCGCGCATGAGCCCAGCATCGAGGCAGCGGCGGCAGAAGCAAGCTCCGGCCACAGCGTCATGAGCCGGGCCGGCGCCGGGTCAGTTGCCGAGCCAGGCATCGAAGCGCGCCCTGATCGCTTCCAGGTGCGCCACCCAGAACGCCTCGTCCTGGCGCAGGGCGTCACGACGATGCTGTGGCGCGGCAGAACCGTCCCCGGGCGACGCCTGGTCGGGCGACGGCGTGCCCTGCACCACGCTGGCGCCGGAATACAGGCCGATGAGGGCGGCCTGGCGTCCGGGGTCGTCCATGAAGTCGAGGAGCTGCCGGACATGCGCCAACCGGTCGGCCGCATCCTGGCCGCCGGAGTCGTTGTTGCCCGGATCGCCGATCGGCTGCGGTCGTCCCGGCACCGCCCAGCTCAGCATCGTGCTGATGCTCTGCCGCCACTGGATGCCGAAGTCGCGATGACCGATCAGGTCGGCCGCGGCGACCTCGCCGTCCGGCGCGCTGGTCATCAGCACGGCGCCGGATTCGATGGCATGCGCCGCCTGTGCCGGCATGTCCCACCAGACGATGTAGGGCTTGAGCTGGTCCAGCTTGCGGAAGGCGCGGTCCAGCCCGTCCGGCGTTCCAAGGGTCCGGTAGATGTCGTTCGGCGCGACGCCGTCGGCAAGCAGCGCGATCTCCAGCGTGCCGCGCGGATCGCGCGCAAGCCCGCGCTTGCCGGGCCGGCGGGCGACATCCCAGAAGTCCGGCCAGGTCGGCGCCATGTCGATCCGGCTCTCGTCCCAGGCCAGCACGAGGGTTGTCCGCAACGCCTCGTGCCCGCACGGGCTGGCCGCGTCGGGATCCTCCGTCCGGCTCGCCCCGGACGCGGCCATGTCCAGCGGCAGCAGCAGCCCCTGCCGGCAGGCGATGCGGACGGATATGTCGTCCATGAGGATCAGGTCGCGATCGCCAGGATCGGCACCCGCACGGGCACGGTTCTGCAGCATCGCCAGCGTCCCGTCCCAGCTTCCGGCATGGATGGCGATCCGCGTCGCGGCGGTGAACGGGCCGAAGAACAGCTTCTGCTGCGCTTCCTGCAGCGCGCCGCCCAGCGTGACGACGACAATTGGGCGGCCCGGCGGGTCCTTCGGATGCTCGACGGCGCCGCGGGACGGGACCGCGGCCGCCGATGCCAGCCAGAACCCGCCGCAAAGCAGGCTCCGCGCTGCCCGCGCGCCCGGGATCGCTCGGGACCGCGCCGTGAGCGGGCGTGACGGACGGACGGCGGCATCTCGGCGCATCGTCATGACGACAAGGCCGGCGCCACCTTCTGGAAAGGCGATGTCACGCTGGGATCTGTCTCGGCACGGGCTCGGTGATGACGACCGGCTTATCGGTGGATGAGTGTTCCCGGCAGAGGCGCCGGAACGAGAGCAACGGAGCCTAGAGCAAGAAGCCTCGGGCTGGAACAGCCGCCTGGAGGACGTCCCGTGCACGCTGCATCAGTCGGGCTAGTCCGCAGGCACTCCGAACACGCGTGCCTGGTGCGGCTGCCAGGCCAGCAGCGCCGGCCGGTCGGGTCGCAGCTCGCTGGCCAGGGCCGCCGGCGGCCGACGCACCAGCAGCTCGCTGCCATCGGGGAGGCGGAAACGCGGGCGCAGGTGGTCGCCGAGATGAACCGCCTCGGCCAGGGTGGCCGGCAGGGCATTCGTGCCCGCCTCGAGGCCGGGCCGGCTGACGAAGGCGGTGGCGATGCGGTCGGGCCGGATGCAGAGGATGCAGGCATCGCCTTCCTGCAGCCCGTCGCCGGGTTCGGCCTCCATCTCGTGTCCGCAGCTCAGGCGCACGGTGGCGATCTCGTCGTCGAGGCGGACGATGCGGCCGGTCAGCTGGTTGGCATCGCCCAGCCGGTGCGCGACCGTCGGGTCGGCCGGACGATCGAGCAGCGTCGGCACCGTGGCCACCTGGTGCAGCCGGCCGCCTTCCAGCACGCCGACTTCGTCGCCCAGCAGCATGGCCTCGTCGCGGTCGCTGGTGGTCAGCAGCACCGTCAGGCCGCGCGCCCGCACCAGCCGGCGCAGCAGGCGCTGCAGCGTCTGGCGCGGCGACGGCTCCAGGCCGGCGAACGGATCGTCCAGCAGCATCACCGGCGGGTCCAGCACCAGCGTGCGGGCGATGGCGGTGCGGATGCGGGCCGCCTCGTCCAGGCCGGCGGGCCGACGCCCGGCCAGCGCCTCAAGCCCGAGCAGCGCCACGGTCTCGTCCACACGGCGGTCCCGCTCGCCGGAAGGCATTGCGTTCACCCGCAGCGGGAAGGCGATGTTGCCGCGCACGCTGAGGTGCGGGAACAACGGATCGCGCGCGGAAACGATGCCGAACCGCCGCGCGGCGGCAGTTGACGCGCCGAGGGGGACGCCGTCGAGCAGGATCCGTCCGGAGGTGATCCCGCCATGTCCGGCGATGGCGTCGAGCAGCATGCCGCCACCGGACTGCCGATCCCCGAGCAGCGCCACGCAGCGGCCGGCCGGCAGCTGGAACGAGATCTCGCGCAGCAGCCCGCCGACCCGTCCGGGCTGCAGGGCGCTGATCGTCTCGATCGTCAGTCGCGGTCGCGTGCTGTTCGCCATGCGGTTCGTTCGCACCATGCAACTTGATCGGCAAGACCACGTTCGTCAGGCCTGTCAGACGAGGATGCGGTCATGGGTTTCACCAGGAAGGTCACGGACAAGGTGAAGGATGTCACCGATGATACCCAGGACCAGATCCAGACCCTGCGGACCCAGGTCGAGCAGCTCATCAGCCAGCGTGTCACCCCGGCCCTGGCGGATGTCGCCGGCAAGGCCGACACGGCGGTGAAGAGCGCCCGCGACGTGACCGCCGCCCAGGTGGACACCGTAACCACCCAGGTCCGCAACCAGCCGATCATCGCCATCGGCATCGCGGCTGCGGTCGGCTACCTGATCGGGCGCATCGCGCGATGAGGGCAGGATCATGAGAACCGTCGAGCTCGCCAGGATTGCAGCTGCCGCGGAAGCGTTGCGGCTGAAGCGTCAGGCGCTCCGCTTCGGCCGGCAGGGCGCCTTTCTCGCCGCCGCAGCGGTGTTCGGGCTGTTCGCGCTCGCCTTCGTGCATGTCGTGCTGTGGACGCTGTTCGACGGGCCGGTGAACACCGGCAAGGTCTGGGCATCGGTGATCGTGCTGGGCTTCGACGTGGTCGTGGCGGGCATCCTGCTGCTGCTTGGTCGCGGCACCGTGCCGGACCCGCTCGAAGTCGAGGCGCGGATCACGCGCGACCGCTCCCTGTCGGAGCTGAAAAGCGCGTTGACCCTGACCGCGGCGACAAGCGTCGTCGTCGGGCCTGCCGGCCGGTTCGCCGGGCGGACGACCTGGTCGGCGCTGCGCAGGTTGCTGCCCGGACGTCGCCGCCGGTAATTCCGAGCTCCGGAGCGTCAGCACAAGGGCGGCGGCTGGTGCGTCGCCCGAAGGCTGCCGGCCTCGTCCAGGATGCGCTGCTCGCGACGGCCTTCCTCCAGCATCCGCTCCGTTTGGCGTTCCTCGATCAGGCATTCGACCGAACGAACGCCCGCGCGTGCGAGAGCCAGCATGGCGCGGGCGCAGTCAAGGGCCGCCGTGGCATCCCGCTGGGCGTCGTGAGCCCGCTTGAGGTTCCGCCGTCCGACCGGCAGCCAGCGCGCGAAGACCTCGACCGCATCGTCTCCGCCGGCGAGACTGGTCGCCACCTGCATCTCCTGCGCGAGCGCGTTGGCCGCCGCTTCCGCGCCCAGCGAGGTCTCCTGCTCCAGTCGGTAGGCGTCGGCGACGGCTTTCTGCGCCTCGTCCAGGGCGGATTGTCGCACGCGCAGCATGGTGCGGAGCGGATCGCGGCTCATCGGACGGTTCCCATCGGGGTCATGGCCTGGGCTAGGGCGGCGAAGCTGTCCTCGATCGAGGTGCTGTCGTTGCGGGTCTGGCGCAGCACGGCCTCGATCCTGGGCGCCAGCGCCACCGCCTCGTCCACCGCCGGATCGGTGCCGGCCTTGTAGGCGCCGAGCCGGACCATGTCCGCCATGTCGGCATGCAGGGCGAGCAGCGAGCGGGCGCGAAGCATCAGGGCGTTCTCGGCCGGACTGTTGCAGCCGGGCACCGACCGGGACAGCGAGCGCAGCACGTCCACCGCCGGATAGCGCCCGGCCTCGCCGATCCGGCGGTCCATGACCACGTGCCCGTCCAGGATGCCCCGCACGGCGTCCGCGACCGGCTCGTTATGGTCGTCGCCTTCGACCAGGACGGTGAACAGCGCCGTGATCTGGCCCGCCGGCCGGTCGACCAGCGTCGGCCCTGGACCGGCGCGTTCGAGCATGCGCGGGAGCTCGGCGAACACGCTGGGCGGATAGCCGCGCGTTGCGGGGGGCTCGCCAGCCGACAGGCCGATCTCGCGCAGGGCTAGGCAGAAACGGGTCACGCTGTCCATCAGCAGCAGCACCGACTTGCCTTCGTCGCGGAAATGCTCGGCGACGGCCATGGCCGCGTAGGCCGCCTCGCGTCGCATCAAGGGCGGCGTGTCCGATGTCGCGATCACCACCACCGACCGGGCCAGGCCCGCCTCCCCCAGATCGTCTTCCAGGAACTCCCGCACCTCGCGTCCGCGTTCTCCGACCAGGGAAATGACCGCGACGTCGCAGTCGGTGTGACGCGCCAGCATCGAGAGCAGGGTGGACTTGCCGACGCCCGAGCCTGCGAACAGGCCGAGGCGCTGTCCGGTGCGGCAGGTCGTGAAGCTGTTGAGCACGCGCACGCCCAGATCGAGGCGCGGCCCGAGACGGGCGCGGCCGGTGGCATCGGGGGGTGCCGCGCGCACCGGCCGCGGCCTGCTGCCGCACGGCAGCGGACCCTTGCCGTCGAGCGGACGTCCGAGCGGGTCGATCACCCGGCCGAGCCACCGGTCGGAGACGGCCAGGCTGCCGCCCCGGGCGGCATCGCTGCCGCCGATATCGAGCTCGGCGACGCTGCCCGGGCCCAGCCCGTCGAGCGGTCCGTAGACCATCGCGCTGGCCCGGCCGTTGCGGAAACCGACGATCTCGGCCGGCACGGGCTTTTCGCCACGCGGATGCAGCATGATCCGGTCGCCGACGGCGACATGGCCGTCGAGCCCGGCCAGTTCGACCGCCAGACCGGACACACCCGCGACGCGGCCGCGGATGCGTGCGGACGGCAGCGATGCCAGCCCATCGCGAATCGCCTCCAGCCTGCTCGTCAGATCGGTCATGCCGAAAGCCTCCAAACCGCACGTCGCATCTCAAGGACGGCGGTTAAAGTCATTTCAGCACAGGATCATTAACAAGACGTGCAGGCGCCGGTTAATTTCGGTAAGCGATCGATTAACGCTTGCGGCATGACACGCATAGGTAGTATTAATTTCTCAGCAAAACCTGGAGTAGAAATCATGAGAGTTCTTCTTGTCGAAGGCGATGTCGTAGCCGCGCAGGGCCTGACCCGCATCCTGCAGAACGCCGGCTTCACGGTTGATCATACCGATCTCGGCGAGGAAGCGCTCGAGATGCTGCGTCACTACGACTACGATCTCGCCGTGCTGGAGCTTTCCTTGCCGGACATGGACGGCAGCGACCTGGTTCGTCGCATGCGTCACGCCCGTCACCCGGTTCCCGCCCTGGTGCTGTCTGCGACCACCCAGGCAGCGGCCCGGATCCGGGCGTTCGCCGCCGGCGCCGACGACGTGGTCAGCAAGCCGTTCGACCAGAGCGAGCTGGTGGCGCGCATCCAGGCCATCCTGCGTCGCAGCAAGGGCTACGCCGCCCCCGTGGTGCAGATCGCCAATCTGGAGCTCAACCTCGACAGCCACGAGGTGACCGTGGAGGGCCGGGTGGTGCATCTGACCGGCAAGGAATATTCGATCCTGGAGCTTCTGGTGCTGCGCAAGGGCATCGTGCTGACCAAGGATGCGTTCCTGAACCACCTCTATGGCGGCATGGACGAGCCGGAGATGAAGATCATCGACGTCTTCATCTGCAAGCTGCGCAAGAAGCTGCAGCTGGCCGGCGCGGGCAACCTGATCGGGACCATCTGGGGCCGCGGCTACATGCTGCGCGACGATGCGATGCCCGTCGCCGAGCCCGTTCCGGCGGCATACGGTGCGCAACCCTGCGCCATCTTGTCCGCCGCCTGAGCGGAGGCGCGGCGATCCTCGCTGATTTGTGGTGAAAATAGGGCGTCTCATCTTGTGAGACGCCCGCCCCCGTTTCATAGTGCGTCCAGCTGATGCCAACGCGTGCCCCTGTTGCCGTCGGCCGAGCTGACCGACGCGGTTGCGGCGTCCTTATTGCCTCACCGCGCCGGTCACGCTGCCGACCGCCCACGATGGTTGCCGGGACCGGCGCTCAGACGGTGAATTGTTCGACGATGATCCGTTCGGACAGGCTCTGGTCCGGATCGAACAGCACGATCGTCCTCAGGCTGCGGTCCTCGCTGACGGCGACGGACAGGACGTCGCGCACCTCGGTGAAATCGGCGACGGCGGCGACCGGCCGCTTCTCGCCATCCAGGATGGTGAACTCGACATCGGCCGAGCTGGGCAGCAAGGCGCCGCGCCAGCGTCGCGGCCGGAACGCGCTGATCGGCGTCAGCGGCAGCAGATCCGCCGAAAGCGGTACGATCGGTCCGTGCGCCGACAGGTTGTAGGCGGTCGACCCCGCCGGCGTCGCGACCAGGACCCCGTCGCAGACCAATTCCGGCAGCCGGACGCGTCCATCGACCCTGATCTGGATCTTCGCCGCCTGACGGGTCTGCCGGAACAGGAAGACGTCGTTAAGGGCCAGCGCCTCCTCGACCAGCCCCGACTGCGTCACCACGTGCATCCGCAGCGGGTGCAGCACCGCCGCTTGGGTCCGCACCAGCCGGCCCGGCAGGTCCTCCTCGACCAGCGGGTTCATCAGGAAGCCGACGGAGCCGCAATTGAGGCCGTAGACCGGCGTGTTGTTCAGCAGCACCGTGTGCAGGGTCTCGAGCATGAACCCATCGCCGCCAAGGCAGACGACGACCTCGGCATCCGCAACCGGCACGTTGCCGTAGAGGCTGGCGAAACGCTGCAGGCTCTGTTGCGACAAGGCGTTCGAAGCGGCAACGAACGCCAGGCGGCTGAGCACCGTGCCAGGTGACCAGAACGACGTTCTCGGCTCGTCGACCCTGGCAGCCTCGCTCACACCAGCCGCCGATGGTCCATCACCGGCATGTCGGCGCGGATCCGGCGCGTCTGCTCGCGGTCCAGACGCGCGGTGGCCCAGCCGGGACCGGAAGAGGCTCGCGCCACGACGGTGCCCCACGGATCGACCACCATGGAATGACCGTAGGTGAAGTTGGTGCGGCCAGCGCCGTCCCGATGCGGCCCGACCGTGGCGGCGGCCGCAAACCAGCACTGCGTCTCGATCGCGCGCGCGCGCAGCAGGGACTCCCAATGCGCGGCCCCGGTCTCGGCGGTGAAGGCGGCCGGCAGCAGGACGAGCTCAGCGCCGTCATGACGCAAACGGTGGAACAGCTCGCCGAACCGCAGATCGTAGCAGATCGCGAGCCCTGCCCGGAGATCGCCGGACGGTCCTGCGATACGCGCGGTCGCGATCGTGCGGCCCGGCCGATAGGTGTCGCTTTCGCGGTAGCCGACGCCGCCCGGCGTGGTGATGTCGAACAGATGGATCTTGCTGTAGCGGCTCAGCAGATCGCCGTCCGGCCCAAACAGCAGGCTGGTGTTCAGCAGCCGGTCGCCATCGCGCTCGCCGATCGAGCCGCCATGCACATGGATCCGGTTGGCGCGGGCGATCTGCCTGAGGAACTCGAACGCTTCCTCCCCGGCGACATTGGAACCAGCGTCCGGAATGCTTTCCGCATTCTCGAACTTCGTCGCCTGGTCGCCGCCGAGACAGGTCCAGACCTCCGGCAGCACGATCAGGTCCGGGCGATCGCTGGCGATGCAGTCTTCGATCAGCCGCCGCGCCTGCTGGATGTTCTCCGCCTTGACGCTGCCGGGAGACATCTGGATGACGCTGATGCGCATGCCCATCCCACCTGGTTCCGCGGAGCCGACCGTTCAGCGACGTCCGGTGTCGGACGGATCCGGAATCAGCTTCAGGAGATCGTCGGGAACCGGCTCGTCAAGGGTCTCGTCGTATAAGCGCTGCAGACGGGTCTGCAGCCAGGTGTCGAATGAGGCATTCGTCGCCGGCACGTCGTCGCTCCTTCGGCTCATGGTGCTTACCCCTGCCATGCACCTTGATCGCAGGATACCGGGCAATGGTTGCAGGAGCGTTGCAATGCACCATGAGCATGCCGACGCCTATCTTGCCGGCCATGGTCAGACGGACGGTTTGTCGAGCAACGTGCTGGCGATCCGGCCGACATCTTCCGCAGCCGGCGCGTTCGGATGGCGGGTCAGCAATCCGGTCTGGCGCCGGATGGCATCGGGAACGCGGTTGTCGCGCCTGATCACGCCGGCAAGCTGCGGTGCCCTGCCCAGGAAGGTGCTGCAGGCACGCGCCAGCACGTCATAGGTGCGCCGGCCGCTGGCCAGGCTGGTGGACTGGTTGATCACCAGGCGGACATCGTCCGGCGCCTCGGCCGCCTGAGCGGCAGCCTGCCGATCGACGTCGCCCTGCCGCGCGGTGCGGTCGCGTGCCTGCAGCTTCAGCACCGCGTAGGCGTCGGCCAGGGCGGTGGGCTCGTCGGTCGACACCACCAGCAGCGTGTCGGCGCAGGCCGCCATGTGCCGGGTGGCCGGATCGATGCCGGCTCCAAGATCCAGCAGCACGATGTCGTAGCCTTCCAGCCGGCGGATCGACTGCAGCAGCCGATCGAGCAGGCCGAGCTCGAGCGTCGCGAGCGATGCGGCGCCGGATCGCCCCGGCAGGATGTCGAACGACACGTTGGACAGGTGGGGGGCGTGCCGGATGATCACGTCGGCCAGGTCGCGCCGACCCGACAGCACCGCCGCCAGATCGTGGCGCGGGGTCAGGCCGAGCTGGATGTCGACGTTGGCGAGCCCCAGATCGCCATCCACCAGCAGGACCCGTCGGCCATGCGCCGCCAGGCTCTGGGCGAGCGTGATCGACAGCCACGTCTTGCCGACGCCGCCCTTGCCGGACGCGACGGCGATCAGGCGGCTGCCGCCCAGCCGCGCGGGAACGGTCTCGTCGCCGCGGGCTGTCGAAGCCGGGAGACCCTGCAGCGTGGCCGTCATGGGTTCGTCTTCCAGGAAGGATTGCGTTGGGCGCCGGCCTGAGCGGCGATGTGCAGGGCAAGCGTGCTGCGTCCGGCCACCGCCGCCACGGGAGGAGCCGGCGCGGCGGGAATCGTGGCTGCCGGCAGGGGTGCCGCGGGCGCGTTGCCGCGGGCGGGCGGCGCCTCGGCGAGGCGGGCGGCCAGGCTCGTGGGCGTCAGCCGCGCCAGCCCGTCCGCGACGCCGGTTCCCACGCCCGCTTCGGTCAAGGCGAGATCGGCGCCATGTGCCGCGGCGAGCACGCCGCCGAGACGGGCAGCCCGCTCCAGACGAGTCGCGACCAGCAGCTCGGTGCCGTGCGCCGCGTGCGCCGCAGCGATGTCGACGGCCTCGACCGGGTCCAGGCCTGCCGGCAGCACCAGGGCAATGCGGGCGTTCGCGGCGGCGACGAGAGAGGCCAGCAGCTCCTCCTGCCGCGGGTCGAGCAGGTCGAGCCCCGGCGCGTCGATCAGCACCGGCGACAAGGGCTCGCGTCGTCCCAGCGCCCGGGCCAGCATGTCCGGCCGTCCGGCGGCGATCAGCGTCAGTCCCAGCAGGCGCGTGAAGGCGGCAAGCTGCTCCACCGCGCCGGCACGCTGCTCGTCGGCGGTGATGACCATCGGCCGGTAGCCTTCCATCACCAGCCGTGCCGCCAGCTTGGCCACCGTCAGCGTCTTCCCGGCACCCGGTGGCCCGGCGAGCAGCAGGGGTGGGCCGGCCGCATCCAGCGGCAGCGGCGAGAAGCGGAACAGCCGGCTGCAGGCGACGTCGAGCTGGCCCTGCCGGAGGGCCGACAGGAGGGCGGGTGGCAGGCTGTGCCGGTGCAGCGCGTCCGCTGGCTGGGCGGCGGGCGCCGGAACGACCGGTCCGGGCAGGACCGGGGAGGCCGGCGTTTCGAACGGGGCTGCGAGCGGATCCGGCTCGTCCTCGGGCTCCAGGGCGGCCGTCACCTCGACCAGCCCGCCCTGGCTCGCCGTCGCCAGGATGAGCGCGTCCAGGCCGAGCTCGTCGCGCACCTGCGCCATGGCTTCGGCCAAGCTGCCGGCGCGGAAGATCCTAATCCGCATCGGATCGCCTTGCGGGTCGGGCGATCAGGTCGCGGCGGTCGCTCATATCGTGCCGATCGTCCGGATGCGGACGCGCGGGAAGATCTCGGCCTGGGCCAGCACCGGGGTCGCCGGCCGCAGCCGCTCGACGATCGCCCGCACCGACGGCCGGATCCCGCTGCTGGTCAGCACGACCGGCGACTCCCCGGCCGCACCCGCGGCATCGAGTGCGGCGCGCAGCCGCACGATGAACTCGTTGAGCCGGCTCGGCGCCATCGCCAGCTGCCGGTCGTCCGGCGGTCCGACCAGGCTTTCCAGGAACGCCTCCTCCCACTCGGGCGAAACCGGAAGCAGCGGGATGTAGCCGTTGCCGCCGATCAGCGAGTCGCTGATCTGGCGCGCAAGACGGGCGCGCACATGGGCGACCATGGAGGGCACGGCCCGCAGACCGACGCCGCACGCCTCCTGGATGCCCTCCAGAATGGTCGGCAGGTCGCGGATCGAGATGCGCTCGGCGAGCAGCGCCTGCAGGATGCGCTGCACCGCGCCCATCGAGATCTGCGACGGGATCAGGTCGGCGACCAGCTTCTGCTGCTCGCGCGGCAGCTCGTCGAGCAGCTTCTGCGTTTCGGAATAGGACAGCAGCTCGGCCATGGTCTCGCGCACGGCCTCGGTCAGGTGGGTCGTCAGCACGCTGACCGGATCGACCACGGTGCAGCCGCGAAACATCGCCTCCTCGCGGTGCGCGGCGTCGATCCAGAGCGCCACCAGGCCGAAGGCCGGCTCGGTGGTCTTCTCGCCCGGCAGGTCCGGCACGCCGCCGCGCGGGTCCATGACCAGGAAGCGGGTGGGCCGCAGCTCGCCCTTGCCGGCCTCGATCTCCTTGATGCGGATGGAGTAGCCGTCGGCGCCGAGCTGCATGTTGTCCTGGATGCGCACCGGCGGCAGCACGAAGCCCATCTCGCTGGCGATGGTGCGCCGGAGCGCCTTGATCTGCTCGGTGAGCTTCGGCTGGTCGCCGCCGGCAAGCGGCAGCAGCCCGTAGCCGAGCTCCAGCCGGATCATGTCGATGCGCATCGCTTCCGCAATCGGCGGCTCGGCCGGTGCGGCGGACACGATCGAGGCGGCCTCCTCCTCGGCCTCGGTGCGGGCAGGCGTGCGGTGGCGCATCCAGGCCGCGGCGCCGGCGAGGCCGCCGAGTGCCAGGAACGGCAGCGCCGGCAGGCCCGGCATCAGCGCCAGCACGGCGGCAGCACCGGCTGCCATCGCCATCGGCTTCGGATTGCCGCCGAGCTGACGGACCAGGGCCACGTCCGCAGCACCCTCGGTGCCGCCCTTGGTTACCACGATGCCCGACGCGGTCGAAACCAGCAGGGCGGGGATCTGCGACACCAGCCCGTCGCCGACGGTCAGGGTGGTGTAGGTGGCAGCGGCGTCGGCAAACGCCATGCCGTGCCGGCCGAGACCGATCGCCAGGCCGCCGATGATGTTGATGACGGTGATCAGCAGCGAGGCGATGGCGTCGCCGCGCACGAACTTCGCCGCACCGTCCATGGCGCCGTAGAAGCCGCTCTCCTCCTCGAGCTCGCGCCGCCTGACCCGGGCGACCTTGTCCGTGATGGCGCCGGCGGACAGCTCGGCGTCGATCGCCATCTGCTTGCCCGGCATGGCGTCGAGGCTGAAGCGGGCGGCCACCTCGGCGATGCGGCCGGAGCCCTTGGTGATGACCATGAAGTTCACCACCAGCAGGATGGCGAACAGGATCAGGCCGATCACCACATCGCCGCCCATCAGGAAGCCGCCGAAGGCCGCCACCACGTGGCCGGCGGCGGTCGGACCCTCGTTGCCGCGGCTGAGGATCAGCCGGGTGGTGGCGACCTCGAGCGACAGGCGCAGCAGCGTGGTCAGCAGCAGCAGGGTCGGGAAGGAGGTGAAGTCGAGCGGGCGCTTGAGGAACAGGGCCACCATCAGCACCAGCACCGAGGCGGTCACCGACAGGGCAAGGCCCAGATCGAGGATCATCGTCGGCAGCGGCAGGATCAGCACCGACAGCAGCGCCACCACACCGAGTGCGAGGCCCACGTCGGTGCCCGGCATGTAGCCGCGCCACCTGCCGCCGGGCAGCGTCAGCTTCGGCAGCGCGAAGCCGGCACGGCCGGCCGGGGCGGCGTCGGCGGGGATGATCGAGTCGCCCATGCGTCAGGCCGTGGCACCGGTGCCGAGGCCGAGCAGCGGCGGGGGGACGGATACGCCCTGGCTGGCGTAGTCGCGCAGCTTGTTGCGCAGCGCGCGGATCGAGATGCCGAGGATGGTCGCGGCATGGGTGCGGTTGCCGGCGGTGCTGTACAGGGTCTCCAGGATCAGCGCCTGCTCGACCTCCTCCATGCGGCGGCCGACGAAGCCGGCGAGCCCGGGTGCGGGTTCCGCCGTCTCCGCGGTGGCGACGGCCGCTTCGCGCACGGCCGGGATCAGGCCGAGATCGGGCGGCTCGATCGACGAGCCCTGGGCCACCAGCACCGCACGGTGCATGACGTTCTCGAGCTCGCGCACGTTGCCGCGCCACGCGTGCCCCGCCAGCCGGTCGAGTGCCGCCTCGGACAGCGGCGGCGGCTCGACGCCGTTCGCCTGCGCGTAATGGCGGACATAATGGGCTGCCAGCACCGGGATGTCGGCCGGACGCCGGCGCAGCGGCGGGATCTCGAGCCCGACCACGTTGAGACGGAAGAACAGATCCTCGCGGAAGCGGCCGGCCGCCGCCTCGGCGCGCAGGTCGCGGTTGCTGGTGGCGAGGATGCGGACATCGACCCGCACCGGGCTTTGCCCGCCGAGCCGGTCGATCTCGCGCTCCTGGATCGCGCGCAGCAGCTTGGCCTGCAGCCGCACGTCCATCTCGCTGATCTCGTCCAGCAGCAGCGTGCCGCCTTCGGCCGACTCGAAGCGGCCGATGCGCCGGGCGACCGCGCCGCTGAAGGCGCCCTTCTCGTGCCCGAACAGCTCAGATTCCAGCAGATGCTCGGGGATGGCGGCACAGTTCAGGGCGATGAACGGACCATCGGCGCGACGCGAGCGGCGGTGGATGTGGCGCGCCACGATCTCCTTGCCGGTGCCGGATTCGCCGGTGATCAGCACCGAGGCGTCGGAGCGGGCGACCTGCTCGGCGCTGCGGATGGTGGCCAGCATCGCGGGGTCTCGCGCGATCAGCGCGTGGCTTTCCCCCGATGCCGCCTGCAGCATGGCGGCGATCAGCTCCGGATCGGGCGGCAGCGGCAGGAAATCCTGCGCACCGTCGCGCACTGCCCGGACCGCCGCATCGGCATCGTCTTCCGAGCCGCAGGCGATCACCGGCAGGACGATCCGCTCGCGCGCGAGCCCCTGCACCAGGGTGGCGATCGGCAGGCCGATCTCGCACAGCACGAGGTTGCAGCGCGCGTCCCGGCGCAGACGGGCGAGCCCTGCCGGCACATCGTCGGTCTGGTCCAGCAGCGCTCCGCGGGAAACGGCGATCTGCGCCGCCTTGCCGAGCTCGCCGTTCAGGGAGCCGATGATCAGGACGCGCATGCTGCGCATCCGGAGGCAGTGCGTGGCGCAGACGACATGATCAGAAGCCCCGCTCCGACTTGATGATCTCGGTCATTGTCACACCGAGACGGTTGTCGTCCACCATTACGACCTCGCCGCGTGCGATCAGGCGGTTGTTGACGTAGATGTCGATCGCCTCGCCGAGCTTGCGGTCGAGCTCGACCACGGCGCCGCGGCCGAGCTTCAGCAGCTGGCTCACCTGCATCGTCGATTTTCCCAGCACGGCGCTGACGGTGACCGGAATATCGTAGACCGCTTCCAGGTCCTGCGCGCTGCGCGGAACGCCATTATCCTGCAGGGCGGGAGAGTCGGCGAGTTCTGCAAGATCAATCTCATTGGCCATGATTCGTCTCCTTAATTGTTTCGGTCTGCAGGCCCGGCATGATCAGCGCGACGATGCGCGCGCAAAGGATGCCGACGTCGCGCACCATCATCCCGTCCTGCCAGCGGACGCTGATGTCGCCGGGCGGCAGAGCCTCCGATTCCAGCCACTCCACCACCGCCGGACCGTCCTGCAGCAACGGCGTCGTTTCCTGACGCAGACCCTCCAGCATCGACGGGTGCACGCGGATGCTCAAGCGGGGCTCGTGCGACATTGCCGGCAGCAGCAGGCGGAGCAGGGCGGCGGCTTCATCCTGGCCGCGTTGCCTGGCGAACGCGGGCAGCATGGCCGCCACGGCGGCGAGCGCGGTTTCCGCCACGGCGGCGGCCGCGTCCGCGGCGATGCGGGCCGCCTCGGTGCGCGCCTGGTTCAGCGCGTCGGCGATGCGGCCCAGCGCGTCTGCCCTGAGGGCGTTGGCATTCAGTTCGGTTTCCTGCCGCTCCTGCGCACGTCCCTGCTCCTGGGCGTGCTTGGCCGCATGCCGCAGGTCGGCCAGGCTGAAGGTGGGCTCCAGCACGATCGGCTCCGGCGGCGGCGTGGGGGCCGCCGCAGGTGCCGTGCGCGCCGGCTCGGGCATGTCGAAGTCTTCTGCATAGAGGACACCGGAAAGCGGGTGCATCTCAGGACACCATCTGCTCGTCTTGACGTTCGTTCAGCTCGATCTCGCCCTGGGCGCCGAGCTCCTTGGCGATCAGCAGGATCTGCGACTGCGCCTCGTCGACATCGCGCAGCCGCACCGGTCCGAGAGCGGCGATATCGTCGCGCAGCAGCTTGGCGGCGCGTTCGGACAGGCTGCCGAGGAACAAGGTGCGGATGTCCTCGGACGCGCCCTTCAGCGCGACCGGCAGCTTGTCCTTCTCGACGGCCCGCATGAGCTTCTGCACGGCGTCCGGCGTGAGGCGGGCCAGATCGTCGAAGGTGAACATCAGCGACTTGACCCGCTCGGCCGCCTCCCTGTTGCGCTCCTCGAGTGCCGTCATGAAGCGGCCCTCGACCTGACGGTCGAGATTGTTGAAGATCTCGGCGATCATCTCGTGGCTGTCGCGACGGGTGCTGCGGGCGAGGTTCGACATGAACTCCGACCGGAGCGTCTTCTCGACGCTGTCCAGCACGTCCTTCTGCACGCTTTCCATGCGCAGCATGCGCATGATGACTTCCATGGCGAAGCTGTCCGGCAGCAGGCTCAGCACGCGGGCGGCATGACCGGGACGGACCTTGCCGAGAACGACGGCGACCGTCTGCGGATATTCGTTCTTGAGGTAGTTGGCGAGCACCGCCTCGTTCACGTTGCCCAGCTTGTCCCACATGGTGCGACCGGCCGGACCGCGGATCTCCTCCATGATCTGTGCCGCCCGTTCCCGCGACAGCGACTTCTGCAGCAGCCGCTCGGTGCTGTCGAAGCTGCCGACCAGCATGCCGGCCGAGCTGATGCTCTGCGAGAACTCCGAGCAAAGGGACTCGACGGTGCCGGCAGACACGCTGCCGAGCTGCGACATGGCGAGCGAGATCTCCTTGATCTCCTCCTCGTGCATCATCGAGAACAGCTGGGCGCACTGCTCCTCGCCCAGTGCGAGCATCAGGATGGCGGCGCGCTGCGCGCCGGGAAGCTGGGTGATGCTCATGAGCTCGTTTCCTTCGCGATCCAACCGCGGACGATGGTCAGGCTTTCCTCGGGATGGCGTCCCACCAGGTCGACCACCTGACGGATGGAGGCGGCGCGCAGCTGTCCCTCGATGTTGGCCAGGCTGATCATGCTCTCGTCCTCGATCAGGGCGGCGTCGCTTCCGGCAGGTCCGGCGGCTCCTGCGGGTCCGGCGAGTGCCGGCCGCAGGCTGCTTCCAACGCCGAGCGCGGCAGGGGCGCCGCCAGGTGCCGGCAGGGCAGGCGTCTCGATCAGGCGGGTGACCATCGGCCTGACCACGAAGATCAGGGCCAGCAGCATGAACAGGCCGAGCAGCAGGTTCTGGCCGACATGGACGACGTCGTCGCGGCCGAGATGCAGGCCCAGGAAGCCGGGCGGAGGCACCGCGTCCGGCACGTCGTGGACCGTGAACGGCATCGACACCACGGTGACGGTGTCGCCGCGCTTCTCGTCGTAGCCGATCGCGGTCTTCACCAGGGTGGAGATCCGGTCCAGCTCCTCCTTGCTGCGGGGCTGCCAGCTCGGCTTGCCGCCGGCAATCGCGGTCGTGGTGCCGTCCACCATGACCGCCAGGCTGATCCGGGCGAGGCGCGGCTGGTCCTGGATCAGGGTGCGCACGGTCTTGCCGATCTCGTAGTTGTTGGTCTCCTCCTGCCGGTCGTCCTGGCTGCCGGACTGCGTCTGGCCGGCATTGGCGTTGGGCAGGTTGTTCTGCACCGTGGTGTTGGACTGGCCGTCGCTGTTGCGGCTCTTGTCGGAGGTCGTCTGCTGGCTGCGCAGGACCTGCTGGTTCGGATCAAAGCTCTCCTGCGTCTCGTGCACCTGGTCGATGTTCATGGTGACGGCGGCTTCGGCGCGCACGTGCTCGGCGCCGAGCGACGGCTCCAGCATCTCCTCGACGGCGCGCGCCAGCCGCAGTTCGGTCGACTGGCGCAGCTCGTCCACGCCCTGCGCGGAGCCGCCGTCGCCGACCGGATTGCCCGCGCGCGCCAGGACGCTGCCGCGGTTGTCGACGATGGCGATGTTCTGCGGCTTCAGCCCGGGAACCGCGGCGGACACCAGGTTGATGACGGCCTGCACGCCTTCCGGGTCCATCCGGGCGGCGCCGGCCATCGACAGCAGCACGCTCGCCTGGGCCGGCATCTGCTCGGAGGCGAACGGCTCGCGATGCGGCAGCACCAGATGCACCCGCGCGCCGCGGACGCCGCTGATCAGCCGGATCGAGCGCGACAGCTCGCCTTCCAGGGCGCGGGTCTGGTTGATCGTCTGCTCGAACTGGGTGGCGGTGAGGTTGTCGCCGCGATCAAAGATCTCGTAGCCGACCGAGCCGCCGGACGGCAGGCCGCCCTTGGCCAGCAGCAGGCGCGCCGACGCGACCTGGTCTGCCGGCACCAGGATCTGGTCGCTCTGCGCGCCGAGCTCATGGGCGATGTGCGCCTTCTCGAGCTGCTCGGCCATCTGGCCGGCCTCGCGAAGGTCCAGGTCGCCGTAGAGCAGCGCCATCTGCGGGTGGCTGCCGCCCTGCGACACCAGCACCGCAAGCATCGCCAGGATCCCCACGGCGACGGCTGCCATGGCCGCGAGCTTGGTGGCGCCGAGCGCCTTCAGGCTTTCCAGCAGCGGCGTCATGCGCCGGCCGCCTTGGTCGGAATGAAGGACGGGGTCCGGATCATGGCTCTTCCCCAAAGACCGGCATTTTGCCGGTGAGGGAAGTGTGCCCGTCCGCCCTTACCTAATCCTTAACGGCCCGGCATTTTCTGCCGGTCTCGCCGGAACCGCTGCTTCAGGAACCGGTCGAGCTGCTGCCCGAGCCGGTGGAGGCCGCCGTTGCCGTGCCGAGCAGCGACGTCACGTTGCTCATGTTGGTCGAGCTCGACCCCATCTGTATGTCGACGCCGGTGGTGCCGTCCTTGGTGACGCCGGTGATGGTACCGAGCACGCTGAACGGCACGGGAACGCTGGTTCCGTCGCTGGCGGAGACCACGGCCACGTTGTAGTTGCCGTCCGCGAGCTGGTTGCCGGAGTCGTCCTGGCCGTTCCAGCTCCAGTCGGTGGTTCCGGCATTGAGGTTCAGCGTCTGCGTCTTCACCACGGTGCCGGCCGAGTTGGTGATGGCGAGGTCCACCGTGCCGGAGGTGGTCGGGTTGAGCTGCACCTCGGCCGATCCGTTCTGCAGCGGAAGCTGGCTCGACGAGACCACCGCCTGGCGGCCGACAAGCGACGTGCTCTGGCTGACCTCGCTGTCCTGGTTCAGCGACAGCAGCTGGGTCAGGTTGGTGTTGGTGTTGATCTGCTGCTCGACGCCGGCGAACTGGGCGAGCTCGCTGGTGAAGCTGTCGGTGTCCATCGGACTGGTCGGGTCCTGATGCTGAAGCTGAGCCGTGAGCAGGCTGAGGAACTGGTTGTAGTTGCTGGTCAACGACGACAGCGCGTCGCTGCTGGTGCTGCCGCTCGTGCTCGATGTGCTGGCGGCGGCATTGGTCGCCTGCGCCTTCTTGGCCGCCGCCTCGGCAGCCGTGAGAAGATCGGAGGAGGACGAGATGGTCGAACTCATGGCATGCCTCTTTTGCTGATCATGCGGTGATGTTGATGCTGCCTGACGGCAGGCGACGCGTGGATGGCGGTGACGGCATGGAAACGGCGCCGAGGGCCCCCACGGCGCCAGCATCGTCCGACCTGTCGCGCGAGCGTCCGCTGAAGCCGCCGGTCCGGTCGTCCCGTGACTGGCTCGTCTCCTGCCGGTTCGTGTCGCGGAAGCCGGACATGTCGGCATTCATCGGGACGTCGGGACGTGATCCCGCCGCGGCGTCAGGATGGGCGCCGACATGGCCGGGTGCCGGCGAGGTGGGGGCGGCCAGCTCAAAACTCAGATGACGACCGGCCGTCGGGATCGCGGCTGCGTCGAGTGCCGCATGCAGCTGGTCCTGACTGGTCATGAGGCTGCGTAGCGTCCCGGGCTCGCTGGCGGCGACCACGATCCTGGTCGTGCCGTCGGCGCTCCGTTCGAGCTGCACCTGCACCGCGCCCAGTTCCTTGGGGTGGAGCGAGATCGCCATCCGGCTGCTGCCGTCCGCCGAGGATGCCAGCGTCAGCAGCGATGCACCGACCTGTGCCGGCGCTCCCGCGCCATCGACCGGATCACCATGCAGAGCGGACGCCAGCTCAAATGTTTGCGTGGTCGCCGTCGCCGGGGACGGAGGCATGTCCAGAGCCGAGGATGGGCCGGCCGGGACCGCCTGGCCGGGGAGGCTGCCTGGCGTTGGCACCGATGCCTGGCCCGGCTGTGTTGCGGATGCGTCAACGCTTGTCGATGTCAGGACGGACGCGTCGGGTGCTGCGGCGGTCGCGGAGGCCGCAGGCGCGTCGTCCTGGGAGATGCGCGCATGCGGATGATCGGCTGCGACCGGCAGTGCTGCCGGCGCCGGCTCCACTCCGGACAGGCTGCCATCGCTGAGGGACCCGGTGCCTGCACCGTTATCCTGTCCGCTGCCGTCGGTATCGGCGGATGTCCTGCCTGTCGCCGTGCTCCCGACATCGGCTTGAGCAGCTTCCGCCTGCTGCCCGGTCGAGGCTGCAGCGTCCGAGGTGGCGGCCTGACCGTCGGTGCCGGGTATGCCGGAGGCGGGTGGGACGGGTGCTGCCGACGGGCTCGCAGTCTGCGCGGCAGCGCCGGCCGAACCGCCCTGCAACAGGGCCAGCGTGGACCAGTTCATCGCCGACATCGCCGCGCCTGGACCCAGGGCCGGCGTGGAGATCGAGACTCGCGGTGATGGCGGCGCCGTCGAGCTTGTCGTGCCGGGACGACTACTGGCGGCCGACGTGGCCGCCTGATTGATGGTGGACGAAGTGGCGGGATCAGAAGATGTCGACGCGCCGGGATCGCCGGAGGCCTCCTGGTTCGGGGTGGTCTGGCCGGATGGATCCGTGACGCCGATCGCGTCATCCGAACCGATGCCGCGCGAGGCGCCCGCCGAAGCGTCAGACTCTGTCCCTGCATCCGGTGACGCAGGACCGGTTGCGGTGGAACCGGGCATCGGCGGTGGCGGCGAAGACGCAGCGGCGGCGGCTGCCGTTGGAAGCAGGTTCGGCGGAACCGCCGCCGACGACGCGGTGCCGGTCGCAGGGTCAGCCGATTGCGCCGCAGCCCTGCTCGCTATCGCATGCCGGCTGCTTGCGGCACCGGCATGCGCGGCCTTGCCGACCGGACCTGACGATGCATTGGCGTCATCAGCCTGATCCGCATCGCCGGCTTCCACTGTGCCCGGTGCCGAAGTGGCTTTGAGAGAAGCCGGCTGCATGATCTGGCTCCCTGTTGCAGGCGGCCTCGCCTGTGTCTCCTTCGTCACCGCAGCCGGTATCCGTATAGCCGCGACTGCGGCCGGCGCGACGCCTGCTCGTGCGAGTGCCGAGGATGCCCGCGTTGCGCTAAGATTTGGTGAAGAGGCCGCCGGTGTCTTGACGGGCGACGAGGATGGCGGCGCATCCCGCATGAAGGCGGCAAGCTTGGCATGGAACGACCGTTCCGATGCAGCATCGGCTGCGTGCGCTCCGGCAGTCGACGTTCTCGTGCCGATCACGCCATGCGCTCGCCTTGCGACAGCGTTGCTCAGGTCTGTGGATGCAGCCGACATGGATCAGTTCTCCCGCTGCGCCATTTGCAATGCGCGGGCCAAGTCCGACATCGAATCCATCGTGTTCCAGCCTCGGAACTGGCCAGCCTCGGGGCAGGAACTGCCCGGCATAATCTGCCGCCCGGCACGGTTGCCGCAACGCCTCCAGGCGACTATCGCCTGCAGCTGCCGCAAAACACGGTGATTTCCGGTTGGCACGCTTTCTGCTCTTCGAGGATGAGCACGCAATCCGGCGTGCACCGGCAGGAGATCAGGCATGTCGATTTTTGGCGCACTCAACACGGCAGTGAGCGGCCTCACCGCCCAATCTCATGCCTTCAGCGATATCAGCAACAACATCTCGAACAGCCAGACGGTAGGCTACAAGGCGACCGACACCGACTTCTCCGACCTCGTGCTGACATCGAGCAATATCCAGGGCACGAACGGGGGGGTTGTTGCCAGGACAGCCTACGAGAACGAGGCGCAGGGCACGATCACCTCCAGCACGAACGCCCTGGCGCTTGCCGTCTCAGGCAATGGCTTTTTCTCTGTCGACGAGCAAAGCGGTCAATCGACAAGCTCGACCCCGGCTTTCCAGAACACGGCCTACTACACCAGAAACGGCGACTTCACGCAGAACAACCAGGGCTATCTCGTCAACTCGTCGAACCAGTATCTCAATGGCTACATGGTGGACTCGAACGGCGCGCTGAACACCACGACGTTGCAGCCGATCAACGTCTCGAACGTCGCATTCCGTCCCACGGCGACCAGCAAGGTCACCGATTCCGCCAGCCTGCCGAGTGCTGCCGCCGTGGCGGCCGGCACCGGAACGGCGGGAGCGACCAGCCAGACATCGACGGTCTATGACACGGACGGACAGTCACACACGCTTGCCCTGAACTGGAGCAACACAGGCCCCTCCGCCTGGACGGTATCCGCGACGCTGGACGGTGCCAGCGCGCCAAGCATGTCGGCGAACGTGACGTTCGACGCTTCCGGCACGCTGGCATCGGTCACCCCGTCGGGAGGCACGGGAATCTCGACGAGCGGCGCCGATGCCTCCTTCACCATTCCTTCGGCGTCCGGAAGCGCGCTCGGCGCGATCAGCGTCAGCCTGGGCACGATCGGATCGTCTTCCGGCACCACCATGGCGACTGGCAGCGGCACAGGCGCCGCAGCCGCCGCGCCGACCAGCGACAGCATCACCAGCGGCGTCTATCAGGGCATCACCATGACGTCTGACGGCAACATCATGGCCAAGTTCGACAACAACCAGACGCAGCTCGTCGGCAAGGTGCCGCTCGCGATGTTCGCCGATCCGAACGCGCTGTCTGCCCAGGATGGCCAGGCCTACACCGAGACCTCCGGGTCGGGACGCGCGAACCTCACGCTGGCTGGCGAGAATGGCGCCGGCGCCCTGGAAACCTCATCGGTGGAAAACTCCACGACCGATCTAGATACCGACCTCACGAAGCTGATCACCGCTCAGCAGGCGTACGGCGCCAATGCCAAGGTGGTGACCACGGCGAACACCATGCTGCAGACGGTTCTATCGATGACGCAGTGATCGTTCATGATTCATTAAGACCTTCGCAGCATATTGAGGCCGCTTCCACGGGAGTCGACACCGCAACGACCGAGGTATCCATATGGGGCTCAGCACGTCTCTTGCCATCGCGTCGAGTGGTCTCGCCGCTCTGCAGTCCGAGATGGCCGTGGCGTCGCAGAACGTCGCGAACGCCGGCACCGCAGGCTATGCCGCAGAAACATCCTCCGTCTCGTCCGCCACGGCGGGTGGACAGGGGGATGGTGTTGTCGTCGGGCTGACGACCCGCACCATCAACACCGTTCTGGATGCCAGCCTCTACACGCAGAATGCGACCGTTTCCGCCCTGACGACGACCAGCAACGCGCTGGCGCCGATCGCGGCGTTGCAGGGCTCGACGAGCGCCGACTCCGGTAGCAGCAACACCTTGTCGGATTCGGTCGGCAATCTGCAGACGAGCCTGATCACCCTGGAGGCCAACCCGTCGAACTCGGCAGGCCAGCAGGCCGTGCTGGCCGCTGCCGGCACCTTGACCTCGAACATCAACAGCACCGCCACCGCCTACCAGACTCAGCGCCAAGCCGCGCAGGAGTCGATCGTCGACGAGGTCGCCACCGCCAACTCGAGCCTGGCGTTGATCGGCACCCTGTCCGACAAGATCGCCCAGAACCGCATCAACAACATCAGCTCCGCCGATCTCGAGAACCAGCGTGCGACCGCGATGACGTCGCTGTCGAACGTGCTGTCCGTCAAGTTCAAGGAAGCCGCGAACGGCGACATGCTGGTCACCACCGCGAACGGGTTCGCTCTGCCGACGCACGCGACCTCCGGGCCCCTGGTGACCGCCGATGCGACCATCGGCGCGACCAGCGCCTATCCCGGCTCCATTCCTGCCATCAGCCTCAACGGCCAGGATGTGACGACCAGCCTGACAGGCGGATCGCTGGGTGCCAATCTCGTGCTTCGCGACCAAACGCTGCCGACCATGCAGGCGGAGCTGGATTCGTTCTCCCAGACTCTCGCTTCGCGTTTCGACGCCCAGGGCCTCACGCTGTTCACCGACGGCAACGGCAACCTGCCAGGAACCGGTGCCACTGCGCCAACGCCTGCGGGGCAGGTCGGCTTTGCCAACGTTATCCAGGTCAATCCCGCCGTCGCGGCTGCGCCCGGCGACATCCGCGACGGCACCCGCGACGTGACGGGTAGCAGCACCGGCGCATCGGCCTTCACGATCAACACAGCTCGCGGCACGTCGGACACGACCTTGATCGACCGGGTCCTCGATTATGCCCTGGGTTCCAGCGTCCAGAAGGGCGTGACCCAGCCGGCGGCTGCCACGACGGGTCTTGGCGCGACCGGCATGCTATCGGCTCCGTATTCGGGCACGACCGACATCGTATCGCTCGCCTCCACCGTAACGGCGGCCCAGTCCCTGACGATCAACCAGGCTGGCAACGACCTGACCAACGAGACCGCTATCCAGACGTCGCTGACGTCCAAGGTCGCGTCCGTATCCGGCGTTTCGGTGGATGACGAGATGTCGTCGATCGTGGCGCTGCAGAATGCCTACACGGCGAATGCAAAAATCGTCAGCGCGGTGCAGAGCATGTTCTCGGCCCTTCTCGCCGCAGTCAACGGCTGATCGACGTGATGACCATCCAGAACGCGACCGCGGCCCCGGCGAACATGGCTCTGCTGACGCAGGGCGTGGACATGCTGGGCGCGCAGACCACGGCCCTGCAGAGCGAACTGTCTTCGGGCGTCGTTGCCGACAGCTATGGCGGGCTGGGCGATCAGACCTATCAGGCGCTGAACCTGCAGCCGCAGATCACCGAGATCGGCGGCTGGCAGACCAACATCACGTCGGCACAAACGACGCTGGGCGTCACCCAGACGGCGATGTCACGGATCACCACGATCGCCACCAACCTGCAGACGTCCCTGACCAGCCTCCAGGGCGACAAGAATGCGACCACGGTTTCCACGGCAGCGCTCCAGGCCAGGCAATCCCTGACCGAGCTGGCATCCTTGCTGAATACCCAGAATGGCTCGCAATACGTTTTCGCCGGAAACGCAGCCGACACGGCACCCGTCACCGACCCGTCCTCCATCACCCAGAGCAGCTTCTTCCAGACGATCGCGGCGAGTGTCGCTGCCGTGGGCACGACCGGTGCTACCACGGTCGAGGGGTCGAGCGTCGCGGCGGCGGCCGACAACACGTCCGGACAATCGGTGTTTTCCGCAGCGCTCAGCGTGACGGGCGCACAGGCGACCGCCTCCGCCCGCAGCCTGACGGTGGGTGAGCAGGATCATGTGTCGGTCGGCTTCGTCGCCACCCAGGGCGGTAGTGCCAGTTCGTCCTCGACGGGCTCATCGATCCGAGACCTGATGCGGGCGCTGGCGGTGGTGGGCAGCCTGGACCAGGCCGACAGCGCGAGCTCGGGCTTCGCGACCCTGGTCAACGACACCAGCACCCAGATGACCGGCGTGAGCGCCAGCCTGACCATGTCGGTGGCCTCCCTGGGTCAGACGCAGACGACGCTGACCGGGCGGGCGACGTCGCTGGGCCAGCTCAGCGACGCGCTGAAGGCGCAGCTGGGCAGCATCAAGGACAGCGATCCCGCCTCCCTGTCCGTCCAGCTTACGGCGACCCAGAACCAGCTGCAGGCGTCCTACAGCCTGATTGCCGACATGAAGGGGATGTCGCTCGCAGCTTATCTTTAGGTCGAGCGCCGTCGCGTTGACCTGATGTTAAGAAGAAGGCTGCAAGATCGTCTTGTGTCGGCGGCGATCAGGTCGCTGCAAGAATATGGTGCCTGGATGTCTCATCTCGTTCTGGAACTACGCCCCGGGGAGATGATGGTCGTGAATGGCGCGACGATCAGGTTCCGCAACAAGTGCCGCATCGAGCTCGTGTCTCAGGCGCGCTTCCTGTTCGGCAAGCAGATCATGGCGGAGCACGAGGCAGAAACAGCCATGCGAAAGCTGTATTATCATCTGCAAACTTTCTATGCGGGCCCGATCGAGGATCGTGCCGAGGCCATGCAGGACGTGCAGGCTCTGCTGACCCGCCTTCGACAGGAATCGTCTGTGCAGACAGAGGATGCATTGCGCGCGGTTGAAGAGTCATGTCGTGCCGAAGACTTCTACAAGGCGCTCAAGCTGCTGCGGACGATGATTCATGCTGAGGAGCCAAACCAAATCCCCGCGTGAGCCTGTCTGTAGAGGTTGCGTTAACGTATCCATGATTTGCTAGCAGAGCTTCCTTTCACTGGAGATACAACTGTGACGCTTTCCATCAATACCAACACCGCCGCGATGGCTGCCCTGGAGTCGCTGTCGATGACGACCAGCGCGCTGAACGACACCGAGAACCAGGTCTCGACCGGCAAGAAGGTGTCGTCCTCTTCCGACAATCCGGCGATCTATGCGATCTCGCAGACAATGGCCGGCAACATCTCCGGCCTGTCCGCCGTGTCGGACAGCCTGTCGTTTGGTGCGCAGGTGGTGAACACGGCGAGCAAGGCGGCTGCCGACATCACTTCCACCCTGCAGACCCTGCAGAACACGGTCACCCAGGCCGGCACGGGGGGTATCGACCAGACGACCATGCAGACCCAGGTTGCCGACGCCATCAACCAGATCAACTCCTATGCGCGCAACTCCACCTTCAACGGCATCAACGTGCTGACCTCGACGGCGGACAGCAAGGCCACCAGCGGCACCGCCAATATCGTGACCGGCCTGCAGGGCTCCACGCTGACCATCGGCAACCAGGCTGGCACGGCATCCACCTTGAGCACGGCTCTCGGCCTGACGTCGGCCGGCTTCGGGGCCGGCGGAACGGCAACTGCCGCCAACCAGACCGTCCTTAATGCGGCGGAGACGGGCGTCAACATCGCGACCAAAGCGGCGCTGTCGACGTCCGACTTCGGCAACGGCGCGAACGTCACGCTGACGAACGGCGACAACACCACCACGACCTTCGAGTTCGACACGTCCGGAACCGCGGCGACGTCGACGGAGTCGTCGGGTACCGGTGCGAACCACGTCGTCATCGTTCTGGTCGACCCCACAACCGACTCGACAAGCACGATGCTGGGCAAGCTCGTCAACTCGATGAACAGCAACGGCTACAACGCCGTGATCCAGAATGACGGCTCCATCAACGTGACCGGGCAGGGCGTCTCGGGCTCGTCGGCCGCTGCGGCGACTGGAACCGGTTCCAATGTCGACATTCAGTCTGGAACGGCCTTGAGCTCCAGTGCGGCGGCGATCACGACCGTCCAGGGCGCCATCACCAAGATGAACACGATCAGCACCACCCTGGGTGCGACGACGCAGCAGATCACCGGCATGCAGAGCTTCACCAGTGACCTCAGCGACGCGCTGACCACCGGCGTCGGCGGCCTGACGGATGCCGATCTGTCGGCGGCCAGCGCGCGACTCACCTCGCTGCAGACGAAGCAGTCGCTGGCGATCCAGTCGCTCTCGATCGCCAACTCGCAGTCGCAGTCGATCCTGTCGCTGTTCCGCGGCTGATCGCAGATAGCTGGAACCGGGCCCGGTCGCCCGGTTCCAGCCCTCGCAACTTCTCTGAACGGATTCGGCCATGAGCTACGGCGCACATCAGTATCGACGGTCCGAAGGCAGCGCCTTCTCGCCACGAGAAACAGAGGCGGCAGCGTTCTCCTTCGTCAACCGGCTGCTTGTGCAGGAAACCGATCGGGACGCGCGGATGCGTGGTCTTGTCAAGAACCAGCAGCTCTGGTCGCTTCTGCTCAAGGATGTCGGCTCGTCGAGCAACGGGCTGCCACCCGTGCTGAAGTCCGATCTCGCCACGCTCGGAATGTGGGTGATGCGGCACAGCATCGCCGCGATGGGCGATGACCGACGGCCCCTCGGGCCGCTGGTTCAGGTCAATGACGACATGATCGCTGCCCTGCGGCCCGCCCCCGTCTCCCCTCCGCCGGTAGCGACATCAGGCGCGATGGCTTTGGCAGGCTAACAAGGCGCAGCCGGTTTTCGATAAAGGCGATCGAGGCAGGAGCACCTACCAAATCGCGCGAAGTGATGCGGTTCAGCTGCTGGTCGGTGCCGGACCGATATCACCAATCGGCGGAGCGCTCCCATCATCGCCAGCCGAGACACGCTCGATCAGAAGATGCTGTAGAAGCAGGACAGTCTTCATGTCCTGGATTTCACCGGCGGTAACCATTGTCCAGGCCTGGGCAAGGGTCACCTCCAGCGTTTCGATCGCCTCGCCCTCGTCTGCCAAGCCTCCTCCGCTGCCGATGCGTTCGTTGCAGATGCCCACAAAGAAATACAGCTTCTCGCTGCTGACGCCGGGACTCACGTAAAGGGTGAACAGGTGGCGTATGGTATCGACACGCCAACCGGTCTCCTCCTCGGCTTCCCGCCTGGCCGATCGCTCAGCCTCGGCCATGGCGTCCGCCGGCGTGGGCGGCGATCCATCCAGGTTGCCAGCGCAGCACTCGATCAGGCTCGGCGCTTCCTTGTTGAACAGCACCGGAGCGCGAAGCTGTCGCGTCAGGATGATCGGTCCGTTCCGGCCCCGACGCAGCAGGATCACCGCGCCGGCAGGCGAGACCGCCACCTCGCGGATCAATGTCTTCGCTTGGCTGTCGACGTCGCTCTGTTCGATCGTCAGGCGGTGCAGCCCGATATGGCCGTCCCAGGTCGTCTCGTCCTTGATGATGCGCGCAGTCATGGCGGTCCTTTGGGGCGGAACAGGTCGTCGCTCTTGAGCATCAGCGCCGCGGCACCACATCTCGTTGCATATCAACCGGCAAGGCGTCGCCTCTTGAGGGACGCCGCTCGCGCCGGTTGGCGTGCCAGTCGCCTGCTGAAGAGGGACAGGAAAATGGATCTGGAAAAATTTACCGAGCGGTCGCGCGGCTTTCTGCAGGCAGCGCAGACCATCGCGCTGCGCGACTTCCATCAACGGCTGACGCCGGAGCATCTGCTCAAGGCGTTGCTTGATGACGAGGAGGGCGCGGCCTCCGGCTTGATCCGCAACGCGGGGGGCGATCCGCAGGTCGCTCGCCTCGCAGTGGAAGCAGAGCTGGCCCGTCTCCCCAAGGTGCAGGGCGGCGGCGCCGGGCATCCGCAGGCGACACCGGAGTTGGTCCGGGCGCTGGATGGTGCGCAGCAGGATGCGCAGAAGGCCGGCGACAGCTTCGTGGCCCAGGATCGCCTGCTGGTGGCGCTGGCCGCAACCGACCAGCCGGCCGGCCGGGCCCTGGTGCAGGCCGGTGCCTCCAAGCAGGCGCTCGAGAAGGCGGTGACCGAGCTGCGCCGGGGCCGGAAGGTCACCGGCGAGAATGCCGAGGCCGGCTTCGATGCGCTGAAGAAGTATGCCCGTGACGTGACCGAGGTGGCGCGGACCGGCAAGCTTGATCCGGTGATCGGCCGCGACGAGGAGATCCGGCGGACCATCCAGGTGATCGCTCGCCGGACCAAGAACAACCCGGTGCTGATCGGCGAGCCGGGCGTCGGCAAGACCGCCATCGTGGAGGGGCTCGCCCTTCGCA
The DNA here is from genome assembly GCA_964248625.1 of uncultured Acetobacteraceae bacterium. GTDB lineage: Bacteria > Pseudomonadota > Alphaproteobacteria > Acetobacterales > Acetobacteraceae > Lichenicola. Next base: position 2,168 of record CAXTZG010000036.1, on the reverse strand, counting down.
TCATCAATGGCGACGTGCCGGAGGCGCTGAAAGGCAAGCGTCTGCTGGCGCTCGACCTGGGCGCGCTGGTCGCCGGTGCCAAGTTCCGCGGCGAGTTCGAGGAGCGGCTGAAGGCGGTGCTCAAGGAGATCGAGAGTGCGGCCGGCGAGGTCATCCTGTTCATCGACGAGATGCATACCCTGGTCGGCGCCGGCCGGGCGGATGGGGCGATGGATGCCTCGAATCTGCTGAAGCCGGAGCTGGCACGGGGCACCTTGCACTGCATCGGCGCCACGACGTTGGATGAGTATCGCAAGTATATCGAGAAGGATCAGGCCCTGGCTCGCCGGTTCCAGCCGGTGTTCGTCGGCGAGCCGACGGTCGCGGACACGATCTCGATCCTGCGCGGGATCAAGGAGAAGTACGAGCTCCATCACGGCATCCGCATCACCGACGGGGCGCTGGTGGCGGCGGCGACGCTGTCGAACCGCTACATCACCGACCGCTATCTGCCGGACAAGGCGATCGACCTGATGGACGAGGCGGCCAGTCGGCTTCGCATGCAGGTGGACAGCAAGCCCGAAGCGCTGGACGAGCTGGACCGGCGCCTGATGCAGCTCAAGATCGAGCGCGAGGCGCTTCGTCGCGAGGACGATTCCGCCAGCCGGGACCGCCTGACAAAGCTGGAAGTCGACATCGCCGCTCTGCAGGAGCGGTCCGATGCATTGACGACGAACTGGCGGTCGGAGAAGGACCGGGTCAGCGAAACCCAGAAGCTCAAGGAACGGCTCGACCAGGCGCGGTCCGAGGTCGAGATGGCACAGCGTCGTGGCGATCTCGGACGTGCCTCCGAGCTGATGTACGGGGTGATCCCGGCACTCGAGAGCGAGATCGGCCTCAAGCAGGATACAAACGGCGACGCGGCACGGCTGGTGAATGAGGCGGTAACCGAGGAGGCGATCGCCTCGGTGGTCTCACGCTGGACCGGGGTGCCTGTCGATCGGATGCTGGAAGGCGAGCGCGCGAAGCTGCTTCGCATGGAGGACAAGCTGCGCGACCGGGTGGTCGGGCAGGAGGATGCGCTGAAGGCCATCTCGAATGCGGTTCGTCGGGCGCGTGCAGGACTGCAGGATCCGAACCGGCCGATCGGGTCGTTCCTGTTCCTGGGTCCGACCGGCGTCGGCAAGACCGAGCTCACCAAGGCGCTGGCGGAGTTCCTTTTCGACGACGAGCGGGCGCTGCTGCGGATCGACATGAGCGAGTTCATGGAGAAGCATGCGGTCAGCCGGCTGATCGGAGCCCCTCCAGGCTATGTTGGCTACGATGAAGGCGGCGTGCTGACGGAGGCGGTACGACGGCGGCCTTACCAGGTCATCCTGTTCGACGAGGTCGAGAAGGCGCACGAGGACATCTTCAACATCTTGCTGCAGGTGCTCGATGACGGGCGGCTGACGGATGGACAGGGTCGGACGGTCGATTTCCGCAACACCATCATCGTGCTGACCAGCAACCTGGGTTCGGATCTGCTGGCAAACCAGTCGGAGGGCGAGACAACCGCTCTGGTGCAGGCTCAGGTGATGCGGGTGGTGCGGGAGCATTTCCGGCCGGAGTTCCTGAACCGGCTCGACGAGGTGATCCTGTTTGCGCGTCTGCAGAAGACCGACATGGCGCGGATCGTCGACATCCAGCTCAAGCGTCTGCGCGCTTTGCTGGCTGATCGAAAGATAGCTCTCGAGCTGGACCAGCTGGCAATCGATTGGTTGGCCAATGAAGGCTATGATCCGGTCTATGGGGCCCGGCCGCTCAAGCGCGTGATTCAGCGGAGCCTGCAGAACCCGCTTGCCGGCCTGATCCTGCAAGGTGAGCTTCATGACGGCGAGGATGTGAGGATTTCAGCCGGTCATCAGGGGCTGATCGTGAACGGTGCGCTGGTGGATGCGGCTTGAGACGATCGTGGCTCATGCGCCTCGCGCATATCGGCTAACTTCGGCTTGATTGGTAAACGCGAGCCCCCCGGATCACAGAAATGGCGGTTTCCCGCCATTTTTGTTGAAGCAAAAACCTCCGTCACCGCGTTGACATGAAACTGACGTGGCTCTAGAAGCCGTTTCACCGACGCGGTGCCTTACCAACTCGGTCTGTTCATTGACATATGAATCGGAATTGGAAGGGATATGTTGGCGGCGCTT
>CAXTZG010000035.1:8649-34213 GCA_964248625.1 uncultured Acetobacteraceae bacterium | reverse complement strand
TCTGCTCGCGCGGCGGATGGCAGCGCGCGGGCATGGTCGCATCCTGCTCGTTGGCAGCCTCGCCTCGTTCAGCCCTTGTCCCAACCTGGCGGCGTATGCCGCGGCAAAGGCCTATGTCCTGTCGCTTGGGGAAGCCTTGAACGTCGAGCTCGCCCCCGCCGTCGGCGTCACCACGTTGCTGCCGGGGCTCATGGATACGGGCTTCAACACGGCCTCCGGGTTCAGAACGCCTGCCGCCCTGCGGCGCACGATCCTGCCGGTGGAGACGGTGGCCCGGATCGGACTGGATGCCTTGTTCGCGGGCAGGCCAAGCGTGGTGGCGGGCCGGCTCAACAAGCTGACCGCCTTCAGCAACCGCGTGCTCTCCCGCCATTTCGTCGCGAAGGTCTCGGCCAGGGCGGGAGCGGCCGAGCGTGGCGGTTAAGCGGGCCTACGGCGGCGAGGACAAGCAGGCGCGCCGGGCGACCATCCTCTCGGCTGCGGCCGCGCTGTTCGGCGACGGGCGCGGCGACCTGCCCACGGCACACGCGATCGCGCAGGCTTGCGGCCTCGCCAAGGGCACGGTGTATCTGTACTTCCGCTCCAAGGAGGCGATCTTTTCCGCCCTGCTCCTGGACAGCTGGGGCAGGGTCGTAGGCCTGGTGGAAGACGCATTCGCGCCATCGGATCCATCGCGCGGCGCCGACCCGGCGGCCGTGTTCCTGACGGCCTACGTCGCCCATCTCGACCATCACCGCGAGCTGCTGAGGCTGGACGCGCTGCGGCCGACGCTGGAGCACGGGCTCGACCTCGCGTCGTTGGCCGAGTTCAAGCGGACGTTCGTGGAGCGGCTGGTCGCGGGCGGGACACTGATCGACCGGCGGCTGGGCTTGCGCGACGGCAAGGGCGTCAAGCTGCTGACGCGCACCCACGCGCTTACCTGCGGGCTATGGCAGTCGCTCGGCGCCGGACCGCCGGACGAGCCGACCGCGGCCGAGCTTGCCGATGCGCTCTCCCCGGACTTCACCGATGAACTTACCGAAGCGCTGGCCGAGTTCTGGCGGGGCGCGCTGATGTCAGATGATCGTTCCGCAGACCATGTCCTACCGTAAGCGTATGATCGCCACGCCTTGACAGGCGGATCAGATAGCGTTGCGGCACGTTCGGCTGAACCTATGGTAGGTTGGTCAACATGTTCACGTGTCACGTGCGGGCATCGGCGTGTTCTTGGGACAGGCTACGATGGAAGGCGATCGCGAGGGGCAGCCTCTTGGACGGAGCCCGGCTTCCCTTCTCCATAAATGCCACGGTGAGCCACGGAGCCTCGCCGCCGGAGCCGTTGCCGGACTAGCTGCCACCCGGGTGGGTGCGCATCCCGGTCTCGTTCCAGGTCATGCTGCCGGCGGAAGTGATGGAGGGTGCAAGGCAGGGCGGCGCCTTGTCAGCCGGATCGGGCCACGGTTCGTGAACACCGGTCTCGATCGTGCCGCATTCGCTGCGACTGGGTGCGGGGACGCATCCGGATGACGGGCGGACATGGCAGGACTTTGATGCGCTGCTCCAGGACCTGCAGGACGAACCGTTGCCACCTGGCACGGCACAGGCAAGCCGGCATGATGCTCGTCCGATCAGTGCCGGCGCGCTGAACTCCCTCGGTCTGCATGCGGCGTTCGGCCAGCAGAGTGGCACCCAGCCTGTCGATCCGGTGAGCTTCAGCAGCTTCAAAGTTCCTTCAGCTCCGACCGCTCCAGATGCCGGGAACCCGAGCGAGTCCACAGATGGCAGCAGCCAGCCTGTGGCTGGAACCGGCCAGACCCTCGGCACGACCGGCAGCCGCGCGCTCGACGTGGTGTTCAACGCCGGCAGGATACCGACCCTGCACCGGGCGCCAGCGACGTCGTCGCCCCCAGCCACGCCTGCCGGTGCCGGGGGAAGGTCAGGCCTCGCTTCAGCCCGCCGTCGACCGCCAGATGATAACGGCAATCCCACCGGACGAGTTGGCCAGGGACACGCCACGGGCATCGGTCGAGCCGGTCATCCCGGTCGGGCTGCGCGGATCATCCCCGGTCGTGGTGCCAAGCCAGATCCCATTTGCTTCGATCATGAGCGACAAGGACGCGAGCACCCTCGTCCGCCAGCTGGCAAGCCTGCCGCACGGGCTGCGCGAGCGCGCTGCCGAGGCCAACGATGTGGCGCTGAAGGCCCTCGGGTTCGAGAACCCGGCAGTCGCTGCCGAGGTCCGTCTGTTGGCAAGCCTGTCCCAGGAGCTGCACGAGCGCCTGGCCAAGGCGACCGGCAAAGCGCGGACGGCCATCGAGAAGGACATCCGGGCGGTCGCCGATGAGCTCCTTTCTCTGGAGTATCGCGGCCAGCTCAGGACCAACACGCTGAAGCTGCTGTCCCAGGTTCAGCCCGACCTCAAGGATAGTCTGAACCAGGATCCCGAGCAGTCCCGGCTGGAGATCCACCATACGGTTCCATACAAGGATCCCAAAGCGCGACGAGCTCGCGACCTGCTCGAGAAGTGGGGCCTGAGCATTCATGATCCGGCGGACGCGGCCATCGTCCCGAGCAGCTACCACCGTGGGGAAGATATCCACGGCATGGCTGATGGCGGCTACAATACGAAAGTTTCAGCGTGGATGACGGACGCTGATGAAGAAGCGACAAGGGAGGCGGTGAAAGGTGGTCGCAAGACCGGTCGTATGGTGATGCTAGATGCTATCCGTGAGCACTCGGATGAACTAGTCGCCGGCTCACTCGACAAGCGGGCGATCCTACTGGAACAGGCTTTGCGAGAGCTGGAACAACCGTTGCCGCGTCCTGATCTTGCCAGCGTGCTCGACTGGAAAGGGTACGAGCCATGAACATCTATGAGATAGGGGCTGATCGCGCCTATGGGGTGTTCACTCATGTTGGTAGCGATGACACTCAGTACTTTGAGTGGCGCCGGCAGTACGAGGCGACAGGCTGGCATCCTCCCCGCCTGGAAAGCCCCGGAGGTTATGCAAAGGTGTTGCCACTCGATTGCGTCGCCTCGGCCCTAGGCGCTGGTCAGGACATGCTCCTGAACGCGCGCGCGCGTGAGGCGCTGGCTCAGCTGCTGCTACCGTGCGGAGAATACCTGCCGGTGCAGCTGGATGGGTTGGACTACTGCTGTTTCAACTGCACGACGGTTGTCGATGTTGCTGATCAGGACAGGATTGAGGGCGAACGCTCGAAGTATTTAATTGAGCCTCCAAATTGCTGGAAGAGCATCACCCGGTGGTCCTTCCACCCGGAGCGTGTGGCGATCGCGCCAGCCGCATTCACCGTGCCGCAGAAGAGGCGAGTCCTGATGTGCACGGACGTGCTGCGACAGGCGGTGGAGGCGCATGACCTGCTCGGCTTCCAGTTCGACCTGTTGTGGTCATCGGAAGATGGGGGCGTGACGGTCGACAACTCGCTCAGCCAGTTCATGGGTGAGTCCGGCCGGCAGAGAAACATCGCTGCCAAGGAGCGCCGCAAGGCGATGCAGGCGCGATTGAAAGGTCGCCTGGCGAAGGCTACGCCGACACCGTTGTAAGCCCCATCCCAGGTTCGTGCCCACCAAGACTGCGAAGGCCATCAGCGCGACCAAGGCAGCAGCTCAGCGAGACGGTTTGCCGGGTGGCCGTCGATCATGAGCGCCAGGCTGTCGCGCAGCCAGGCGTAAGGCTCGACTCCGTTGAGCCTGGCGGTCTCGATCAGCGAGGCAACAACCGCCCAGCGTCGGGCACCACCCTCACTGCCGGCGAACAGGCTGTTCTTGCGGCCAAGCGCCACGGGTCGGATCGCCCGCTCAACCGGGTTAGTGTCGAGCTCGATCCGGCCCTCGTCGAGGAACCGGATCAGCGCGGGCCAACGGTTGAGCGCGTAGCGGATCGCCTCCGCCAGGCGAGCCCGGCCGGGCAGGCAGCGCAGCTGCTCCTGCAGCCAGCCTTGCATTGCCTCGACGATGGGCCGGGATCGATCCTGCCGGAACCGCCGCCGCTGGTCCGGCGGCTGGCCCCGGATCTCGCGTTCGATCTCGTAGAGCCGACCGATCCGCTGCACCGCCTCGGTGGCCATAGGCGAGCCGGTCTCGTGCAGCTCGTCGAACTTTCTCCGGGTATGCGCCCAGCACGCGGCGAGGGTGATCCGGCCGGTGCCGGTCAGGCCCTCGAACCCGACATAGCCGTCCACCTGCAGGATGCCGTGGAAATTCCGCAGGTGCTGCGCCGGCCGCTCGCTCCTGCGATCGGGCTCGTAGCGGAACAGCACCGCGGGCGGCGCGGTGTCGCCATGTGCCCGGTCGTCGTGGGTGTAGGCCCATAGCCGCCCGGTGCGGGTGCGGCCACGACCGGGATCAAGCACCGGCAGCGGCGTGTCGTCAGCGAGTAGTCGGTCGGCCGCCAGCACGTGAGCAGCTAGCCGCTCGTGCAGCGCCTCCAGCCACCAGCAGGCCGCTCCCACCCAGCCTGCCAGCGTGGACCGGCTGATCTCCAGCCCGTGCCGCGTGAGGATCCGGCCCTGCCGGTAGAGCGGCAGGTGATCGCAGTAGCGGCTGACCAGCACGTGGGCGAGAAGTGCCCGCGTAGCGCGGCCCTTGGCGATCACCCGTTCCGGTGCCGGCGCTTGATGCAAGGTGCCGCGGGCGCGGCAGGTGCTCTTGGGCCGGGTGATGCGCAGTACCCGCAGCTGAGCGGGGACCCAGTCCAGCATCTCGCTGCTGGTGGCGCCGGCCTCGTGCAGCGCGCCGCCGCAGTCGGGGCACCGTTTATGCGGAACCGGCAGCACCGCTTCCACACGGGGCAGATGGGCCGGCAGCGGACTGCGATGGGGCAAAGTCGCCGGTAGACTTGGCGCCAATGGTTCCACCGCTGGCGAGGCAGCAACCGCCGCGGCCAGACCCCCTTCCAACCCCTCCAGCGCCAGCGACGCCTGCTCCGGATCCAGCCGCTCCGCGTTGCGGCCGAAGCGGGCGCGCTTGAACTCGACGATGATCTGCCGGAGGCGCTCGATCTCGGACTGCCGGCTGTCGAGTGCGGACGCCATGTCGCGCACGAGCCGGTGCAGTACGTCGGTGTCGGTCGGCAGCTGATCCAGCGCGATCCGCATGGGCCGAGCTTACCGCCCTGGCCGGCGCCAGTACAACCGAAACCGTGCTCAGCCGGCGAGCATCAGCCGCCGCGTCGGCATCGGCGTCCGCCCTTCCAGTCCCTCGAGCAGCATCGACAGCTGCGCCGGCGTCAGCGTCACCGACACGGTGCCGTCGGGCTGTGGCTTTGTGGCAGGCCAGGTGAACGCTCCCTGGTCCAACCGCTTGCTGAACAGGCACATGCCATTGCCGTCGTGGAACAGGATCTTGACCGTGGACGCCCGCTTGCCGCGGAACACGAACAGGTGGCCGCTGAACGGGCCCATTCGGAGCACTTCCTGCACCAGCAGGCTCAGCCCGTCGAAGGCCTTGCGCATGTCGGTGACACCGAGCGCTAGGTGGATGCGCACCCCCGCCGGCACGGTGATCATGCCGATGGCTACAGCACCGCCGGGAGACGGCGCAGCGCAGCGCTATCCACCCGCACATCCACCGTCAGCCGGCGTCCGTTGCCCAGCGCGATGTCGACGCTGTTCCAGGCCACGTCCGTGGGCGGACCACTTGTCGGGTTTCCAGCGAGAGGCAATGGGTCCGGCGGATCGGCGACGGTCACGGAGGCGAACACGGGAACAGGCGCGGTTGCTCGTGCTGCCAGCGGCGCCCCGACGTGCACGGCATACTTGTGTTTCCAGCGGTGCAGGGCGCTCGGGGCCAGCCCCGCCATACGGGCATAGCGCTCGATCGGCAGGCCGGACCGTAGCGCGGCCAGCACATGTTGCTGCCGCTCCTCCACCGTGTAACGCTGCCGCTGCGCGACCGAGCTGACCAGGTCGACCCGGACAGTCCGCGATACTGGAAGCAGCGGATAGATAAACTCCTCTGCCCCATCCATCGCCCCTGCCGCGGCCTCGGGACATGATGCGGTTCGACATCGCCCGCAGTCTCCAGCTTGCGGCACCAAGTGCGGTAGGTCTTGGTATGCAGGCCGTTTTGCAGGCAGTAGGCCGTCTGGGTTAGGCGGCTGCGGCGATGAGCCAGCATGTGTCGGCGCCAGTACTCTCGATCATGCGGCACGCCAATCCACTCCGACCTGAGTCGGAACCATCAGCACGGCATCCCAGCCCCGTCAGCGTGCGGCAACCAAACGGTTACCGATGACGGGCAAGCGGACGCGGTATTCTGCGGAGTTCAAGGCGCGCATGGCGGCAGATCGCGGGTGCGGTGCATCGACAGGGCCAAGGCCGATCGGCTCGGGTGCCCAATGATGCGACGTGCCGCAGGCCTCGATACCGATCAAACACGGCGGCAGCCTGGCAAGGGACGCCAGCACCTGCGCGCCCGGCGAAGGACCTTGCAGACAACGGGCTTGGCCCACGGCATCGACGCCGTGGGCCTGAAACGCCTGCTTGGCCAGATCCAGGCCGACCGTCGTGATCTCCATGGCGGATGGCGCCTGCCTGGGGTCTGCCTGACAGCAACCGGGCCTGGCACTCAGAGGCCGTGAGCGGCAGCCGTCCACCACATCTGCTTCGGAAAGGGCGGCCACCGAAGCCGACATCTCGAACCGAGGTCAGTCAGCCGCTCTGTCGTCAACAGACATCCTGCGCAGACGCGCCGTGAAGAGCCGCCGCGAGAGTCGAAGCGCCGGGCCTGCAGCCGTTCTCGCACCCCGGGTGCCCGCTTTCAGAGGCGCATGCCGCCCGAGGCCTCGATCCGCTGGCCGTTGATCCAGCGGTTGTCGGCCGACACGAGTGCCGCGACGATCGGACCGATATCGGACACCCGGCCCGGGCGACCGAGTGCCGTGTTCGCCGAGACCATGCGGTTGACGTCGGGGTTGTCGCGCACCAGGCCGCCGCTGAAATCCGTCTCGATCGCCCCGGGCGCCAGCGTGTTCGCGGTGATGCCGCGCGACGCAAGCTCGGCAGCCAGGTAGCGGGTGAAGACCTCGATGCCGCCCTTCATCATGGCGTAGGCAGAGGAGCCGGCAAAGGTGAAGCGCGCGAGGCCGGTCGAGATGTTCAGGATGCGGGCGCCGTCCGCGAGGAGCGGCAGCAGGCGCTGCGTCAGGAAATACGGGCCCTTGAGGTGCACCTTCATGACCGCGTCGAACTCCTCCTCGGTCGTCTCGGCGATCGAGTTGTGCAGGCTGGTGCCGGCATTGTTGACCAGCACGTCGAAGGTCCTGCGGCCCCACTGCTGGTCCAGCGTCTCGGCCAGGCGTTCGGCGAAGGCAGGGAAGGTCGCGATATCGCCTGCGTCGAGTTGAAGGGCAACAGCGCGGCGGCCAGCGGCCTCGACAGCGCGCACGACCGCGTCCGCCTCCTCCTGCTGGGCACGCCAGGTGATGATCACGTCCGCGCCGGCACGCGCGAGATGTTCGGCCATGCTGCGGCCGAGGCCACGGCTTCCGCCGGTGATCAGGGCGATGGTCTCATGGGTCTGGCTCATCGGATGGGTCTCCCGTTCTGGTCAGGAGGGGAGTTGGCTGTTCAGCCTGCGGCGGACAATCGCGTTGTTCTTGCCATCACCATTCAATCCAGGCGAACAATGCCGGATGGACCGACTTTCCGCGATGCGGCTCTTCGTGCGGGTGGTGGAGCGGCGCAGCTTCCGCGCCGCCGCTTCCGACCTCAGCCTGCCCCGGTCGAGTGCCACGGCAGGCATCAAGGCGCTGGAAGCGGCACTCGGCACCACGCTGCTGCGCCGGTCCACGCGTCATGTCGGGCCGACCGACGAGGGCGAAGGCTATTACCGCCATTGCGTCGCCGTGCTGGGAGAGATGGACGCGGTCGAGGTGGCGTTGCAGGGCCGCGTCGCGACGGGCATGCTGCGGGTGAACACCAGCGCGCAGTTCGCCCGCACCTAGCTGCTCCCCGCCCTTCCAGGGTTTCTTGCGAAACATCCCGGGCTGCAGTTCCACCTCAGCGAGGGCGACCGTCTGGTGAACCTCGTCGGCGAGGGTGTCGATTGCGTGATCCGGGGCGGAGAAACCGGTCAGGGCGACCTCATGGTGCGCCAGCTCGGCACGCTGCCGGAGATCACGTGCGCAAGCCTCGATTATCTCGCGCGGCATGGAGAGCCGCGCTCACCGGACGAGCTGGACGGACACGAGATGGTCGGGTTCGTTTCCTCGCGAACCGGCGCGGTGCTGCCGCTCGAGTTGACGATCGACGGTCGAACGCGGGAGTACCTGTTGCCGGTGCGGGTGAGCGCCTCCAGCGCGGATAGCTGCGCCACCTTCGCGCAGCTCGGCTTCGGGCTGGTGCAGTTGCCGCGGATCCGTTTTGCCGACGAGCTGCGGACGGGGGCGATGGTCGAGGTGCTGCGCGCGCATCGGCCGCCGCCGCTGCCGATCTCGTTGCTTTATCCGCGCACCCGGATCGTGCCGGCGCGGCTTCGCGTGTTCATCGACTGGCTTGAGGAGGCTCTCGTTCCGCAGATGGTCTCATAGTGGCCGGAAGGTCCGCTTCGAAGGGGATCCGGAGGCAGCGGATAGTCAGGTCAACCCGTCTACCGGCGCAGCGGGTCAGTTGCGCATGGATGATCGCCACGCCCCTGTTCGTCACTCGCCCCATCCGGTCACGTCGTGGCCGCCGAAGACCATGCGCCGGATCACAGGCCACATTAGTCCTGAACTGAACCCTGCCAGCGCGCTTGCCTCGTCCAGTCGCTTCATCATGTCCCCGGTCAATCGGATCTCCGTTGCGGCGATGTTGCTTTCGAGCTGCGACAGCTTGCTCGCGCCGATCAAGGTCGAGGCAACCCCGCTCCGCGCCAGCGTCCAGGCGAGCGCGACTTGCGCCATCGGGCGATCGAGTTCGGCGGAAACCGCCTTCAGCACGTCGAGAATATCCCAGTTGCGATGGACAAACTTGCTGTCGCCGAACGGATTGGCGCCGCTCAGGCGGCCGGTGTTGGCAGTGTTCCCCTGCTGGTATTTGCCCGACAGGAAGCCGCCCGCCAGGGGGCTCCACGGCATCACGCCCATGCCGCTCTCCCGCGCAGCCGGGAAATGCTCGCTTTCCACATCGCGCGCGACGAGCGAATACTCGAGCTGCATCGCGATCGGCCCGGGCACGCGCCGCTCGGCCGCGATGGTCGCGGCCTTCATCGCCAGCCACGCCGGCATGTCGGACAGGCCGTAGTAGCGGATCTTGCCGGCACGCACGAGATCGCCAAGCGTCTGGACGATCTCCTCGATGGGGGTCACGCCGTCCCAGATGTGCATCCAGTAAAGGTCGATATAGTCGGTGCCCAGCCGCTTGAGCGAGGCATCGAGCGCACGGTGGATGTTCTTGGCGCCCGACCCGCCTGCGTTCGGGTTGCCGCCGCCGGCTTGAGTCGCTGTCAGCGGGCTCGCCGAGCTGTTGAAGGCAAACTTGGTGGCGAGAACCACTTCATCGCGCGCACCGCTGTCGGCGATGAACCTGCCGACCAGCGTCTCGCTCTCGCCGCCGGAATAGATGTCGGCAGTGTCGACGAAGTTGCCACCGGCACCACGATAGGCATCGAAGATTGCTCGCGATGTCGCCTCGTCCGCCCCCCATTCGCCAGGACCAAAGGTCATCGTGCCAAGAGCGAGCGGGCTGACAACAAGCCCGGAACGGCCGAGCGTTCGGAAATCGGTGAGGGACATGGCGCGCCACTTTCCTAGCGTTTGCTATGGAACGTATGCTACATCAGCCGCCAGCTTTCAATCTGTTTCAGAGCGTTCACTATGGAATCTGTTGGAACCAGTTCCGGATCGCGTCGCAGGACCGGCCGCCCTCTGTCGTTCGACCGCGAGGCCGCGCTCGAACAGGCCATGCTGACGTTCTGGCGCCATGGCTACGAGACGACGTCGATCGTCGACCTGACGACCGCGATGGGGATAACGGCGCCAAGCTTGTACACGGCGTTCGGCGACAAGAAGCGCCTGTTCCTGGAAGCGGCGCACCGTTATGCAGGCGATCCCGAGGCAATGGCGCGGGCCATCGATGACGCGCCGACGGCGTACGATGCCGCGCGCCGGATGCTGATCGCTGCCGCGACGGCCTATACGGGCGACACGACACCCAAGGGGTGCCTGCTTGCCAGCGCGACGGCCAGCGGCTCGGCCGCCTCGGCCGACGTCCAGCGCGCCATCGCCGACATCCGCCAGCGGACAACCGCCCAGTTGCGCGCCAGGATCGAGCGCGACATCTCTGCTGAAGTCCTGCCGCCCGGGACAGATGCCGCCGCTCTCGCCGGCATGGTCATGGCCGTCATCCAGGGTATGTCGGTGTTGGCTCGAGACGGTACGCTTCGGCCAGCGCTGCTGACCATCGTGAAGCACACGATGCAAGCGTGGCCGACCTGATCTCGTGTCACTGTAAAGCCCTCGTAGCCGTATCACACTCCCGACAAAGGGTCTGGCGTAACCCGTCAGCCAGCTCGCAGCAGGGTTGTTCGACTGTGCGGTTTATGGGCGACACACAGGGTCAGTGGTGCATGGATCGGCAGAGTGCTGCCGAGGAGAGCCCTTTGCATGCTGTTCGTACTTTGAATAGATTTCGTCAAAGCGAACGAGAGGAACTTTGAGATGGACGACAGCAGACGTAGCTTCCTCGGCACTGCCGCGTTCGGCGTGGGTGGCTTGATCGCGCTGAGCGGCGCTGCCTCGGCTGCCGAGGAGACCGACAAGGGCCAAGCGGGCGCGGGTGGCTTCGGCCTGAAGGCGCAGGAGCTCCCGGCGGGTGCGGCAGTGGCCTACCACGATCCCGACGACATCAAGTCGCTGCCCGCGTTTACCCGCTCGCTCGACGGATCGCGTCCCAAGATCACCTCGGGCGGCTGGGCCAAGGAGTCGACCGAGCACCAGCTGCCGATCATGAAGGGCCTGGCCGGCGTGCACATGCTGCTCGACCCCGGCGCCTCGCGCGAGCTGCACTGGCACGCGATCGCGGCCGAGTGGGCTTACGTGATCGGCGGCCGCTGCCAGACCGTGGTGCTCGACCCGTCGGGCCAGACCGAGGTCAACAACTACGGGCCGGGCGACCTCTGGTTCTTCCCCAGGGGACACGGGCATTCGATCCAGACCATCGGCGACGAGCCGTGCCACTTCATCCTGTCGTTCGACAATGGCAGCTTCTCCGAGCACGGCACGTTCTCGATCACCGACTGGATCGACGTCACGCCCAAGCAGATGCTGGGCACGAATTTCGGCATCGCCCCGGCCCTGTTCGACGCGTTCCCCAAGGGCGAGACCTACATCCAGGCGGGGCCCGTGGTGCCGATCGCCCAGGCGGTCGACGCGCCCTGGCCGCGGGAGTCGACCCACAAGTTCAGCCTTGCACGCGATCCCCGCGCGCGCCGCGACTTCGACGGCGGCAGCTTCTCCCTCGCCACCGTCGACGAGTGGCCGATCTCCACCACGATGTCGGGCGGGCTGATGGTCATCAAGCCGGGACAGATGAAGGAGCTGCACTGGAACCCCAACGCCGACGAGTTCCACTACTATCTCGCCGGCACCGGCCAGTTGGCAATGTTCGGCTCGGGCGGCCGCGGCCAGGTCGCCAACGTTACGGCAGGCGACTCCGCCTATGTTCCGGCAGGCTACGGGCACGGCATTGTCAACACGGGCTCGGACGACCTGCAGATCGTCCAGACCTGGAACGCCGGCAAGTTTCAGGAAATCACCCTGAAGCGCTGGATGCAGACGGCGCCGCGTTACCTCCTGTCGACCAACATGGCAGGCGTACCGTCCACTACGCTCGAGAAGATCAAGCCGGCTTGAGCCTGCGACGCCGACTGCTTTGTGTGATCCCGGCCTTGCCTGACAAGTTCGGGATTCGCCTGACTATCGGAGGCGACGTGATGGGGGGCAGAGCGCCTCCACGGGCTCGTCGTTGCTGCGCGTGCCCGTTGTTTCCGTTTCAAGAAGCGCCACACCATGTCCGACTACGGGACGCCGGCCCGGGTCGTTAGCAGCATGATTAAGACGGTTCTGTCAGCGCTCGCGCCAGCGTTCCGGATGTTCTTCATGGAAGCCTGCCGGGTCATGCGTTCTGCATGATCCCGAGCGTAGTTCGGGCGCCTCATGTAAATGGGCGCGGCGGAGCTTCCCAATCGCAAACGGTCTTGTGACTGACCCCGTCCGCGCAATGCCAGGATCTCGCTCAGCTCGCGCAAGGTCAGGCGGACGTGCCGCCGGCGGAACATCACGAAGGCGATGACGTCGCCGGGCAGGCCGGTGCGGTTCAGCACGCCACCGCGGCCCTCATTGAACTGCCGTCCGCAGGCTCGGCAGCGGACCCGCCGGTAGCCTCGCACCGTGACCGCAGGCCGCTTCGTCACGGCTGCAGATCAACAGCACACGCAGTTCATCCCGATGTCCCGCCCACCGCGATGACCGGCGACGCGACGTCAGCCACACAGCCGTCGCCAGATCCGGCACCGGCGCGACGGCTGACGGAACCGACGTAGTCGGTCAGTTCGCAGGCAAGGTAATCGAACAGGCTCCTGATGCGTCGTAGTGTCCGGAGGTCCTCATGCACGACCAGCCAGATGCCGACCTGGGCCAGAACGAGATCGGGCAGAACGGCGACCAACTCGGGATGTCGCCGACCAAGCGGTTCCTGGCAGTAGCCGATGCCGTATCCGGCTCGCAGCGCCTCCAGGAGGCCGAGCTCGTTGTTGCAGCGGAGCCCGAACTGATGCCCGACCCCGAGCACATGTTGGATCCTGTGCACATGCTCCTCGCGGCCGATAAGCGTGTGGCGGGACAGTTCGTGCACCGTGGCAGGCAGGCCATGGCGCCGAACGTAATCGCCATGCGCGAACAAGCGGACAGGAACCTCGCCGATCCGGCGCGACACCAGGGCGCCCTGGGTTGGGGTCGTGTTGCGGACTGCCAGGTCGGCGTCATGGCGCAGGATATCTTCGTTGCGGTCGCTCAGCGACAGTTCGATGTCTATGCCGGGATTGGCGTTGCGGAACCGGGCGAGCATGGGCGGCAGAACGAGGCCGCCCATGGCCTCGCTCGCCGCCAGCCGAACGGTGCCGCGCAGCGCGTCGTCGGCTCCCGAGGCGGCACGCAACAGGCTTGCGGCGGCGGCGGCCATGGCCTCGGCATGCGGTAGGAGCGACAGCGCACGATCCGTGGGCCGCAAGCCTTCCGTCGAGCGGGTGAATAAGGGCACGCCGAGCGTGCTCTCCAGGGCGGCGATCTGCCGGCCGAGGGTCGGCTGGGTCAGGTCAAGGCTGCGGGCCGCGGCCGAAAGGCTGCCGCCGCGTGACACGGCCAGGAACGCCCGCCACAGGTGCCAGTCCGGAGCTGTCATACGTTGACGTATAACCAATCAACGCATTTCACCAATGGGTGTCGGTCTGGCTCTGCGTGATCCTTCTCCCAACCAACAAGGAGGAGAGACGATGGCGGAAAGCAAGCAGGCACTGGTGATCGGTGCCACCGGCGGCGTGGGAAGCGAAGTGGCCCTGGCGCTGCTGCGACATGGCTGGACTGTTCGCGGTCTTGCGCGCGACTTGGTCCGGGCCCGTCAAACCGGTCCGGCGGGGGTCGACTGGGTGCAGGGCGACGCGATGCTGGAAGGGGACGTGGTGCGTGCGGCCGCTGCTGTCGACATGATCTTCCACGGCGCCAATCCGCCCGGCTACCGGAACTGGCGCGGCCTTGCCATTCCGATGCTGCGCAACGCGATCTCGGCGGCCGAGGCGGTCGGTGCGCGGCTGGTCTATCCCGCCAGCGTCTATGTCTATGGTCCGGACGCGGGGATTCTCGTGGCGGAGGATGCGCCGCAGCATCCCCGCACGCGCAAGGGGCGCATACGCGTCGAGATGGAGGCGATGCTGCACGCCGCCTCGGTCAAGGGCCTGCGCACGCTGATCGTGCGTGCAGGCGACTTCTATGGACCGCGGGCTCCCAGTTCATGGGTCAGCACGGTTCTCCTGCGTGACGGCAAGACGCTGCGCCGGGTGGTGACGCCCGAACGGCCCGGAGTTGGGCATGCCTGGGCCTACCTGCCGGACCTGGCCGAAACCGTGGCATCGCTGGCGGACCGCGACGCCGAGCTGGCGGACGAAGAGCGGCTGCACTTCGGCGGTCATTTCCTTGAAGGGCGAGGGATGTCGAACGCCGTGCAGCGTCTGCTGGGCGGCACGGTGCCGATCAGGCCGTTCCGCTGGCTGCCCGTCTATCTTGGCGCCCCCTTCGTGACCTTTCTGCGCGAGGTGATCGAGATGCGCTATCTGTGGCAGGTCCCGCTGCGCCTGGATAATCGGCGGCTGGTCGTTCTGCTCGGCCAGGAACCGCACACGGCGCTGGACAAGGCGGTTCGCGTCAGCCGCGCCGCGCTGCAGGCGCGGTCCGGTTGAGACGCACGCGTCATGCGCCGCGGCTCCGTCATGGGCCGGAGCCGGAGTGCGCTTCGGGTTCGAGCTCAGCGGCAGCAGGTCAAGCTGCCGGCACCGGCCGCTCATCCGTCGCAAGCCGTCGTTCGACCGGCAGTCCGGCGAGCGCGCCTGCGCCTGCACGGGACCACCAGTTCTACCGTTCCGAGCACGCTTCCCCGACACCGGCGCGCAGCCGGCGACGCGCAGGATCCCCGTCAAGGCGCCTCGTTCATGACCATGCCGCTTGCGCTTGAGTTGGATTGATTGCTGCCTGAGCTCCTGGCGAGACACGGCTGATGCTTCAACTCTGCGGCGAGCTGTCTCCCCGGTCGGGCAGTCCCGCGGCGCTCCGCTCCAGCCCTCCGCCAGCGCCAGGCGCCACCTTCGTCCGGGCAGCCCGGAGCAGCGACTGCCGGGCGTCTGGGCGATGCCACAGCACGCCTGGCTTGGGCGATGGTTTTACAGCCCAAGGGCAACGGCCGTCCCGGCCGCCATCAGTCCGATCCCGAACGTCCCTATGCCCAGCATGACCAGGACACGGACCGCCACGACCCGCCCCAGCATCACGAGCGATGGCAGGCTGACGGTCGGCAGGGTCAACAGAAGAGCGGCGCTGCCAGCGCTGCCGAGCCCCGACTGCTGCAGCAGTTGCACCACCGGGACCTCGCCCGCGGTCGGGATCACGAACAGGGTGCCGATCGCGGCCAGCAGCGGCGGCAGCCAGGCGGCATGCCCGAGCGCGGGCGTCATCGCCGGGAACAGCCATCCCCGGGCCGCTCCAAGCACGAACACCAGGAGGGCGTACTCCGGCACCAACCTGACCGTCAGCCGCAGCAGTGCCGCCACATAGGCTCCTACGGGGCCGGCCCGGACGGCACGGCGGGCCTCCGGTGCCGGCACCTGGCTCCCGGGCGGCAGGGTCCGCGCGGCGATGCCGCTGAGCCCGAACACCAGCAGCGTTCCCAGCACCAACCGCAGGGCCGCCCAGTTCCAGCCGAGCACCAGACCGATGAAGACCAGCGTCGCCGGGTTGAGGACCGGATTGGCCAACCAGTAGACCAGGGCTGCGGCCGTGTCGGCATGGCTGCGGATCAGTCCGACCGTGATCGGGGTCGCGCAGCAGGAGCACATCATCGACGGCATCGCGGCACCGACCGCCCGGACCCGCGCTCCACGTCCTGCAAACACCCGCCGGATCAGGTCGGGCGACAACAGGACCTGCACGCCGGCGCCGAGAAGCAGGGCAAGCAGGAGCGCCTTCCACACTGCGTGACCATAAGCGGCGAGGTAGTCGAAGCCAGCCTGCCAACCTGCAGGCGGCGCGGTCGCAGAAACGCCGCTGACGATCGACGGCCCGATGCTGTGCTGTGCCGCGGCGCTGAAACCGCGTAGCGCATAGGGCTGCCACTTGACGTATTCGAGGCCGCCGATCGCCACCATGGCGAACAAGAACAGCGGAAACCAGCCAGGGCTGGCTTCCGGGAGCTTCCTCAGGCCGAGCACGACGGCGGCTTTCGCAGCCTCAACCCCGGCAGAGTCGAAGGCGCGACGAATGGCCTCGGCAGTCGAGCGGATCATCGTGACCTTCCCGGGAAGAAGCTCGTTCTTTCGGATCGTCGTCACCCCCACGCCCGAAGCGTCCGCGAGATCCTGAGCCGACCAGGCGAGCAACGCACGTGCAGCCCGAAACTGTGCAGCGGTCATATTTGTAAAAAAGACCGTTGCCGT
The DNA here is from genome assembly GCA_964248625.1 of uncultured Acetobacteraceae bacterium. Classification (GTDB taxonomy): domain Bacteria; phylum Pseudomonadota; class Alphaproteobacteria; order Acetobacterales; family Acetobacteraceae; genus Lichenicola. The sequence goes on along the minus strand of CAXTZG010000035.1, from coordinate 18,036 downwards.
CATTTCCATCTTATATCTCATCCCAAGGTGTGGGTTTCGCACAGCATCCACGCTGCGACGCGCAATGGCCTACCAGACCACCAACCTCCGCGCCGCCCAGGGCCCGCTTCCGATGCTCCGTCCTGCCGCGGCACTCGGCCCGTCCTTCGCCGCGCAGGCCGCCACCAGCGACCATGCCCGCATCCTGTCCGCCGCGTTCGGCACCCTCAACCGCCGCCGTGCCCGGTTCCTGCGAGCTCGCGAGGCGCTGGCCGCTGCCAAGGCTGCGCTTTCCGCGCTGGTGAACCAAGATGGTCGCCGTCCGCCTGGAGATGGACCGGGCGACGACGAACGGCGAAGGATCCGCGCGTAAGCCCATCTGGACGAGGTTTGCCGATCCTATTGCTTGGCAGCTTCCGGGTAGAAGTATCGCGCGACGCGCTCCATGGTCAGGCCCTGGACGATGATCGTGTAGACGACCACGCTGTAACAGACCGCCAGAAGCGCCGGCCGCACGGGAGTGTCAGGCAAGCTCAGCGCAAGCGAAACCGAGATGCCGCCGCGCAGGCCACCCCAGGTCAAGACCGCCAGCACATCGCCACGGCTGTGCCCTCGAAGATGAGCCAACATCGTCGCCAGAAAGACACTGATTCCTCGGGCCGCGACAGACAGCGGTATGGCAATCAGGACCACCACCAGGTGGAACTGCCGGAACGCGATCGCCACCACCTCGAAGCCGATCAGCAGGAAGAGGAGCGTGTTCAACACCTCGTCCATAAGGGACCAGAAGATCATCAGATCGCGGCGGCCATCCTGGGTCAGCGCCTCGCGGCTGCTTCTGCTGCCCAGGCTGAGACCGGTCACGACGACGGCGATCGGTCCGGACGTGCCAAGACTGTTTGCCAGGCTGAATGTTCCAGAAGCCAGGGCAAGCGAGATGATGAGTTCCAGGTGGCCGTCATCCACCCATCGCATGAGCTGTACCGCCACCGATCCGCAGACAAGGCCGACGAGACCACCACCCACGGCCTGCAGCAGAAAGGCGACCACGATGCTCGTGCCGCTGACAGCCGATCCATGAGTGGCGACACCCAAAGCAACGCTTGAGATGACCACCGCGATCCCGTCATTGAACAAGCTTTCACCGGCGAACACCGCCTGGATTGCTTCCGGCAGCCCGATCCGGCGCAGCATCGCAACCACGGAGACCGGGTCGGTGGGTGCGAGGATCGCACCGAGCACGATGCACCAGATCAGCGGCACCGAGACACCGGCGAGCGGGAACACGAACCACATGGCACCGCCGAACACCACGACGGCCAGCAGCGTTCCGACCAGCGCCAAGGCAAGAACCGTAACCTTGCGAGCCCACAGCTGGCGCAGGTTGACCTGAAGCGCTCCGGCAAACAGCAGGAACGACAGAGCCCCGTCGAGCAAGGTCTGGGAGAAGTTGATCTTGCCAAGCAGCTCTCTTGAGATTGCCTGGAGGTCGATGCTCGGGATGAGTGGATCGATTGCCAGAGTCACCAGGGACACCAACAGGGCGATCACCAGCACCCCGATGGATGGTGGCAGCCGAAGCGTGCGGTTGTTGATCACGCCAAACACAGAGGAGAACGTTAAGAGGACGGCAAATAAGCCTAGGGGTGTCATGCCGAGAGCAATCAAACGCTGTTTGTGAGCGATGACACGCCGATGATGATCTGTGCAAGCTCCGTCGCTGCTGCCTCTTTTGACACGGTCTGGATTCTACGTTCGTCGCCATCTTGCTGCGAGTTTGGTCTTCTGCACCATGAGCGTCCAAACTACGCTCTGGAACACGTGGATGCAGATCTTGCTTTCGAGGCGACATTCAACTGGAGAACCAGCTCGAAGGACGCCACGCCCACCGAATCACGAAGTGGCGTTGTGTGACCATATCGCAGACGTGCAACTATCAAGGTGTTCCAGCAGGCTTTGGACAGCTGCTGGAATGACAATCGCGACATGCTAGTCGCGACCGGGAGCAGCCGTACCACTTCCGGAGCCATGATCCCGCCGACTGCTTTTCAGATCCCTGCTGATTCGGAGATCGTGCGGGTATGGCGCGGAACGTCAAGCTGCGCATCGGCGCGGGCCGGGCACAATCGTCCTGGACCACAGATCGAGCAGCCCAGGTCCGCGATCAGCTATTGGCCGGCCTGCTGCAGCGTCTCGCCGATCTTGGCATGCTTGGTGTCCGCCGCCTTCAGCTGCTCGACCAACGCCTTCACCTGCGTGTTGTCGGTCGTGTCGAGCTCCTTCTGCTCGGTCACGGTGTCGGTCTTGTTGTCGTCGGCCTCGCCGCTCAGGAATGCCGTGTCAAACTCCTTACCGTTCAGCGCGCTGAGCTGGTTGAAGGAGCGCTGCTTGTCGCTGGTCATCGTGGTCGGCAGCTTGACGTTATTCTGCTTCGCGACCTGGTGCAGCTTCGGATTGAGGCTCGTATGATCCACGATCATCGTGTGCGCGTAGCTCTTGATGTCGCTGCGGCTCGTCTTGGTCATTGCCAGCTTGGCCACGGCGAGTTCATAGGTGGCGCCCTGCGCAGTGCTGACCAGGAACTTGTGATCCGCGTCCGACAGCGACGCTGCGTGGGCACCGGCTAAGGTGTAGATAAGGCCGCAGGACAAGATGGTGGCCACAGCCGCCGCTCGGATGCGATCGTTCATGAGGAACCTTTCGAGTGAGGGTCGGGACGACGCGTGACAGCCGCCTTCTCATCAAGCCGGAAAAGTCAGGCTAGTTGCCGATCGAGCCAACTCGTGATGTTGACCATGCAGTCGCCGTGGAAGCTGCACGACAGGCTTTCGGGCCGCCTGTTCGAGGGCGGGTGCCCCACCATCACACTGATCCGCCCTTGCCCGCGGTCCTGGCAGGTCAGCCGGCGCATCAGGTCATCGAGCCAGATCAGGCAGCGGCTCTGCTGGTGTCGGACGCAAGCGCAGCACAGGGTGATCCTTCAGGCGTCCACTGAGCGATGGCTGCTTAAGTGCGGACGGCAGATGATGCTCATGGTGGACCAAGGGACCGACATGAGATCGGCGCCTGTTAGCACTTACCTTCCCCTGCGGTATGAAGACCGTGAAGGTTCTTCAGGCTCTCAAGGGAAGTGTCATGTCCAAGCTCGACGGAAAAGTGGCTCTCATCAGCGGCGGCACCACCGGCATCGGCGCCGCGACGGCCAAGCTGTTCCAGGCCGAGGGGGCGACGGTGATCGTCACCGGCTCCAACCCGGACAGCCTGGAAGCGGCACGCACCGCGCTGCCCGGCATCGAGGTGGTGGCATCCGATGCCGGTGATGTCGCCGCGATCCGGACCCTGATCGACGCGATAGCGTCGCGTCACCGCCGCATCGACGTCCTGTTCGTCAACGCTGGCATCTTCCGGGTTGCACCAGCTTCCGCGGTGGATGAGGCGACGTTCGACCTCCTGTTCAACATCAACGTCCGCGGCGCCTTTTTCCTGCTCAAGCACGCAATGCCGGTGCTGTCGGATGGCGGCTCGGTGATCCTGACCTCGTCGGTCGCCGGCGTCTCAGGCCAAAGTGGCATGAGCGTTTATTCGGCGACCAAGGCCGCGCTTCGGTCCTTCGGTCGTACCTTCGCAGCCGAGCTCGCGCCGCGACGCATCCGCGTCAACACCATCAGCCCGGGTCCGATCGAGACGCCCATTGTCGGCAAATCGGGCCTTCCCGCCGAGCAGCTTGCTGGCATGATGGAACAGATACTCGCCGCCGTTCCGCTCGGGCGGGTTGGGGAATCTGAGGAGGTCGCGAAGGCAGCCCTGTTCCTGGCCTCCGATGACTCCTCGTTCACCACCGGTGCCGAACTGTTCGTCGATGGTGGTATAGCTGACATCTGACGCGGTCCGGCTCGGCTATGTTCAGGCGGATGCGGAGACCGCTTCAGGGCCTGTGAGCTTGCAATCCGTCCCGTACTGTTCGCACCCATCAGAAAGCCGCAGGTGCACCTCGAAAGACGACACGCCGGAACAACGGGCTCAGCGCGAGGCGTCACGACGGTCCCGAGGCGGTCTGGCATCAAGCCAGGACCACGAGCTGCCTCATGCCATTTCGCCGCTGGACAAGCTGCCCAGCGTGCCGCGATGGAGAGTTGCCGATCGGGACCACAGCAGCCACGCCCTCCGGGTGCGGCATCATCATGGAACCAGCGTCCTGACGTCGTTCCTGCCCAGATTGTAGGTAAGAACGCTGTAGAGATCGAGATCGATCGTCTCCTTCGGCGGCCCGAACTGGCGGACCACCATGTCACGGCTCAGCTCGAGGCCGGCAGGCTGCTGCGAGACGACAAAGAAGATCCGCCCGTCCCAATCCCGCGCCGCCTGCCGAAACCAGTCGAGATTGTCGAACCAGATCAGCGGGTGCAGCCGGTGGTCGTCCCCGCCTAGAATCGGCAGGCTGATGACTGCGCGCTTCGACAGCACGGTGGTCATGTTCGCTTCCCAGAACCCGGCATAGCCATGACGCAGCCCACGCGCGAGCAAGGTCTCGACCAACTTGGTTTCCTGCGGGACGGCGATCCCCTGGCCCGGCGCGACGCGCGGAATGCTCAGCAGCGCCGCCATGATCGAGATCGGCAACATGATCAGCCCGTACGCCGCCAGCAGCGGCACGCGCCCGAGCTGGCGCGCCATCAGGATCGAGCCCGCAACCATGGCAGGGAGGAAGAAGCGCGCGCAGGTCGGATCGACAATGACGGTCGTCATCACCGTGCTGGCGATGCACAGCACGAGGCTGAACCAGAGCAGCCGATCGAGCTCGTCGCCCCGCGTCTGTTCCGTGCCGCCCGGCCAGTCCCGGACCTCGCGCAGCATCGCCCCGCCAAGCATGACGGTAGCGGCTGCAAAGCCGATCAGGAACGGGATGCGCAGCAGGTGAACCATCACGCCGCCGGACGCCTGCTGGTCGATCGTGCGACCGGTGAACTCGGCGCCAAGCAGGCGGGCAATCGCCTCGACGGCGAAGGAGAGGTTCTGCAGCAGCTGCGGTATGGTGGCGAGCGTGACCGACAACCCGATGCTTTGGAATCCGCCGCTCCGGGCGTTCAGGGTCAGCAGCCAGCGCGCCGCGAGTATCGCGACCACCACGGCGCAGACAGGCAGCAGCGAGCGCCGCCAGTTGCCGCCGCCCCGGATGCCAAGCACGCCTACGCCAAGCATTGGCAGACAGGCGACGACATTGAAGATCGGGTCGGAGAAGCTACCCATCGCGGTCACCACGCCAAGCCCCGCCAAACGGATGCCGGTCCGGCGCCTGCCGCCGCCGACGAACAGGGTAAAGGCCAGCACCATCAGCAGGATGGTGAAACCGTGCGAGGGAAGGGTGGTCAGGAAACTGTCGCGGAAGGCGTGGTCGAACTGGTTGAACGCCAGCAGCGACAAGGCGATCGCGACGATACCTGGCCAGTGCCGGTAGGCGGCATCCAGCAGAGCCAGTCGGATGCCGACAAAGGCGATCGCCGCCCAGATCGCCGCCTCGGCGCCCTGCATCAGGATCGGGTGGAAGCCGAACAGCGCGTACAGAACTGCCTGGGCCAGCACGTCGGTCGGATAGTAGTTGTCCGTCGCCATGATCCAGCCGTGCAACTGCCAGTTGCCGTCCGCCAGCTCCACGCCGGCGAGAAGATTGCTGGCGTCGTCGGAATTGCGGAACCCGCCTGCCGTCATCGCAAAGCGCAGCCACACCAGCAAGACGAGTGCCAGCAGGAGGGCCGAGAAGCGCAGGAAACGGCGCGCGGGCTGCGTGTTCCAGGCCAAGGCACGCAAAACCAAAGTTCCACCTCGAGCCACTATCGTGCGGGTCGCGCCGACATGCAGGAAATGCCGGCTTGGCTGATGCGCTTGCAGGCAACGGGCAGGCCGATGAACCAGACATCCCGTTCCGCGTCGCCACGGGCCTGATACCGCTTGTACATCGCCTGGTTCTCCGGTCGGATAATCCGGCTCGCCTTCCGCGGAGACGAGCACGCCGGTCAGGATGCAGGCGTTTTCCTCGTGGGCCAAGCCGGCGTGGTGCTTGCCCGCCAGATGCTCGACAGCCTGCTGCCAATGCGCCTCCAGGCGGTCCAGCGTCACTGTCTCGCCAAGGCCTCGTCGAACCCGTAGCGTGTTGGCAATGTCTGTCGCTTCTCCCATGCTCATGTCGCATCGTGCATAGCCTCCCGGCTTCGCCGTCGCCGGCGGTGCCGAGCTCCCGCAGGCACCGCAACCTGGAACTGGACTGGCTACGCGCCTATGCGGTGCTGCTCGTCGTGCTGTTCCATCTCTCGGTCATACTGGCGCCTGGGCCGCGCGTGTTCGCCTTCTTCTTCGGCTTCCTGAACCTCAGTGGCGGCGTCGACCTGTTCTTCGCCATCTCCGGATTCGTGATCGCCAGTTCGCTCGATCCGCTCTGGTCACCGCTGCCGACGACGATCCGGCCGGACGTCGTCAAGGATTTTTTCGTCAGGAGATTCTGGCGCCTGTGGCCTGCCTCCACTTTGTGGATCACGTACTGCCTGCTGGCCGCCTGGCTCTTCGCGGGAACCGGCAGCTGGCCGCCGGTACAGCGCGTCCTATGGCAATGGGCGACGGCGATTGTGCCGGTCTACGAGCTGCAGGAGTTCCGCCACCCGACCGTGCTCGGCTATTACTGGACCCTCTCGGTGGAGTGGCAGTTCTACACGGTGTTCCCTTTCCTGCTCTGGAGCCTTCGCTCCGGCAGAGCCCGGGCGGCGGCGCTTCTTGCCCTGTTCCTGTTCGGCCTCTGGACCAACGAGATTTCTTGGATGCTGCGCTTCTCGTCGATCATCGGCGGCATCCTCGTCTACGCCCTCCACCGATCCGGCAGGCTCACTGCCGGGGGTCCTGCGACCAGGTATCGTGAGTTCCGACTCTGGCTGACGCCGATTCTGCTGATCGTACTCACCACCGTGCCGCAGCTCGGCCATTCAAGGCTGATCGGCCAACTCGGACTGACGACACTCTGCACGCTGCTGGTGGCGATGGGAGCGGCCGAACGCGAGCTCATCGGCGATTGCGGCATTCCGCGCGCGCTGGCCTGGGTCGGGCTGCGCTCCTATTCACTCTACCTGTGCCACATTCCGGTAGCCCTGACCCTGCTGACGGTGCTGGATGGCCGGCATGGCAATCGTCCCGACCGTGTCGGGGCAGTGTCTCTGCTGCTGGTCGGAAGTGCCGCGGTGATCGCTGTCGCCATGGCTCATTTGAGTTATCAGTACGTAGAGATCCCGCTGCAACGTCGCTTTCGGCCCCGTCATGGCCGATCGCCGGACTGACCTCATCTGCCTGATCCGCCCGGCCGCCTTGCTGACGCTCCAGAAGGGCCAGTGCCGTGGCTGGCAGACCCGGTGTGCGACGGCAATCGCGGCGCCACCGGGACGGTCAGGACCACGAGGGCGAAAACCCTTGGCTGCAGCCGGAGTTGATGCATCACGGCATCGACCACATGCGATCGCCAGCCCTGTTTCGCCTGGCGGAGCCGCACCCGAATGTCCAATCCAGAGTCGCCTTTTGACCAACGCATGACCGTGTTCTGCCTCCACTTCCTGGGCGGCAGCGGACGCGGCTGGCGCTGGGTCGCGGAACGCCTTCCGCCGACCATGCACTGCACGACGATCGATGTTCCCGGCTTTGGAAGTGCGGCAGCCCTGTCGGGCTATACCGTGGAGGAGATGGCGCGGTTCGTCATGCAGGCGATCCACCAGGCGCGGCCGGGGCGCTGGATGCTGGTCGGGCACAGCATGGGCGCCAAGCTGGCCGCCATCGTGGCGCGCCATGCCGAGGACGGCGAACCCGAGCTCGCTGGATTGGAGCAGCTCATCCTGCTGGCAGGGTCGCCGCCGGGGCCCGAGCCGATGCAGGAAAGCCAGCGCCGGACCATGTCCGGCTGGTTCGCCGGCGATGACGCATCGCGGCGTTCCGAAGCGGACGGGTTCGTCACCCAGAACATTGGCGGTGCGCTGCACCCGGAGCGTCACGCCCTGGCGGTGGACGACGTGTTGCGCTCCGCCCGTTCGGCATGGCTCGCCTGGCTTGACGGCGGCAGCCGGGAGGACTGGGCCGATCGGGTCGGCGTGCTGCAGACACCAGCCCTGATCGTCGCCGGCGCCGAGGATGGCGCGCTCGGCCCTGACACGCAGGCGAGGCTGATGGCGCCGCATTTCGCCCGGCACCAGATGGTGACGCTCGACGGCGCCGGGCACCTGCTGCCGCTGGAACGGGCCGAGGAGGTTGCGCGCCTCATCGTCCGGCAGGCGGGTCCTGTCGCCTTGGCCACGTCGGCGGCGGCGGCGATCGGCGAGCCCTACTGGGCGCTGCTGCAGTCCGATCGCGTCAGCAGCCGGACCCGTGCGGTGCTGCTCGCGCGCATGGATCCGGACCAGCCGGAGGCCGGGCCCGCCGCGCTGACCGCGGCACAGCTCGCAACCCTGCGTGCGCTGATGATGCGGGTGCTGCCACAGGCGGTCGGCCGCGAGATCGATCTGGCGGTCCGGATCGACGCAACCCTCGCCACGGGAAGCGGCGATGGCTGGCGGTTCGCCGACCTTCCGTCCGATCCCGACGCCTATCGCGCCGGGCTGCAGAGCCTCGATGTCGCGGCCGGAGCGTCCGGCTATGCGGCACTCGATGCCGCTTCGCAGGACGCCCTGCTCGAACAGGCCGCCGCCGGCACATTCCCGGTCGCTGCGACGGCCGGTCTGCTGAACCCGTCGCAGATGAAGCTCTGGTTCGAGGACGTGCGGTCCGATGCGGTGCGGCTCTATGTCGCCCACCCCGCGACTCTTGCCCGGATCGGTTATGGCGGTATTGCTTATGGCGGCGACGGTCCGCGCAAAAGCGGGTTCGTCGATTTCGGCATCGGCCGCCGCGAGCCCTGGGAACCGCTGCCGCACGTGTCGGAATCGACACCATGAAGCTCGACCGGATGGAGCGGCACGGGCTCGATACGGTGGTCGAGGCCGTCATCGTCGGCACCGGGGCCGGGGGTGCGCCATTGCTGGCGCAGCTGGCGCAGGCAGGGCTCGCGGTCGTGGCGTTGGAGGCCGGCCGCAATCACGACCCGAACGATTTCGTCGCCGACGAGGTCGCAGCCAGCGAGATCTACTGGATGGCGGAGCGTCTGAGTGCCGGAAAGACGCCGGAAGCGTTCGGCGGCAACAACAGCGGCACCGGCGTCGGCGGCTCCACCCTGCACTGGGGCGCTTTCTGCCCGCGTGCCGATGCGCGCGACCTCAAGCTCAAGACAGAATGCGGACAGGGGGCCGACTGGCCGATCGATCTCGACACGCTGCTGCCGTTCTATCAGGAGGTCGAACGGTTCATCGGCGTTTCCGGGCCGGCCGAGTATCCCTGGGATCCCGACAGACG
>CAXTZG010000035.1:0-8639 GCA_964248625.1 uncultured Acetobacteraceae bacterium | reverse complement strand
ACGGTACCCGCTGCCGCCGTTGCCACGCAACGCCTCGGCGCAGTTGATGCAATCGGCCTGCGACACGCTCGGCATCCGCGCCACCGACGCGCCGGCGGCCGTGGTATCGCGCGATCTGGAGCAGGCGGACGGGCCGACGCGGCAGGCCTGCATCAATTGCGGTTACTGCCACCAGGGCTGCCGGATCGGCGCCAAGACCAGCATGGACGTGACCTACCTGCCGATCGCGGTGGCGGCCGGGGCGGAAATCCGTCCGGAAAGCTTCGTCCACACCATCGAGCGGGATGAAACGGGTCAGGTCTGCGCCGTTATCTACCGTCAGCACGGCATCGACCATCGCCAGCGCTGCCGCGCCCTGTTCCTCTGCGCCGGCGCCGTCGAGACGCCGCGGCTGCTGCTGCATAACAGGCTTGCCAATTCGAGCGGCCAGGTCGGCCGCAACTACATGGCGCATGTGGCAACCCAGGTCTGGGGCACCTTCCCTGACGAGATGCGGATGAACAAGGGCTATCCCTCCTCGCTGATCAGCGAGGACATGACCCGGCCGGAGGGCGTCGACTTCGTCGGCGGCTATCTGATGCAGAGCCTGGGCGTGGTGCCGGTGACATGGGCAAGTGCTGTCGCACGAGGCCGCGGCCTGTGGGGACAGAAGCTGGTCGATTACATCGACCGCTACAACCATGTCGCGGGCATCGGCATCAACGGCGAATGCCTGCCGCAGCCAGGCAATTTCCTGGAGCTGTCTGACGAGACCGACGCCACCGGTCTGCGAAAGCCGCTGGTGCATTACAGCTACGGCCCGAACGAGCGGGCGATCGACCGTCACGCCATCCAGACCATGACCGCGCTCTGGAAGGCTGCCGGCGCCAGCGACATCTGGTCGTTGCAGCGCTCGGCGCACACGATCGGCACCTGCTGCATGGGGACGCACCGGGACAGGGCGGTGGTGGATTCGGTAGGCCGCAGCTTCGACATCGCTAATCTCTGGATCTGCGATAACTCGGTGTTCCCAAGCTCGCTTGCCGCCAACCCGGCGCTGACCATCATGGCGTTGAGCCTGCGCACAGCCGAAGCCTTTCTGAAGCACGGTCGTCCACCCGCGTGACGCGTGCGCGGATAGCCGAATTTCGGGACCGTGCCGGACCGGGTGACGATGGACGGGCACGAATCCTGTCCTAAGGCGATCTGCATCGTGTCGGGCGTGGGCGTTCAGCACCGCACCAACGCTCACCTGAACAACTGCCTTCGATCTATGCGCGGCTTCAAGATCCTCGGCGCCGCCACCGCTTCTGCCGCTTCCGGTTTGCGTAAACGCTCACGTCGTGCTCGGAATGCTGGACTCTGTAGGAATGGTCGGACTGCGGACAAGAGGCTGGCCCGAGCTGAGGCCATCGCAACGAAAGCAGTCACGCCCACTCACAGCCGATGGTGGTTCACCGCTGGCGGCCGTCATCCTTGCGAGTCGTTCAAACGCTGCACAGAGATGTAACCTGCCTGCCTTGAACAGGCACAGCCAAGAAAGCAAGACGCATGAGCATTTTTGTCCTGATTCCTGGGGCGTGGCACGGGGCATGGTGCTGGCAGCGCGTGACGCCGCTCCTGATCGCGGCGGGACATGCGGTGCGCACGCCGGAGCTCCTTGGCATGGGTGAGGACAGGACCCCCCTGTCTGCGGTCAGCCTTGCGGCTTGGGCGGATCAGGTCGCTGGCCTGATATCGCGGGAAGCGGAGCCGGTCATCCTGGTCGGTCACAGCCGGGGCGGCGTGGTGATCAGCGAGGCCGCCGAGCGCGCGCCCGATCGCATTTCCACCCTGGTCTACCTGGCCGGGTCGATGCTGCCGGATGGTGCCGCCATCCTGGACTACGTGCCTCAGCCCGACCCGGACGGCCCCCCTGTGCTCGACATGCGTGAAGATGGCTCGGCCATGCTGCTCGATCCCTTCCTGACGATGAGTTTCTACAACGCCACCAGCGAGGAGTGGGCAAGCTTGGCGAGGAGCAAGCTGACCTATGAGCCCCTGGGCGTGCACGCCACGCCGCTGCATCTCACCGCTGAGCGGTTCGGCAGGGTGAGGCGGGCCTACATACGCACCACCCAGGACAATGCGGTGACCACCGACATGCAGGACAGGATGCTGGCAGACCTGCCCTGCGATCCCGTGCTCACGCTGGACACCGACCATGCGGCCTTCTTCTCCAATCCGGACGCTCTCGCGCACTGCCTGTTGATTATTGCGGGCGCATGAGAATGGGCGGGAATGCAGGCATGCCATCGTGCGACCGGAACGCAGGCTTCGCACGACTGGACTCGAACGTATCGCCAGATTAAGCGGCGCGCCCTCGACCCCAACACGTCGACGCAGAAACCATTACTCAATGGGGCCAAGACCCGATGAAACTGTGTTCAGCGGCAAGCAGCTCTACATAGGCTGTCGTCTGCAATAGGACATCAGCGATTCCCTTACAGCGGAGCAGGACGATTGCTGTGCTGGGTACTTCAAGCCGCTGGGTGAGGACGGTCACGTCGATCATGTAGTACCCCATTTTATCCCTCGCCTGAAATGGAACAACGACGTCAATAGGCGAGATGGTCAGCTAATCTCTACAGCACGATGGACGGCGACAATACGTGATGCTGTGGGCTGACTGACACCATACAATCGCGCCGTCTCGGCGCCGGACTTGCGACCAGTGATGACGCTTTCCGCGATCTCGCGCCGCTTGGCAGCATCTAGCTTCTTGCGTCGGCCTCTTACGCGCCCTTCGGCCCGTGCGGCGAAGGCGGGTCGAGGTGTGCTCGCGGATCATGGCGCGTTCGAACTCGGCGAAGCTGCCCACCATCTGCATCATCATGCGCCCGGCAGGAGCGATGGTGTCGATGTTTTCGGTCATCGACCGGAAGCCTGCTCCGGCTTCAGCGATCTCTTCCATGATGTGCAGCACGTTCTTTAGGGCACGCGACAGCTGGTCGAGCTTCCACACCACCACGGCGTCGCCGTCCCGAAGCTGGTCGAGCATGCGGTGCAGCTGCGGCCGGTCCCAGCGCCCGCCTCGAGTGCCCTAGCTTGCAGCGCGTTGTTCTGCTCGTCACCCTTGGACACCCGCGCATAGCCGAGCAGCATCCCGCCGGTGCTGGCGGCATCTGCGTAACCGACTGGCTCCAGCGCAGCCTTCTGATCGAAGGCTTTCGCAAACGGTCGTTTAACGATAGCTCATGGAATCCCAAGCTACCGCCGGATTGCCGCTGGCCTTGATTGCTCCGGCTCCGGTGGTCGAGCAAGTCGCGGCGCTACCGCCGACAAAGTTGAGGCCGCGCCGCCCACGCTGACCATGATGCTGCCGTTCAAGAGCCAGAGCAAAGCGTTCATCAAGGTGCTGATCGAGGACGAGCAGGCTTGGCTGGCCAAGGCAGGCCGATTAGCGCGACCCCAGCGGCAACCAGGCCGAGCACCGTCGCGAACGTGACCGCAGGGTGCATCGCGACCGTGGTGGCAGGCACTATCTCGCGGCCGTAGCCGGCGATGCCGGACTGGCTCGTGAGGCGTCCGGCCAGCCGGGAGAACTCACGATCGATTAGCCCGGTCTCGTCCAGCGTGCGCTGTAGCAGGCGCACCGCCGCACGGTTGCCCAGGGCTTCCGCGTAGGTGCGCAGGGTGCCGTAGGTCGCGAGGTAGAAGTGGGCCGCGACCTGGCCCAGCTCGATGTTCAGCAGGTCGCGCGCGGCCGGGTCGCGGGTCCGCGCGACGAGGGCGTTGTTCGCGTCGATGATGCCCTGCATGGCCTTGTCGTGCTCGCCGTGCGGTTGGAGCCCGGCGGATGCGAACACCTTTTCCAGCCGGCGCGCCTGGTCCAGGTTCGCCCTGGCTCCCGCTTTGAGCATCGACCGGAGCTTCGGCGAGGTCGAGGTCTGCTGGTTGGCAGCTGCCTGCGCCGATCCCTGCTGGTGCGCGCCGTACAGGAAGCGCAGCCCCTCGGAGAACAGCTCTCTCACAGCTTGGCTCGACATCGATCCGCTCCGTCATTCAAAGGAGCATGTGGAACGGACGATCTGCGCCGCGGATTGGCACGGGCTGGCGTTACCGGGTCACAAAGCTGCAATCAGGGTCGGAGGAGCCAGCCATGCCGACCGCCCTCGTGCTTCGCCCTGCCCACTTCGAGGAACTTGGCGCGTTCGCGGCGCCGATGGAGGCGGCGGGTTAACCAAGCGCGCATCCTCGACGTCGGCGTCCATGCGCTGCGGCCCGGCGAGGTGGAGGCGGCGGACCTGCTGGTCGTGCTTAGCGGCCCGGTGGCAGCCTACGAAACGCACCTCTACTCGTTCCAGGCCGAGGAGCCGGCGCTGCTGCGGACGCGGCTCGCGGCCTGATCGCCCGCATCGTCGCCCAGCTCCGCGCCGCCGGCCACTGCAGAAGGTCACGCTCCTGTTCAAGCCTGAACTGGTGGAGCGGCTGCAGCTCGCGGCCTACTGGTCGAAGCGGTCGGTAACCGCGCTGCTCAAGGACAGCGCGGCGCTGACGCTGATCGCAATCGAGGCCCGGGGTGGTGCACTGAGGCGCGTGTGGCTCTCGGGACTTCGGCTGGACTGCCTTCGGCGGGTGCCACACCCTGTAGGGATCTATTTGCCGGTCAGAGGCGGTAATATCCAGCGTCCGGACTGAAGGAAGGCCTGTATGGCATGAGATGGATTTTGGTAGCTGGCCTGCTGCTCTGTCTCAACGGCTGCGGCCTCGTGGCAGCACCGTGCCGGATCGCGTCAGCTGGGCTGGATATCATCCCGCTCGCGGGGCATGCGCTGGCCACGCCGACCAATGGATGCGCGGCCGCCATCGATCCATGAAGTGGAGCGTCGAGCGGCATAGGACGGCACGCTCGCACCAGCACCCAAGGACCCGGAGATGCCGACCGTCCTGGCCGTGTTGGATGGAAGCAGCGGGAGATCCTGACGCGGGCAGACGGCAGATAGAAGCATGCCGCTTCCAGACGACGACATGGACGTCCTCCCTGGGCCGTGTCGCGACCCGCTGCCGGGTGGAGACTGGCGCAGAGTCGTCTCCTGCTGTCAGAGCCCAGCACTCCACGGCTTCAGCCACGCCGGACTTGCAAGACCCGTTCGAGGGCAGATTCCAGCCACCAAGTCATGAAAAACCCGCCGGCATTGTAAGAAGCTCCGCCCTCACCGGCGGGGTCATGTCGTATCGAGCATCCTTCTCAAGCAGCTGGCGTTGACCCTGAGGACGCGCAGGAAGGCCGACCCATGGATCTCGACCGTCGCCAGTTCCAGACACTGCTTGCAGCCCTCGGGATCACCCTGACGGCGACTGGAGCAGGACCGGCGACCTCGACCGGCCGCGTGGAGTCGTTCCTGCTTCCTCCGAATGGCTGGGTGCCGAACAACGGCCGCCTGCCGGTGATCCTGTATCCGGCAGCCCTGCCGGTGGCAGGCGATGATCCGGCATCGGCTCACGAGGCGCTGTTCACCCGCAACGGCTGGCCGCCGCAGTGGCGCAACGGGGTCTACCCATTCCACCATTTCCACTCCACGGCGCACGAGGTGCTGGGTTTCGCCGGCGGCACGGCTCGCCTGATGTTGGGCGGCCCTGAGGGTCGTGTCGTCACCGTCCGGGCCGGCGACGTCGTGGTACTGCCGGCCGGCACCGGTCACTGCCAGCTGGAAGCGGACGTGGATTTCCTGGTGGTGGGAGCCTATCCGCCGGACCAGCATTGGGACATCTGCCGCAGCCCGCTATCGTCCGAGGCGCTGGCGCGCATGGAGCGGCTCCCCTTCCCACCCAGCGATCCGCTGATCGGTAACGATGGCCCGTTGCCGCGGCTCTGGAGCCAGGCCTGATTGGGTTCGCGGCATGGTGGAGCAGAGCGCACATCACCGTCGTTGGGGAGAGCAGCAAGAACTGATCCGGGCTGCCGTGCCCGAGCAGAGTGGCAGCGAATGGCCAGTCCGGAACGGCAGGGTCCTTCTTCCGCATGTCGTTGCTCGGCGGGTTGCGGAGGCTGCTGGGGTGGGCCCGTTCAGGCTCGTATGCGGGCGGTTGTGGTTGTCGTTGATCTTCCATGCCTCGATGATCCGGCGCGCTGCGGTCGGGTTCCTGAACAGATGCCTGTTCAGATCGATGCATGCGCCGGTCACCAGTCTGTGTCCGCGTGCGGCGGATCCACTCGTCAGGCTTGCAGACGCGATCAGTCTTTGATCTGCCGCTAAACGGCAAGGTCACTTCTGTTCAGGAAAAACGTTCAGTAGCTAATAGTTTGAAAACGTTGTTGTAGGATAAATATCATATCCTTTAATTGGACTGAAGACTTGACATCCATTTGAACAAACCTTTTTTGACGGAAAGCGATCACTCAGCAACCGGCCCGGCGTCATTTAAGACATAGCTCATGGCCGGGCATGAGGATTTCCATGAAAAACGCTCTGCTTGCCTTGCCGATCCTGCTTGGCACCGCGACGCTCGCTCCCGCGATGGCACAGGTCCTCCCAGCCCCGCCGACCCATGCGCAGGGCGTCGCTGCCGATACTCGGCAGGGATCCACCTTCGTCGACAGCGACGGCACCACGATCTTCTACCAGGTGACCGGCTCCGGCACGCCGCTGCTGCTGATCCACGGCTATCCGCTGTCGGGCTCCCTGTTCCAGTTCCAGCAGGCCAACCTCGCTTCGAAGTTCCAGGTCATCACCCTCGACCTGCCCGGCTTCGGCCGCTCCTCCGCGCCACCTGGCTTCGGCTCCACTGCCGGCTACGCGCATTACGTCCTCGACCTGATGAACCACCTCGGCCTGACCACCGCCATTATCGGCGGTCACTCGATGGGTGGCCTCATCACGCAGGAGATCTACCGCGAGGCGCCGCAGCGTTTCCTGGGCATGATTCTGATCGACACGATCGCCATGGGCGCTTCGCAGATCGAGGAAGGCGAGTGGGCCGGCTATGCTTTCCAGGCCACCAACGGCGGCGTCTCGTCCATCATCAACACTGTGATCCCGCAGCTCCTGACCGGCGCTACTCGCTCCGGCAACCCCGCCGCCGTCAACGAGATCGAGAACATCGTTGCCGAGGGCTCCGTCGCCGGCGCCCAGTACGGCGCCCAAACTCTGGCAGTCCGCCCCGACTACACCGCGCAGCTTGCCACCACAGTCGTGCCGGTCCTGGTCGTCGAGGGCAACGAGGACCCGATCTACGCCTTCCCGATCGCGCGTGCACTGTCGCAGCAGGTTCCGCACGGCACCCTGGCCATACTCCCCAGCGCTTCCCACATCAGCATCTACGAGCAGTCCGGTCTGGCCAACAACGCGATCACCGCCTGGGCCAGTGCCAATGGGCTCTGATGATCAAGGTTTGCGAGGGACATAATCCTCGCCGGGCTGGGTGAAGCGGATTTCGCCACCCGGCCTGATCGCGGAAGACTTCGAGTGATCGGCGTCCAGACTTGGCTCTGACGCATGTGTGGACGGCCTCTGGAGCGCAGTGCGATCAGGGTGGTCTGGCATGTAGCACGAGTGCGGTCATGTGTCCGGCTTGCTTGATGCGGTGCAAGTGATCGCTGGTCTGGATGGACTCCGTTTGGCAAGGCGACCGAACGCCATCTCTTGCTAATGCCCATTTGCCCCACGGCGATGACGAACGATCAGGTGGTCGGTAGCGTGCGCCGGTAGGCCTATCGTTCGTCATCATGGCCCACAGAATGCGGGCCACCTTGTTAGCCAGTATGCAAGGCGGCTGGCTTTTGCAGCCAGCGCTCCAGCAGTTCAACAGCCAAAGGATTGGCTGCCTTGTTTTCCGGAACTGCGTACCGGATCACTGCGGTAGCTCCCAGCACCAGCGATTGCCTGATCCGCTCGTCGCCGGCGCGGCTGACCCCGCCTAGCCGTTGTCGGCCGCCGGTTGAACGTTCCTTCGGCGTCAGGCCAAGCCAGGCGCCCATCGACCGCGGCGAGTTATGCATCCAGCGCATCGGCACCATCACAGATGATCCCGCAGCGGTCTCCTGACGAGGTGGGAAGAGGACAGGTAGGCCCGATCGCCGCGTCGGTCCTGCGCCAGCCAGACCTGATCGTGTCGCCCATGTCCTGGCCATTCAGTCTGAGGTCCGGCAGCGGCCAGCTCTGCTTCGATGTCCGCGATGAAGTCGTCGAGCATCCCCGTGCTGGGCGCTGCGAGCGCGAAGCCGCCATCGTGGCCTGACCCAAACAGGAACCGGCAGCCAGGAGGTTAATGCCCGTTCTTGCCGATCCATCCCATGTTGGAGCGCCTGAACAATGGGGCGAGGCCGCCGCCGGCTTGTGCGCCAGGGACAGCCTGCAGTCCCACGCCTGGAGAAAGCTTGTTGTCGTCGACCCGGGGTCATGATCCAGCCGATTTGCCTTGAGCAGCTGACACGTCAAGCGCACATCTCGACCCGGAATACGTCAGGAAACGAGGCATGTCCGCGGCGACACAAGCTGGCTTCCTCGACTCCGTTGTCGGTGCCGACGGCGTGGTGGAGCCCGATTGCCTCAGCCTCATCCTCCGGGTGACCAGGGGGAGCTGGCGACCGTGTCCGGGCCGACGCGGGACTCCGTCTTCACGAGTCGGAAGTCAGCGCCGCGGACGCGTCTGAGGCGAGCGCCCGCGCCTCCAGCCGC
>CAXTZG010000034.1:27167-35513 GCA_964248625.1 uncultured Acetobacteraceae bacterium | reverse complement strand
CACGATCGGCGTGCTCACGGCCTGGGCGGCGGTGCTGGCGTGGCGGAGTGCCGACGCCTCCGAGCGCGGCTGGGTGGTGGCGCTGTTCGCGCTCAACGCCGCGCTGAACGTCGCCTGGAGCGGGCTGTTCTTCAAGCTGCGCCGGCCGGACTGGGCGCTGCCGGAGGCGGCCGACATGGTGCTGCTGGCGGTGCCGATGCAGCATCTGCGTCGGATCGCCGGTGCGCTGAGGCTGCAGGCGCCGCTGATCGCCTGCTGCAAGGGCATCGAGCGCGACAGCTTCCGCCTGCCCGGCGAGATCCTGGCGGAGCTGCATCCCGATCTGCCGCATGGCGTGCTGTCCGGCCCGAACTTCGCGGCCGAGGTGGCGCGGTCGCTGCCGGCGGCCTCGGTGCTCGCCTGCGAGGACCTCGATCTGGCGCAACGCCTGGCGCGGATGCTGGCGAGCCCGTCCTTCCGCATCTATGCCGGCGACGACCCGGCCGGCGTCGAGGTGGGCGGGGCGGCGAAGAACGTCGTCGCCATCGCCGCCGGCGCCGCCATGGGGGCAGGCTACGGCGAGAATGCCCGCGCGGCGCTGATCACCCGCGGCATCACGGAGCTCGGCCGGCTGATCGCGGCACTCGGCGGCAGGCCCGCCACCGCCTCCGGCCTGTCCGGCATCGGCGACCTGGTGCTGACCTGCACCGGCGCCGCCTCGCGCAACTACAGCCTGGGCGTGGCGCTGGGCCAGGGGACGCCGCTGCCGGAGATCCTGGCCGGCCGCTCGACCGTCGCCGAGGGCGTCGAGACCGCTCCCGCACTGGCGGCACGCGCAGCGGCGCTCGGGGTGTCGGTGCCGGTGATCGAGACGGTGGCGCTGCTGCTGACCGGACGGATCGGGCTGCCGGACGCCCGCGAGCGGCTGCTGGCACGGCCGCTCGGCATCGAGTAGCCCGCAAGGCACGCGCCGCCTGGAAGCTCACCGGGCGGTGGCGCCGGGGTCAGTACCAGCCGTCGATCGTCAGGCCGCTCGCCGCGATGGCCTCCTCGCGGGTCAGGTGGCGCATCGTCTGGGCAAAGCTCCAGACGTGGCCTTCGAGATCGGCGGCCGCGTAGACGCGGTCCCCGTAGAACTGGTCCTGCGGCTCGCGCAGGATGGTGGCGCCGGCCTGACGCGCCCTGGCGCAGTGCGCGTCGAGCCCCGACTCCAGGGTCACGTGAACCGACTGCGTGTTGCGGCCGTCGGTCGCAAGCGGGCTCGCGCAGTGCGACACCCAGTCAGGCCCGATCATCACGTAGCCGCCGCCGAACTGCATCTCGGCATGCGCGATGCTGCCGTCGGCCATGCGGATCACCATGCTGCGGACGAACCCGAAGCTCGCCTCCAGCCACGCCAGCGCGGCCCTGGGATCGCGATAAACGATGGACGCAACCATGGTATGCCGGTCGGTCTCGGACATGACGCGTCCTCCCTGAACGAGACGTCGCGACATTTGGATCATGAAGCGACGTCCCTCGCCAGCGCAGCCCGGGGGGCGCTGGCGTTTTGACGCAATGATGACGCCGGCACGGTGCGCAACTGCGTTCCATAGCGCCATGACAGGCGGTCGGATGTCCAGGCCGGTCAGGTCGCGGCAAGGACGCCGCCCTGGCGGGGAAGCCCGCACCCTGGGCAGGCCGTCGGTGCCGTGCTTCAACCCGCCTTCTGGCCGGGGAAGACAGGATGATCGCGCAGCCCTCCACATTCGGACCGATCGAGGCGGTGATCTTCGACATGGACGGGCTGCTGCTCGACAGCGAGACCCTGTCGATGGAGGCCTCGATGAGTGCCGCGGCGGCACTCGGCTACGACATGCCGCGCGCCTTCTGCCATTCCATGATCGGCAGCCCGGTGGATCGCTGCCGGGAGATGATCGCCGAGCGCTACGGCGCCGGCTTCCCGCTGGAGCGCTACGTCGTGCTTCAGCACGAGCACCTGACCGCGCTGGTCGAGGGCGGGCGGCTGGCGCTGAAGACAGGGGTGCCGGAACTGCTCGACGAGCTCGACCGGCGCGGCCTGCGCTACGCCATCGCCACCTCCTCGAGCCGGCCGCGCACGCTGCACCATCTCGAACAGGTCGGCCTGCTGCCACGCTTTGCGTGCATCGTCACGCGCGACGACGTGTCGCGCGGCAAGCCGCATCCGGAACCGTTCCTGACGGCCGCCGCCGCCCTCGGCGTCCGGCCGGACGCCTGCCTGGCGCTGGAGGATTCGCACAACGGCGTTCGCGCGGCGCATGCGGCCGGGATGCGCGTGGTGATGGTGCCTGACCTGCTGGAAGCGACCCCGGACATGCACGCCACGGCGCACCGCGTGATCGCCAGCCTGCACGATGTCCGCCACGTGCTCGACGCCGCCAGCGCGCCGGCAGGCTGAGCGCTCCCGGTCAGGCGGCGCTGCGGGCCCCGTAGCGCGCGCGCACCGCGTCCAGGATCACCGCCAGGATGATCACCAGGCCGGTGATGATCTGGCGGATGAAGTCGGTGACCCCCATCAGGATCAGGCCGTTGGCCAGCACGCCGATGATCGCCGCCCCCAGCAGCGTGCCGACCAGCGAGCCGCGGCCGCCAGACAGGCTGGTGCCGCCGATGATCACGGCGGCGATGGCGTTGAGCTCGAAGCCGATGCCCAGGATCGGGTTGGCGATGGTCAGCCGCGTCATGTAGACGATCGCGGCGATCCCCACGCACAGGCCGGTGACGGTGAAGGCCAGCAGCTTGAACACGAACGGGCGGTGGCCGGAGAGGCGCACGGCCTCCTCGTTGTTGCCGATGGCGTAGATCATGCGGCCGAACACGGTGCGGGTCAGCACCAGCCAGCCGAGCCCGAGCAGCGCCAGGGCCAGCAGGAACATCACCGGCACGCCGAGCACGCTCAGGCTGCCGAAGGCGTTGAAGCTGTCCGGGAAGTCGTAGATCGTGCGCGCGTTGGTGACCTCAAGCGCGCCGCCGCGGGCGACGTTGAGCATGCCGAGCGTGACGATAAAGGACGGCACGCCCCAGAAGGCGGACACGAAGCCGTTCAGCGCGCCGCACAGCATGCCGACGCCGAGGCTGGCCAGGATGCCGAGCCCGATCGCCGCCGGCTCGGACAGGCTGTCCAGCTTGAGCACGCTTCCCGCCACCACCGCGCACAGCGCCATCACCGCACCCACCGACAGGTCGATGCCGCCGATCAGGATGGCAAACGTCATGCCGGTCGCCAGGATCAGGTTGATGGTGATCTGGGTCAGGATGTTGGCGATGTTCTCGTGCGTGGTGAATTGCGGCGCGAGGGCTGCGAAGAACAGCACCATTGCCAGCAAGGCGAGCCCGATGCCGGCCTGCTGCAGGATGCGGCGGGCGATAACCGGAGCGGTCCGGGCCGTGACGGCGGATGGGCTGGCGGAGGCGGACATTGCGGTCTTTCAGGATGCCGTCTGCATGAACTGGCTGTAGGCGAGCGACAGGATGCGCTCCTCGCTGAACTCCGGCCGGGCGACCTCGCCGGCGAGATGGCCGCGCGACAGCACCAGGATGCGGTCGCACAGATGCATCAGCTCGGGCAGCTCGGACGACACCACCAGGATGGCGCGGCCTTCGGCGGCGAGCCTGCCGAGCAGGGCGTAGATCTCGGCCTTGGCGCCGACATCGATGCCGCGCGTGGGCTCGTCGAGCATCAGCACCCGGGCGCCCCCCATCAGCCACTTGGCCAGCACCACCTTCTGCTGGTTGCCGCCCGAGAGCTGCACCACCGGCTGCTCGGGGCCGCTGAGGCGGGTGCCGAGCTCGGTCGCCAGCCGGATCGTGGCCTCACGCTCGGCGCGGCGGCGCATGAAGCCGGCACGTGAGACCGCGGGCAGGCTGGCCAGGGTAGTGTTCACCCGGGCCGGCATCGGCAGCACCAGCCCTTCCTCCTTGCGGTTCTCCGTCAGCAGGCAGATGCCGTGGCGGGTGGCGTCGCGCGGGCTGTCGATGGCGACCGGCCGGCCGTCGCGCAGGATGCGGCCGCCCTGCCTGCGGTCGGCGCCGAAGATCGCGCGCACGGCCTCGGTGCGGCCGGCGCCGACCAGCCCCGCCAGCCCGACGATCTCGCCGTAGCGCAGGCTGAAGTCGAGGCCGGGCCCGGGCGGCGCTCCCAGCGGCCGCAACGCTTCCACGCGCAACGCCTCGCCCCCCTGGGCCGCGCCGGCGAGGGGCGCCTGGGTGGCCAGGGTGCGGCCGATCATCTGGCGCACGAGCTCGCCTTGGCTGGTGTCGGCGGTGCGCATGGTGGCGACCTTGGCGCCGTTGCGGAGCACGGTGACGCGGTCGCACAGCGCGAAGATCTCGCCCAGATGGTGCGACACGTAGATCAGCGTCATGCCCTGCGCGCGAAGCGCATGGATCTGGCCGAACAGGTGCTCGGCCTCGCGCGGCGTGAGCGTGGCGGTCGGCTCGTCGAGCACCAGCACGCGGCCGGTGCCGGAGAGAGCGCGGGCGATCTCGAGCAGCTGCATCTGGGCGATGCCGAGGCGCTCCACCGGGGTGCGCGGCGACAGGTCGGACAGGCCGACGCGGGCGAGCAGCGCTTCCGCCTGCTCGAAGAGCGCGCGGCGGTCGACGATGCCGAAGCGGTGCCGCGGCAGCCGCTCGAACAGCAGGTTCTCGGCCACCGACAAGGCCGGCAGCAGGTTGAACTCCTGGTGCACGACGCGGATGCCGGCATGGATCGCGTCGAGCGGGCGCTGCGGCGCGTAGGGCTCGCCCGCCAGGGTCATGCGGCCGGCGTCGGGGCGATGGATGCCGGCGAGCAGCCGGATCAGGCTGGACTTGCCGGCGCCGTTCTCGCCGGCGAGCGCGTGCATCTCGCCCTGCTCGAAGGCGAGATCCACCCCGTCCAGCGCGACCACGCCGGGGAAGCGCTTGGTCAGCCCCTCGAGGCTCAGGATCGCGGTCACGACAGTTTCGGAACCCGGATGCTCAAAGTGCGGCCTCCGGCGGGGTCCAGGAACAGCGCTCCCTAGGCCGAGATGAGCTTCACCGGTGTATGGATCCAGCCGGTCAGCGTCTGCCCGCCAATCTCCTTCATCGCGTTGTCGATGCCCATGGCGGCGAGCTGGCCGCCGAACTGGTCCACCGTCGCCAGCACCTCGCCATCCTTGAGCAGCGGCTGCATCGCCGGGATGTTGTCGAAGCTGACCACCTTGATCTTGCCGCGCTGGCCGGCGCTCTCGATCGCCTTGACCACGCCGAGCGCCATGGAGTCGTTGGCCGCCATCACGCCCTGGATGTCGTGGTGGGCGGTGAGCATGTTGGAGAAGACGGTGTTGGCTTCCTCGGTCTCCCAGTGCGCGGTGCGGCTGTCGAGCAGCGTCAGGCCGCCTGCCGACACCGCGTCCATGTAGCCGAGGCGGCGCTGCACGCCATTCTCCGCGCCCGGGTTGCCTTCGATGATGACGACCTTGCCGCCGCGCCCGAGGGCGCGGGCCAGAACGTCGCCGGACAGCCTGGCGCCGGCGCGGTTGTCGGGGCCGACGAAGGCGATGTCGACATGGTGCTTCTTCATCGAGACCGGATCGAAGGCGACGTCGATGTTGATCACCTTGATGCCGGCCTTGATCGCGCGGATCACCGGCGGCAGCAGCGCGCGGCTGTCGGCGGGTGCGATGACGATCGCCGCCACCTTCTGGGTGATGAGGTTCTCGACCAGGGCGATCTGGCCGTCGATGTCGGTTTCGGACTGGATGCCGACCGGGATCAGCGTGAGGTCGCCGCGCTCCTGCACGTGCTTCACCGCCCCTTCCTGCATGTCCTTGAAGAACTCGTTGGCGAGCGACTTCATCACCAGCCCGACGGCGGGCTTGCTGCCTTGCGCCGCCGCCAGACGCGGCAGCACGGCGAGGCCTGCGGATGCTGCGCAGGCAGCGGCGAATTGGCGGCGGTTCATTGGCGTTTCCCCGGGTCGGCCAGGAGGGTGGCTCCCCTCCATGTTAGCAACGAGCCTATCGCGCTGCCGCGCGTTCGGCCAGTGCCGCCCCGGCAGCGGGCGCCATGCGTCAGGCGACGAACATGCCGGCGATGGTGGCGCTCATCAGGTTGGAGAGCGTCCCGGCCAGCACCGCGCGCAGACCCATCCGGGCGACCTCGCCGCGGCGCTCAGGAGCGACGGCGGCGTAGCTGGCGATCTGGATGCCGACCGAGGAGAGATTGGCGAAACCGCACAGCGCGAAGGAGGCGATGGCGGTCGAATGCGCCGAAAAGGCGCCGGCCCTGATCAGCGGGGCCAGCTGCAGGTAGGCCACGAACTCGTTGAACACCAGCTTCTGGCCGATGATGCCGCCGATCGGCCGCGCCTCGTGCCAGGGCACGCCGATCAGCCAGGCGAGCGGGGCGAACGCTGCACCCAGGATCGCCTCCAGCGACAGGCCGGGCCGGCCCAGCCAGCCGCCCGCCAGCCCGATCACGCCGTCCAGGCAGGCGATCAGCCCGATAAAGGCGATCAGCATCGCCGCCACCGCCACCGCCACGTGCAGGCCGTTGGTGGTGCCGATCGAGATCGCCTCGAAGATGTTGGCCGGCCGCGTCGCGTCGAACGACACGTTGAGGTCGCGCACGCGCGACGGCTCGGTGCTCGGCACCAGCAGCTTGGCGAACAGCAGGCCGCCCGGGATGGCCATCACCGAGGCGGCGAGCAGGTAGTCGACGCGTATGCCGAGGCTGGCATAGCCGGCCAGCGTGGAGCCGGCGACGGAGGCGGTGCCGCTGGACATCAGCGCGAACAGCTCGGCGCGGGTCAGCATCGGCACATAGGGCTTGAGCGCTACCGGCATCTCGCTCTGGCCGAGAAAGATCGTGCTGACGGCGGAGAAGCTCTCGATCCGCGAGGTGCCGATCACCAGCCTGACGGCACTCCCCACGGCGCGCGCCAGGGCCTGCATGATCCCGTAGTGATACAGCACCGCGATCAGCGCCGAGATGTAGATGATCTGCGGCAGCACGCGGAGCGCGAACACGAAGCCGCCGTCCGGGAACAGGGTCGCCATGCGCGG
This sequence comes from uncultured Acetobacteraceae bacterium, assembly GCA_964248625.1. Taxonomy (GTDB): domain Bacteria; phylum Pseudomonadota; class Alphaproteobacteria; order Acetobacterales; family Acetobacteraceae; genus Lichenicola. Next base: position 28,482 of record CAXTZG010000034.1, on the reverse strand, counting down.
GCCGACCAGATCGCCGAACATGAAGGCGATGCCCTCGTTGCCGTAGCCGAGCACGGCGTTCACCGCGTTCGAGGCGACGTGCAGCGCCGCATGACCGGCCGGCACGAACAGCACCAGGGCGCCGAGCAGCACCTGGCAGGCCAGGGCCGCCAGCACCGTGCGAGGCGCGATGCGGCGGCGGTCGGTCGAGAACGCCACGCCCAGCGCCAGCAGCAGCAGGATGCCGGGCAGCCCGCGCAGCAGCGGATCAAGCACCCGCCGCCTCCGTCCGCGAGGTGAAGCCGGCATGGCCCCGGATCGCCCGCCGGGTGCGGCGCGCGCGCACGTCCGGCTGCTGGCAGGCCTTCCGGCCGGTCGGTCTCGTCATCGATGCGGTCCCGGCTGCGTTCCCGCCGTCGCTTGTCCGGCACGCGATCGCCCGATGCAAGCGCGCCCGGGACCGCGCCGCCGGCGGGGCACGGGGCTCCGACCGCCCATCCGGCGTGCGTGCCTGCCGTGCCGATCAAGCCCGATGTGATGCCCCGGCAGCGGCAACCCGTCCGGCGGCACGCCCTGCAGTGCGGTGCCGGACGTGCGACGATCCCATCGGTCATGCAGCGCGCTCGGCCTGCGAAGGAGAACCGCCGCGGATCGTCGTCAACCCGTCAAGGGCATCGTGGCCGGCGGTCTCGCCACGGTCGCAGCGCAGGCAGCCGTCGCGCGGGAGGCGGGGCTGCCGCCGCTGTCCGCCCCGACCGACCCGGACGAGCGGCGCGGCGACATGCTGTACCGCAAGCTGGGCTGCACTTGCGAGACGCGGCTGCGCGCGAGCATCGCCGAGACCGGCCGCACGCCGCCGGAGAACCCCACCCCGCAGCAGGCCTGGGACATCCGCGCGGCCACGGTGCCGCTGAAGGTCGGTTGGCTGCAGCCGGAGGACATCTCCCCCGCCGCGGTGTTCCTGGCCTCCGACGCGGCCGCGATGGTCACCGGCGCCGAATACGAGGTCACCGGCGGCGACAGCGCCAAGGACATCTGAGCCGGGAAAGCGCCGCGCCGCTGCGTCACGCGGCGTCCGGCAGCCGGGGGCACCAACACGTGATGCGGCGCGGCCGGCATGGGGCGGCGGATCGGTTGACCCTGGATCGGTCCTCGCCCATCGCTGCCCGATGTTCCGCTTCTTTGAACGTCTGCTGACGCCGACCGCCCTGCCCCCGGACGCGCCGCCGCCGCCGGTCGACAGCCCACGCGCCTTGTCCCGCTTCTACTGGCACTTCATCGGCCAGGCGCCGTGGCTGGTGGCGGCGCTGTTCGCGACCGGGCTGGTGGTGGCGCT
>CAXTZG010000034.1:0-27157 GCA_964248625.1 uncultured Acetobacteraceae bacterium | reverse complement strand
GTCGCCTCGCTCGTCTCCACCAAGACGCCGGCGACGCTGTTCCGTGATGCCGGCGACCAGCTGCTCGGCATGGCCGCCATCCTGCTGCTGGCGCGGCCGGCGGCGCTGCTGGCGCAGTACCTGGTCACCAACCAGGCCATCGCGCCGGGACTGTCCAACATGATCCGCTGGCAGAACCACTGGCACGTGGTGCGGCAGAGCTGGACCTTCTTCCAGAACGACTTCGCCGGCCGGATCGCCAACCGCGTGATTCAGACCGGCTCGAGCCTGCGCGAAAGCGTCGTGCAGGGCACCAATGCGGTCTGGTATCTCATCGTCTATGGCGGCAGCGCCATCGTGCTGCTGGCCCGGATGGACTGGCGGCTGGCGCTGCCGATCGCGTTCTGGTTCGTGGGCTATGTCGCGGTGCTGCGGCTGTTCGTGCCGCGGATGCGGGAGCGGTCGCGCCAGATGTCGGAGGTGCGCTCCAGCCTTACCGGCCGGATCGTCGACAGCTACACCAACATCCTGACCGTGAAGCTGTTCGCCCGCTCGCGCGACGAGGACGCCTTCGTGCGCGACGCGGTCGACGAACACACCCTGGCGTTCCGGCGCCAGCTTCGCCTCGTCACCCTGTGGAGCATCACGCTCGCGGCGATGAACGCCCTCATGGTGACGGCGACCGGCCTGCTGGCGATCCTGGCCTGGCGGGCCGGACGGGTGCCGGTCGGCACGGTGGCGACCGCGCTGCCGCTCGCCTGGCAGATCTCCAACATGGCCGGCTGGGTCGCCCAGAACATCACCGGCATCTTCGAGAACGTGGGCGTCGTGCAGGACGGCATGCGCTCGATCGCGGTGCCGCGGCAGATGGCCGATCCGGCCATGGCGGTGCCGCTGCGCCTGATCGCGGGCGGAATCCGCTTCGAGCGGGTGAGCTTCGACTACGGGCGCGAGCGGCCTGAGGGCGAGCGCGGCGGCGTGCTGCGCGGCCTCGACCTGACGATCGGCGCCGGCGAGCGGATCGGCCTCATCGGCCGGTCGGGTGCCGGCAAATCGACGCTGGTCAACCTGCTGCTGCGCTTCCACGAGCCGAACGCCGGACGCATCCTCATCGATGGCCAGGATATCGCCGGGGTCACCCAGGAAAGCCTGCGCGGGCAGATCGGCATGGTGACCCAGGACACCTCGCTGCTGCACCGCTCCATCCGCGACAACCTCCGCTACGGACGGCCTGATGCGGGCGAGGCGGAGATCAGGGACGCGGCGCGCCGGGCGCACGCGCTGGAGTTCATCGAGCAGCTGGAAGACTGGCAGGGGCGGCGCGGCTTCGACGCCCATGTCGGCGAGCGCGGCGTGAAGCTGTCCGGCGGCCAGCGGCAGCGCATCGCGATCGCCCGGGTGATCCTGAAGGACGCGCCGATCCTGGTGCTGGACGAGGCGACGTCGGCGCTCGACTCGGAAGTCGAGGCGGCGATCCAGGAGCAGCTCGACGAGCTGATGCAGGGCCGCACCGTGATCGCGATCGCCCACCGCCTGTCCACGATCGCGCGCATGGACCGGCTGGCGGTGATCGATGCCGGCCGCATCGTCGAGGAAGGACCCCACGCGGCCCTGCTGGCGCGGCGGGATGTCTACGCAGCGCTCTGGCAGCGGCAGTCCGGAGGCTTCCTGCCAAGCGCGCCGGTTGCCAGCTTCTGACGCTGCTCCCGCGGAACGACGGGCCTTGCTGCCGGCGGCGGCGCTAGAGCGGGGTGTCGCCCTGTCCGGACGCTGCCGGCTGCGGGGCGCCCGGAGCCATGCTGCCGGGGGATGTCGAGTGCTCGACATCGTAGGCGGTCGCCCGCTGCTGATATGTGCCCCCCGATCCCGGGTGCTCCTGATCGTAGAGCGCCGCCTTCTCGCGCGCCTCCTTGCGGAACTTGTGACGGACATACATGCCGGTGGCACAGCCGCCGACCGCGCCCAGGACGCCGTGATGCACGATATGACCGCCCACGGCCCCGGCGGCGCCATACTTGAGGCAGCCTCCCGGTTCGGCGCTGGCGGCGGTCAGCGGTGCGGCCGTCAGCAGGGCCACCACCGCCAGGATCGATGTCTTCCGCGTCATGGCGGCATCGCCGGCCGTTCCGGTGAGGGAGTTGCCGCATTCGGGCGAAGCGATCGATGGCGTCATTCGGGTTCTCTCGTGCAGGCAGGTTTCCTGCAGTCTACAGGTCGACGGTCCGGATGCACATCGGCATCGCGGCACGGGCCTCCAGCAGCGGCGAACATCGCCCGGTTACACCGTCGCGACGGGCGACGGCGCCGCTGACCGGCTCCCCCGTGCCGCCGGGGTCAGCCCGGCAGGGCCGCCGGCAGGTCGGCCTCGGCGACGTCGGTCACCACCTCGTCCGCGACCACGCTGAAGCTGGCGAGATAGCAGGGCCCGAACGTGGTCGCGATGGCGACGTCGGTGGCGTCGCGGCCGCGGGCGATCAGGATGCGGCCGATGCGCGGGGTGTTGTTGCGCGCATCGAAGGTGTGCCAGCCGCCATCGAGATAGACCTCGAACCAGGCCGCGAAGTCCATCACCCCGTAGGGCGGCGGCAGGCCGACATCGCCCAGGAAGCCGGTGCAGTAGCGCGCCGGGATGTTCATGCAGCGGCACAGCGTGATGGCCAGATGCGCATAGTCCCGGCACACGCCGCGCCGGTCGCGCTCGGCATCCGACGCGGTGCGGGTGGAGTCGGCATGCTGGTAGTTGAAGACGATGTGGTTGTGCGCGTAGTCGCAGATCGCCTGCACCAGCGTCCAGCCGCGCGGGCCGTTGCCGAACAATGTCCAGGCGCGATCCGACATGCGGTCGGTGTCGCAATACCGGCTGCCCAGCAGGTAGACGAGGGTGTCGGCCGGCAGCTCTTCCACCAGATGCTGCCGGGCCTCCGGCGCGAGCCTGTCGGGCAGGCCGGTATCGGTGACATCCATGCGGCAGCCGATGGACAACCGGCCCTCGGGCGCCAGGATGCGGGTGCAGACATTGCCGAAGCCGTCGACATACTGCTCGGAGGCGATCGGCGGGTCGAACACGATCTCGTGCGGCGCCGACAAGTCCTGGTCGCGCGACGGATGCGGACTCAGCAGCAGGATCATCGGCGTCGGGCCCGGGCACTCATAAACGATGTCGTAGCCGGCGGTGATCTGCATGGCGGTCGTTCCGGTTACGGCGGGAGCGCTGGCCGGTCGCCGCGGCACCGGTGAACCACACGCCATCGAAGTGGGATCGCCCGACCATGCCGACGCGCAGGATCGCCCGCAAGCCTTTCATGCCGCCTGCCATGGGATGCCGTCTCACGCGGTGTTGGGCCGGGCGGTCGCCGCCTTGGGGTTCGCAGGACGCGATACGGCTCTAGAACGGAAGCATGCCGCACCCCACCCTGTCCGATCGCCCGCCCGCCGACATGCATGACGGGCTGCATGGCGGCGCCCGCCGGCTGGCGATGCTGGCCGTGGCGCTGTCGGTGCTGCTTTCGGTGCTGGATTACGCGATCGCCAACGTGGCGCTGCCGACGATCGCCCACGACATCCATGCCACGCCGTCGGCCTCGATCTGGGTGATCAACGCCTATCAGCTGGTGTCGGTGATCTCGCTGCTGCCGCTGGCCTCGGTCGGCGACCGGGTCGGGTATGGCCGCATGTGCCGGATCGGGCTGGTGCTGTTCGTCGCCGCCTCCCTGCTCTGCGCCGCCTCGACCAGCCTGCTGCAGCTCTCGCTGGCCCGGGCGCTGCAGGGGTTCGGGGGCGCCTGCATCATGAGCGTCAACGCGGCCCTGATCCGCTTCATCTATCCGCGCGCGATCATCGGGCGCGGCATCGCCCTGAACGGGCTGATCATCGCAGCCGGCGTGGCGCTGGGCCCGACCATCGCCGCCTGCGTGCTGTCGGTGGCGACCTGGCCGTGGCTGTTCCTGATCAACCTGCCGCTGGGCGGGGTGGCGCTGCTGTTCGCCGTCACCGCGCTGCCGGACACGCCGCTCCGGCCGGTGGCGTTCGACGGCGCCTCGACGCTGCTGAACGCGGTCGCCTTCGGCGGGCTGATCGTCGGCTTCGACCGGCTGGCGTACGGCGACGGGCTGGCGGTCTCGCTCGGGCTGATCACCGCCGGCGCGATCTGCCTGGTGCTGCTGGTGCGCCGCCAGCTCGGCCGCGCCGATCCGCTGCTGCCGGTCGACCTGCTGGTGCTGCGCGGCTTCCGCGCCGCCGTGCTGACCGGGTTCCTGGCCTTCGTCGCGTCCAACTTCTTTATCATCTCGATGCCGTTCACGCTGATGTCGGCGCTGCACCGGAGTGCCGTCGCCACCGGGCTGCTGATCACGCCGTGGCCGCTTGCCATCGTCGCCGTGGCGCCGCTGGTGGGGCGGCTGTCGGACCGATACCCCGCCGCCGTGCTGTCCTCGGTCGGGCTCGGCCTGACCGCCTGCGGCTTCCTCGCCCTGCGGCTGATGCCGACGGCCCCGAGCGACCTCGACATCGGCTGGCGGATCGCGCTCGCCGGAGCCGGCTTCGGGCTGTTCCAGCCGCCCAACAACCGGGCGATCCTGGTGAGCGCGCCGGTCAGCCGCACCGGCAGCGCCAGTGCCATGATCTCGGTGGCGCGCCTGCTCGGCCAGACCGTCGGGGCGATGCTGGTGGCGATGACCTTCGCGCTGCTGGGCAGCGGCGCCAACCGCGCCTGTCTGGCGCTCGCGGCCGTCACCGCGGCCCTGGCGGCGTCGGTCAGCATCGGCCGGCTCCGCTCTTGACGGTCGGCGCGGCGCAAGGCCCATGGAACACGACCCCGGTTGCGCTTCGAGGATGTCATGGCCCAGCAGACCGCCTTCGACTTCACGCTCACCAGCCTGCAGGGCGAGCCGCTCGATCTGCGGCAGTTCGCCGGCAAGCCGCTGCTGATCGTCAACACCGCGTCGAAGTGCGGCTTCACCCCGCAATATGAGGGGCTGCAGGCGCTGTGGTCGCAGCACCAGGCTCACGGCCTGACCGTCATCGGCATCCCCAGCAACGATTTCGGCCGCCAGGAGCCGGGCAGCGGCGGCGACATCGAGTCCTTCTGCAGCCGCAACTACGGCGTCAGCTTCCCGATGACCGAGAAGCTGCGCGTGCGCGGCCCGGACGCGCATCCGCTGTTCAACTGGCTGGGGCAGCAGGGGGGGATGCTGTCGAGGCCGCGCTGGAACTTCTTCAAGTACGTGATCGGCCGCGACGGCAGGCTCGCCACCTGGTTCTCGAGCGTGACCACGCCGGAAAGCGGACGCGTGCGCGCCGCGATCGACCGCGTCGTGCTCGGCACCTGACTTGCCGGCCTTCGCGTCCGTCGCTCCCATGAGGCCGCCCGGACGGGACGCGCTGCCGGTGGCCATCGACGGTCCGATGGCGTTCTGCGTGGCGCTGAAGCAGGTGATCGGCGGCGGCGTCATCGTCTCGACCGGGGCCGCGGTGGCGCTGACCGGTGCTGGCGCTGCCCCGGCCTATCTGGTCGCGAGCCTGGCGGTGCTGCTCGTCAGCCTGCCCTATGCGGTGCTGGGCGCCGCCGATCCGGTGTCGGGCAGCCTGTATCGCTGGCCCGCGCGCTATCTCGGGCCGGTCACCGGGTTCATGGGCTTCTGGATGGTGCTGGGCACCCATGTCGGGCTCGCGGCCTATACCGCGACCTTTGGCGCCACGCTGCACGCGCTGCTGCCGTCGGTCCCGGCCCGGCTCGCGGGGCCGGCGGCGCTGCTGCTCGTGCTGGTGCTCAACATGCTGGGGGGTGCCGTGTCGGCGCTGGCCGGCATCGTCATCACCGCCGCGGTCGCCCTGGCGCTGATCGCGCTCGCTGCCGCCGGCCTGCCCAGGATCGAGGCGCACCGGCTGGCGGTGCTGCTGCCGCATGGCTGGCGCGGCTTCTGGTCGGCCGCCGCCCTGCTCACCTTTCCGATCAGCGGCGCCACGCTGGTTTCCGAGCTCGGCGGCGAGATGCGCCGTCCGGCACGCGACCTGCCGCTGGCGATCCTCGGCGCCACGGCGGCGGCGACGGTGCTGTATGTGGCGGTGGCGCTGGTCGTGTCGGGGCTTCCCGATGCCGGGGGAGCCGGTCCGGGCGCGCTGACGGCGGTGGCGGCCCGGGTGATGAGCCGGCCGGGCGCTGCCCTGTTCGGGATCGCGGTCGGCATCGTCAGCATGCTCGGCATCATGAACGCGCACATGCTGTGGGGCAGCCGGAGCATCCTGATGGTGTGCCAGGATCGCTGGCTGCCGGCCCGCTTCGGTCATCCGAACCGCTTCGGCGCACCGGGCTGGCCGCTCTGCTTGCTGGCCGCGATCGGCGTGCTGCCGGTACTGGCCGGGCTCGACATCGCCGACATCCTGCGCGCGGCCGGGCTTGGCGCCGCCGGCTCGGCGATCCTGTCGGTGGCCTGCGCGCCGGTCCATGCTTGGCGCGATCCGGCCGGCTACGCCGCCTCGCCGCTGGCGATCCCGCGCACGGCGCTGCTGGCCGCCGCCCTGGCGGCGATCCTGTCGCAGCTGGCCACGCTGTATCTGCTGCTGCGCGACCTGCCGGCGCGGCTCGCCCTGCTATGGGTCGGCTGGGTGGCGGCCGGGCTGCTGATCGGCCTGCTGCGCCGGAGCCGCATCACGCTGCCGCCCTGAGGGCGTTGTCACGCTGTTCGAGGGCGGCGACCATCGACCCGACGATGCGCGGCAAGATCGTTCGCGCCGCCCTGTCGGCCGGTGCGCGGTGGCGGCCCTGCCGGTGCCTGCCGTCGGGCAGGATGTCGCGGTGCGCCGCGCCGTGCAGGCCATTGGTAAACGAGGCAGCGCGGCTCGTGTTGCAGGCGGCGTTGCAGAGGCTCTGCCCCAGGATGTCGGGCACGACACCGTGCTGGTCGACAGCCCGCCACAGATGGGCACCTCCTCGTCGATCCGACCGTGTGGCACAGCGCCGGACGCCCCCATGGAATACGATCCCGTTCAGCCGGCAGCAGCGCGACGTCGCGCAGGCTTGAGCCGAACCCGCGGTGGAACCGGACCGCATGGCTGACGATCTCGCCAAGCAAGCGGTGGTCGCGAGGCATGCCGGATGGCTGACTCATGCCGCCAGGCGTGATCGGACGTCTGACCTGCCGATCAACGATGTGGCCTTACTCGCCCTCCGCATCGCTGCGACGCCGGTCATGAGATGTCTTGCGCGTCGATCGGGCGCGTTGCTCCAGAAGCCACGTCTGTCGATGGCGTCGTCATGGACAGCAGCCAAACCAGGGCAAGCAGTGTCAGAACAAGACCAAACCCGGCGACGCCGACGCGCGTGACCGCCCAGGCGCCGACGAAAGCGCCCATGATGAAGCAGCCGATGATCGGCGGCAGCAACCGTCGCACAAGACCTTGCTTGCCGTTGGCAAGAGCCCCGACCAGCGTCGTGGACAGGCCGGTGATGAACGTCGTGTGGAATGCCACCGAATCGATCTTGCCCAGCGCGCCGTTCTGCAACCCGAGCGCGAGGCAGAGGCTCACCAGGAAGAGATCGTTCCGGACCGCGAAAGGCAAGACAAAGACGATCATCCCGATGGCGATCAGCACGATCTCCAGGGCCAGCAGCGGTGCCAGGCGCCGGCACGCTGATCGGTTCGGCGGATGCGGCCAGCTCACGCCGCCCGCGGTCCCCGCCAGGAAAGCGATCACGGCGACGAGGCAGGAGAGCGCCTGAAGCCACTGCGAATTCACCGCATGAATCGTCAACAGGATCGCGTTGCCCGTGATGTGCCCGGTGAAGCTGCCCACCAGGAGGTAGCTTCCGGCATCCGCGAAACCGCCGACGAACGCCAGGATCAGGCTGACGAGCAGATAGCGCCGTTTCCCTGGATCGGTGTTCGCCATATTACTGCCGATCTTTCGAACGCCGGTCGATTGCAGCCATGATGGTCAATCCTGCGACGAGCCTCACGTTGGATGGTACCGCCTCGAGCCTGATCCGGACAGGACTCCGTAGCCCCAGGCTGTCAACGTGTCCGCGCAAGACCTGCCGGCGGTCCATCATGCAGATCCGCGCGGGATCGCTGCCGCGGATCGTTGCCAGCGCGGTCTCCGCGACGAGGCCGTCCAGCCGGAACGGGTCGGCATCGGTGACGGCGATGTTGCGCCGGCCGACCGTCGCGTCGTTTCCGGCCTGGGCCTGCAGCTTCGTCGCTCGTGCGTTGACCGAGGTTTCAGTGCATCTATTCGACAGGTTTGGGATCAAGGCTGCCGCTTTCCCGCATCGTGGCCGTGAACCACGCCAGCAGATCATCCCGTCTGCCCATCTGCCGGTCATCGAGCGACTGGACCCATCGCGCTCCAAGCGCATTGACCAGAAACATCGCATCGGCCCCGGCCAGCGTCTCCGGCTGCAAAGAACGTTCGACGACTTCTCCGCCTTCCAGCAGCACTGCGCGCGCAATTCCCGGCAGCGCCCCGTCCGCTACCGGCGGCGTCACCAGCCTCCCGTCCAGCAGCACGATCACGCTGGCACCCGAAGCCTCGGCCACCATCCCGCGCGTGTTCAGCAGGATCGCATCCGTTGCACCACGTCGCGCCGCTTCCATCTTCGCCAGCACCCCGTCCAGATAGTTCAGCGACTTGATTCGCGACAGCGGTGACCTCTCGTTGCGCCGCGTCGTCTCGCACAGCACCACCCGGACTGCGTCTGCCGGCGTTGCCTCCCTGCCCGCGGTGATCAGCGTCGTCGGCCGCCCGACCTGCGGTGGCAGCAATCCGCGTGCGGCAGGCCCCCGCGACAGCGTCAGTCGAGCCACTCCATCCGCCACCCCGCACGCCTGCGCCACCGACACGATCCCCTCGTCCAGCACCTTGTCGCTCCAGGGCACCAGGATCTCCAGCGCCGCCGCCCCCGTCCGTAACCGCGCCAGATGCCGCCCCAGATGCGCCGCCCTGCCGCCAGACAGCCGGATCGTCTCGAACACGCCATCGCCGAGCGTGAAGCCGCGATCGGCTGGATCGATCGCCGCTTCTCCTGCCGGCCGCAGCGCTCCGTCGAGCCAGATCTTCATGCCGGTTCCTCGGCGCCGAACGCACGCAATGCAGGGCGCAGCTTCAGCCGCATCTCGTCATATTCCGCCGCCGGATCGGAGTCCGCCACGATCCCGCCGCCCGCCTGCGCCACAAGCCAGTCCGGCGTCGCCACCACGCTCCTGATCACGATGCTGCTGTCCATTGCTCCGTCGAACCCGATCCACGCCACACTTCCGCAATACGGACCGCGCGCTGCCGCCTCCACGGTGTCGATGATCTCCATAGCCCTGATCTTTGGTGCTCCGGTCACCGACCCGCCCGGAAAGGTGGCCCTGAGCAGATCCACCGGCCCCAGCCCGGACTGCAGCCGTGCCGTCACCTTCGAGACCAGATGATGCACCGACGTGAAGCTCTCCACCTCGCACAGCGACGGCACCGCCACGCTGCCCTGTACCGCCACCCGCCCGATGTCGTTGCGCATCAGATCGACGATCATCAGGTTCTCGGCGCGGTCTTTGGCGCTCACCTCCAGCGCCGCCCGCAACGCCCGATCCGCAGCCGGATCATTGCTGCGCGGGCTGGTGCCCTTGATCGGCCTGGTCTCGATTTCGCCGGTCGACTCGAGCCGCAAGAACTGTTCTGGCGAGGCGCTCAGCAGCGCGAACGACCCGCAATCGATGAACGCTCCGAACGGCGACGGACTTGTCGCTCGCAGCCGCTTGTAAAGCATACCGGCCGACGCCTCCTCTGGACGTGGCGCCAGCGCCCGCATCGTGACGTTCGCCTGGAACACATCTCCCGCCCGGATATAGTCCAGCACCCGCAAGACCATCCGTTCGTATTCGTCCCGATCCAGCTCCAGCCGCCACGTGACGGTGCCATTCCAGCAAGCCGGTTCCGTCCACGCTGTCGCCAGCAGCCCCTGCACCGCGTCCGCCCGCGCCACCGCCCGTGCGGTCCGTCCTGGCCCGATCTCTGGAAATCCCGATGAGACCAGCCAGCACCGCTCCGCCTGCAGATCGAAGCCGATCACCACGTCGTAGAAACCGACGCTCATATCGGGCACGCCCAGCCTTTCCGGATGCCGCGCCGGCAGCCGCTCCAGCACCCGACCCAGCCCATAGCCCAGGACGCCGACCGCGCCGCCTGCGAACGGCACGGGCGCCGCCCCGGCCATGATCCTCCAATGCGCCAACTCTGCTTCCAGCACCGTAAACGGATCGCCCGTGACCGGCGCTCCGTTGATCGTCACCTTTTCACCCGACGCCTCGATCCGACGAAACGGCCGCGCGCAGAGATAGGAGTGCCGGCTTCGCGCATCTCCCGGCGCCGCGCTGTCCAGCCAGACCAGCCCCGGCTCGCCGGACAGCGCCGCGAAGGCCTGTTCCGGCTGCAAGCCGGCAATCTCCCTGACGACAAGCATGACAACCTCGCCGAATGCAATCCTGCAGGCTGCGTAACCCAGGCCTCCCCGCGGGTCACCCCGGGACATCCTGGGTGGACGGCCTGACGGAGCCCGGCGAGCGAGGCTGAGCAGGGTGAAATCTGCTGGCGACTTTCCACCGCAGGGTTGCAGTCTGTTCAGACGTCTGCTCAGGGGCGGGCGTGAGGTCTCATCGAACGATGTGCTCCTGCAGAAGCCTGGCGAATGTTTCCGCCGCCGCCTCGAAGTCCGTTTCCTGTGCGCCGAACCCGATCCGGACGTGATCGGGTGCGCCAACACAATCGCCTGGAACGAGCATGAGGCCATGACGGGCCGCAACCTCGCAGAAGGGGCGGGTCTGACCCCCTGAGCGGAACCATGGGAAACCCGTCATGCCGCCAGAAGGCCTGATCCATCCGACGTGTTCGCTCACCTCGGCGAAGATCGCGTCGAGCACGCCGAGGTTGGCCTGGGCCACACGCCGGGTTCTGGTCCAGACCGCGTCGCGATGCCGAACCGCGATCTCGGCGATGAGCTCGGTCACGACCGAGTTGGAGATGGAGGTGTATTCCCGCACGTTGCCGTAGGCGGCGCGCCGCCGTGCGTCCGGCTCGATGATCCAGCCCAGCCGCAACCCCGGCATGGCGAAGCTCTTGGAGAGGTCGCCTATCGTCGTAGCACAAGGCAGGCGCGATGCCGACGCGACAGGCGTGCCGTGGAAGATGGGGTGGTGGACCTCGTCGCTCACGAACTGCGCGCCCCGGTCCAGGGCCAAATCGTGGAGGACGCGCATCTCCTCGTTTGACAGCACCGCGCCCGTCGGGTTGTGGAGCACGTTGACGACGAGCACCTTGGTGCGCTCGTCAACCAGGCTGACAACCTCGTCGAGGTCAATCTTGAACCCCGCATCCCGGTTCAGGCGATAAGATTGCACCTCCAACCCGAATGCCTTGGGCAGCGCGGCCTGCGTCGGATAGCAGGGTGCGGGCGTGACCACGTTTCCTCCGGCTTCGGCCGCCAGCAGGAAGATGTTGGTCAGGCACTCCGCAGCGCCGGCCAGCACCACCACCTGCTCGCTGGGAACGCCCGCCATCGCGGCGATTGCGGACCGCAGCCCCTCGGCCCCCGCCGTCTTGGAGTAGGCGAGCTGCAGGTCCAGCAAGCATTCTGCAGCGTCTTCGCCGTCAAGCGCCAGGACATCTCGCAACCGCCATAGCGGTCCCGTGCTGCCTCCCAGGTCGAAGCGGATGCCTGGGCCGCTCCTGTCCTGAAGCCAGCGATCAAGCAGGAACTCGTCGAAGTGCAAATCAGGCCTTCCCCGGGGTCAGCGCGCGGACAAAGCATGCGTCCGATGAAGGCGTTGGTAAAGCCACCTCCTCGGGTCGGACTCGATGCGGCTACTCAAGGTCAACGACTAAACTCGCCGGTATAAACGCAATGCCGTACTAGCCCGGCGGTATCAGCACCGTTCACGGACGTCGTTGTGTGTCTGGATAGTTGCGATCAGCCTGACTGCAACCTCACGGACCTTGCGTCGTCGAACCGCCTGCGGCTCAAGCAGCGCCGGGCGCTTGCGGCAGATCCGCAGCACGTGTCGGATGGATACCGTCAACCGGGCGATCGACTACATGCTCAGGCGGTGGCCAGCAGTCGCCAGGCCGGATCCGACCACGGCGGCATCCGCGGCGCTCACCAGACGGAGGCAAGGGTAAACACGTCAGAGCCAGACCATCGATGCGTCGGCATGATCTGTCGAGCAGGAACGCGAGAGATGGCGAAGCTCGATGCAAGAAGGAGGTCGCCGTAGGCGATCGTGTGTCGCCGGCCTCACGCTGATTGAGGCAGTCTCTACGGCCTGGCCGAACTCGCTCAGAATATGCCGTACTGGGGCGCCAGCCAACCCAGAAGCGTCAGCAGCACACCGGCCGCAGCGAGCCCGATGGAGGCGAACAGCAGCATGCCGGATGTGGCAATGACCGAAACCGTTGCCAGCACAATCCCAAGCTCGAGTGCGGCGGCACCATCGTCGTAGCAGCGCGTCCGTTGCAATGCGAGGTCGCGAGCCAGCTCGAATCCATGCGCCCGGCGCGCGATGGCCATCTTGCCGTCGCCGGGGTCCTGATCGTAATGCGCCTGCTCCTGGGTCAACTGATCCAGCACCGCCTGTCGAGCAGCCACGCCTTGCGGGGTCTGTGGCGCATCAAGCGTGCCGCCGAGAGCCGCGAGATCGTGGGCAAGGGCCTGTCGGATCGACTTGCCCTGATATTGCGTCCAGGCATCGGCCGCGGAGATCGAGTTCTCGTTGACCTTGATCTCGGCATGCTTGGCACCCTGCTCGGCGATCGCCAGGCAGGCAGCCAGGATGGCAATAAGAAGAGCTGCATGCTTGTTGCCGTGCTCGGACGCATGCCCGGCATGTTCGTGGTGTTCGAGTTGCTGTTCCATGCCGTAGCTCCTGCCGATGACGCGCGTCCAAAGCGGCGATGCCGGCGGATCGCGTCTCGATTATCTCGAGACAACGAGCGGCATTATCCGCCTGAATGGCGTTGCGTCAGCCAGCTTCGGCTTACGTGTCAAGTCCGACATGGCCCGGGTCGCCGGGACGCTGCCGCAGGGTCACAGCGGTGATCAGCCAATTCGCCGACCGAGATGACCTAGGTGCAACCCGGTCGCGTGTGCGCTCGCGGCGGGGAACCAGGGCTTGCGAGGCTGCGGCGGGAGGTGGTCACCGACCACGACAGGTATTTGTGCTTCAACAAGACGGGCCGGAGCTCACTCAAACATCCCGGGTCTGACCAGAGGCAGTATCGTCATGACGGTGACCATTAACACCATCCCGCCGGCGCCGATCCTTATGCGCCAGCGGTGTAGGATTGGATCAGGCGCCTGTGGGAGAAGGCAGCAAGGAGGCAGCATCTGGGTCCCTTTAGCTTCTGGTCAGCACGCCTGCGCGTGGCACTCATCCCACTTAATGGTGCAGTGCAGCAATTCATAGGCCCTGGAGACGGTCCTGTCACGGAAAATATGAGCGGAAGACGCGAGCGCCCTATGACCGTAGCGTGACGCCTGCTGCGGCCACGGGACAGGCGCACCCTCAACGGCTCCGGACCACCATCGAACATGCCGCCACTGGCTCACCCTGAACCGGATCTGGCTGCCTGGCGATGTCATCGCCTTTGTGGTTCTACCGCTTCCGACGCTGCACTCCCGTGCTGCCCGAGCAGGATCATGGCGCGGCGCGGGATCGATCAATCGCGAAGCCGTTCGGGACCGACGAGCGACGATGTCAGGCTCAGAAGGCGGCGAAGGATCTTCCGCCCAACGCGGGCTTTCGTCTGGACCGGGTAACGACGGACGGCCACGGCTTCTGTCCCGAGGGCGATCCAGACGCACCAGCCTCTAGCTGAGCAGTCATCGTCAACAGGACCATCGCGGCCTCAGGGGCAGGCAGACGCACGGAAATACAAGGCGCAGCGCACAAGATCGACCCACGCGCTCCCAGCCTCACCGATGCAGATCAAGATAACGGCGGATCCGGTTCACGACGTCGTCGGTCACGGGATTATAAACGATCATGCCCAGTTCCGGCCTGCCGTCGACGGCAAAGGCGGAGAACTCCAACTCAAGCAGGCCAAGCTCGGCGTGGCGGAGCCGCTTCAGCCCCTCGCCATGCGCCATCACGTCGTTGTCGCGCCACATGACGTCAAACTCGGGGCTCGTCCGGGACAGCTCCTCGACGAGTTTCGCGATCTCCTCGCTCGCGCCCGCGCGCACCGCATCCGCCCGAAACGCAGCCACCACGAACCGCGCGACGCTCTGCCAATCCTCCTGCCGGGCGCGCACCCCCGGATCGGCGAACATGAGCCGCAGAATGTTGCGTTGCTCGCGCGGCAGCTTGGCGTAGTCGGTCAGCAGGGCTGCTGCGGCGCGGTTCCAGGCGACCACGTCCCAGGTCGCGGTCTTGATGATCGCCGGACTCACCTCCAACGTGTCGAGCACGCGCTGAAGGCGTGGAGTCACGCCGTCAAAGGGCTTGTAGCGGACTTCAGGTGGGCGTCCGAGGCCGAGCATGAACAGGTGCTCGCGTTCGGGGTCTGTCAGCATCAGCCCGACGGCGATGCGGTCGAGGACGTCGGCGGACGGCGCTCCCCCGCGCCCCTGTTCCAGCCAGGTATACCAGGTCGGGCTGATGTTGGCCCGCTGGGCAACCTCTTCGCGCCGCAGCCCTGGCGTGCGCCGGCGGCCGCCCGAGAAGCCCAATGCGGCAGGATCGAGGCGGGTGCGCCGGTCACGCAGATACGTGCCAAGCATGCTGGCGGTGTCGACGGCCATGACGATCCTGTTAGCCATTATACCATGATAATATCACTACTTTACCATGACAGGACATGGGCTGATACGTCGTCCCGACACCATCGGAGATCTTCCATGCGCGTGCTCCTCACCGGCGCGACCGGCTTCATCGGCTCTCGGATCGTGCCCGAACTGATCGATGCCGGGCACCATGTGCTGGGGCTGACCCGCTCCGACGCCGGCGCGCGCTGGCTCGAGCAGGCCGGCGCCGAGACGCTGCGCGGCACGCTCGAGGATCCAGACAGCATCGCGAGCGGCGCGGCGCAGGCCGACGCGGTGATCCACACCGCTTTCGATCACGACTTCTCGCGCTTCGTCGAGAACTGCGAGAAGGATTGTCGCGTGATCGAGGCGATCGCGGGTGCGCTCGCCGGTTCGGACCGACCGCTGATCATCACTTCCGGCACCGGCATGGGCAGCCCCGGGCCCGGCGAACTTGCCGTCGAGACCCTGTTCGACCGCGACAACCCCAATCCGCGCCGACTGTCGGAGCTGACCGGCGAGGACGTCGCGAAACAGGGCGTGTCTGTCGCCGTGGTGCGCCTGCCGCAGGTCCACGATACGCGAAGGCAGGGGTTGATCTCGCCGTTGATCGAGATCGCCCGCCAGAAGGGCATGTCGGCCTACGTCGGCGATGGCGCCAACCGCTGGCCGGCAGCGCATGTGAGCGACGTTGCGCGGCTCTACCGACTGGCGCTGGATAAGCACGGGCCGGGCGCCCGCTGGCACGCGGTCGCCGAGGAGGGCGTGCCGGTTCGCGAGATCGCGGAAGCGATCGGCGCCGGCCTCGGCGTGCCGGTCAGGTCGCTGCCGGCCGACGCGGCAACGGAGCATTTCGGCTGGCTCAGCCGCTTCGCCGCCATGGACCTGCCGGCTTCAAGCGCCTCGACCCGCAATCGGCTCGGCTGGAAGCCCGGAGGGCCTGGCATCATCGAGGATCTGCGGAACATGGATTTTGGTTCGGCCGATACCTGACGACGCGCCTGATTGCGCTTTCACGGGCGCGTCAGGCTTCGGCCAACCAGCCAAAGAAGGCATTCATCGTGACAGGACAGGCGCTTTTCACGGTGTCGCGCACGGCCAGGGCCCGCTCGTCCCGCCATTTGCGCTCGACGGACCGGTTCAGGCAGTGGTCGATGCGATCGTCACGTAGCCGGGGATCGAGGCGATCACGCATTGGGCCCGCGGGTGGAAGATGGCAGCGTAGTCCACTTGGGCGTCGCTTCTGCCAAGGCGCTGTTTCGCCGCAACCATGATCGGCTACAGCCGGGCGCTGTGGCAGGGAAAGGCTTGGGGCAGTTGTCAGCCCGATGCAGGATGCCGGCATCGTCGTCCGACAGCGCGACCAGCTCGGGTCCGCGACCTTCGCGTCGGTGAAGAGGTAGATGCCGCCCGCGGAGGATTTGGTCTGTTTCCTGCCACGCAAGCCGGCCGAAATCGCGAAATTGCGGTCAAGGCCACAAGCGCTGCACCCGTCACGGCACGCTCAGCCATCCCCGACCAGAGGGGATCAGAGTGATGGAACGGGTCGATCGCGGCGATCCGCAATCGACCCATCCCTGGAATGGCTAGTGAAGTCCCTCGTGCGTCATCGCTTTCTGCACCGAGGGGAGCGTCATCAGACGGTCGCGGAATGCGACCAGCG
The DNA here is from genome assembly GCA_964248625.1 of uncultured Acetobacteraceae bacterium. GTDB lineage: Bacteria > Pseudomonadota > Alphaproteobacteria > Acetobacterales > Acetobacteraceae > Lichenicola. The sequence continues at coordinate 10,739 of CAXTZG010000034.1, read as the reverse complement.
GCGCGGGTGGTTCAATTTCACACTTCTTCGCCCAGAGCAGCATGACGAACAGATAGAAGTCGGCCACGCTGACGGTGGAGCCGAACAGGTAATCGCCTTTGAGGTTGTCGGCCAGGTATCCCATACGCTTGCCGATCATCTCGACAGCCTTCGCCTTTTCGCTGTCGCTGCCTCCCGCAAAGAACGGCTTGAAGCTTTTGTGGATCTCGGTCGAGATGAACGCAAGCGCTTCCAGCAGGTGCGTGTGCCCCATCGGCCCTGACGGGGCGAGCTTGCTGTCCTGATGCGCGATCCAGTCCAGGATTGCGACATTCTCGCTGAGCGTCTCGCCCGAATCGAGCGTCAGCGCCGGCACGTAGCCCTTCGGATTGATTGTCGAGAAGTCGACGCCGGTTTCCGTGCGCTTGGCCTTGAGATCGACCTTCTCGTGATCGAAGGACAGACCCGCCTCGTGCAGAGCGATGTGATCGGCCAGGCTGCAAGCGCCCGGTGCATAATAGAGCTTCATGATCGTTTCCCATGATTGGCGCCGTTCCAACGCGCGGAGGTCGTATCGGTCGCATGGTCCCGCTGCGACACGCCTTCGCGGCGGGCAGCGCAGTCATGACTCGAACGGATGGCGAGTGCCCTGGGGGCCGGCGAGCCGATCCAGTGCCGGCACGCGGACCATGGACTCTACGATGGGCAACCCGATCGTCGTGACCATATCCGTCGTGGCTCTCCGCCCACCTGCGATCCTGACCAGAGGTGGGTGGAAGCATCATGGGTCGGCGCTGTCGCCATCAGCCGCCGCCGACCGTGCGGGTGATGGCGACACGTGCAGGAGCGAGAGCTGCGAGGCGGGCGGGATCGAACGGCGAAAGGTCGACGGTCCGCGCCGTCCCGTCCAGGATCAGCTCCGCCATCGCCTCGCCTGTGGCCGGCGCATTGAGGATGCCCCAGACGCTGTGACCCGTGGCCGCATAGGCGCCCTGCGCACCCGGTACCGCGCCGATCAAGGGCAGCCCGTCTGCCGTCACCGGGCGATAGCAGGCCTGGCTTGCCAGAACCTGGGACTGGGCGAGGATCGGTGACACGCGGGCGCACAGCGCCTTCAGCCGATCGATCGCGCCGTCGTCGGGGGCGACGTGGCCGGGATCGATCGGGACGGGAGACTCGCTGGAGATCCCGCACACGTAGGTCGTGCCGTCGGCACGCGGGAAGATCTCAGGCGTGAGCATCGATCCGGCCTGCTCGGCATAGTCGAGGAACAAGGCTTCCGGCGGCAGCGATGCTCCCGTCTTGAACACCAGGCTATGCCCTTTCAGACCGTAGACCGCGGGTAGTGGCAGCCACCCCGCTGCCAGCACCGACCATGGCCCCATCGCGATCACGACGGCATCGCCTTCCAGCGTCCCGCTTGCAAGTCGTACGCCGGTCACGCGGCTGCCTCGGAACAGCAGCTCCGTGACCTGGCTCCGCAGCAGCTCGGCGCCTCGCTCCTCAGCGGCACGCATCATCGCCAAGGTGAAGGCAGCCGGATGCACCTGGGCCGTCGTGCCGGTCGAACCGAGCTGGCTGTGGATGGCGACTTCCGGCGACACCCATGTGGGGCCCGCGGCGCGAGACCTCCGAGCGGGGACATGGCCGACCGTGCCGGCATAGGTGGTCATCCGGCGGTAGCCCCAGTCGCCTTCCAACTCTTCCGCCAGCTGGGCGTGCAACGCGAAGCTCCGGCGAGCGAGAGGTTCGACGGGCGTGCCGTCGCACCAATCAAGGGCCAGGAACCCGCCGGATCTACCCGAGGCGGCGCAGGCCACCGCGCTCCGCTCGACGACGACGACATCCGCCCCCCGTCCGGCGAGATGATAGGCAACCGAGGCCCCGATGACGCCTCCGCCTACAATGATGACTCGCATGTTCACTTCCTAGCGGTTCTCTGGGTCAGCACACCCGACCAGGGACAGACCGACCGGATGGATTATCGACCATGAGAGGTGCTTTTCGGCAGCGCAATCACCGCTCTCGACGCTGTTCCAGACATTCAGACGGATGACCAGGATGATCGGCTCAGCGCACGGACCGGCCGGTCCGCGCTCGAGCCCCTGAGCCGCATCTCGGTCGTGTTGCGACCGTGCCGCAAGACTGATGCGTCTCATCCTCGTGGCCCTCGTCTTCGTCGGCATCGGCCTGATGGTCAGGACTCCAGGCGTTCTGCCGGGAAGATCGGGCCGCTCGGACAGATGTCGGTCGCTTCGGTGTCGCGCAGGTGAGCGGACGAGCCATGGTGGGTTACGACTCGACCGGGCGGGCAGTCCGGCGGCCGCGGCTCACGGCGATGAACGTCGAAGTGGGCGGCCAGGACGACGCGTTGCCGGACAGCTGCGGCCTGCCCGTCGTGGAACCCGCTGCCTTCATGAACGAGGCACGGCGATGCGAACGGGGGGCGGCTCGCCCGTGAACTCGTCGAGCAACGTCGAGGGATGATGTCGCACCCGACTCCGGCAAGGAGGAGAGAACTGCGTCCAAAACCCGATCAACGCGGCAATGCGTGTAGCATCGTCGGCTCTGCCCCCCGCACTGAACGCCCGCAATGACCTTTGACTCGCGGCCACATGAAGCTGTGACCAGCAGCTCTGACCAGTCCGAACATGCAGTCGGCGACAGCCTGAGCACCTGCTGCTACCCGCCCGGCATGACTGCCAAACAAGCTGTCATCGATTCCGCTCCGTAACGGACGTCATCCCGGCCGGGTAACGCCGACCGGCCGGTCCTCAGGGTCTTTTGCGCTCGACTTTTAGGAGCTATCTTTGTCGTGTGTTCACCTCCGATCAAAACGAGCTAGACGCTCTTCGTGCCAGGTGCCGGTTCCTGGAGCAGGAGCTCGTTTCCCGCTCCGGTGTCAGTGATCCCCGGACCACGGCCAGCGCAAGCCCGGGATCGGACCGGAACCTGTTGTTCTCTGCCGTCCAGGCCATCCGGATGCCGATGATCATTACGGATCCAAATCAGTCGGATAATCCGATCGTCTTTGCCAATCAGGCCTTCATCGAGCTGTCGGGCTATCCGGCTGATGAGCTTGTCGGGCGTAACTGCCGCTTTCTCCAGGGTGACGACACTTCGCCGAAGACGGTCGCCAGGATCCGTGAGGCAATCGCGACGCGGAGCAAGATCGCGATTGACGTGGTCAACTACCGCAAGGACGGCACCCGCTTCATCAACGAGCTCCACATCAGCCCTGTGTCCGAACCGGACGGCAGACTGCTCTACGTGTTTGGCAGTCAGCTGGATGTGACTGCGATATCGGAAGCGCATCGCCTTCTGGCCGAAAGCGAGAACAGATATCGCTCGCTGTTCGAGGCGATGGACGAGGGTCTTTGCGTGATCGAGTTCATCGATGGGCCGCATGGGCCGTTGAGCGATTATGTCCATGTCGAAGCCAATCCTGGATACGAGCGGCAAACCGGGATCTCGAACATCGTCGGCAAAACTCTCCGGACCATCGCGCCAGAAGAAGCAGATGGCTGGATAGAGCTCTATGGCAGCGTGTTGCGTACCGGCCAGCCCATCCGCTTCGATCGCTACTTTGCCGTAGTGGGACGCCATATCGAGGTCTCGTCCGCCCGTATCGGACCGTCGGAGCGGCGGCAGGTGTCGGTGCTGTTCCGGGACGTGACGGCACGCAAGCAGGCGGAAGCCGCTTTGCATGCCAGCGAGAAACTGGCCCGAGAGAGCATTCAGCGCGTGCAGCTTGCACTCGAGGCCGGTGCGATCATCGGCACCTGGAACTGGGACCTGGTTTCCGACCGCTTCACGGTGGACGAACCCTTTGCTCGCGCTTTCGGTCTTGATCCGATCCTGGAGCTGAACGACCTCAGCCCTGAACAGTTGGTGGCCAGCGTCCACCCCGACGACCGCCCAGGGCTGAGCATCGCGATCGTTGAAGCAAGAACCCGTGGCGGTGCCTATGCTCACCAGTACCGGGTACGGCGCGTTGACGGGAACTACTACTGGATCGAGGCCAATGGACGTGTCGATCTGGCAGCGGATGGCACGCCGTTGAGCTTCCCCGGCGTGCTGATTGATGTCGAGGAACGCCGTGCGGTCGAGGCGGAACGGGATCGAGCCGCGACGGCCCTGCGAGTTCTCAACGACACGCTGGAGCAGCGTATCGCCGAGCGCACGGCCGAGCTCATGAATGCCGAGGCCGCGCTCAGGCAGTCGCAGAAGATGGAGGCTGTCGGCCAACTGACAGGCGGGCTGGCGCACGACTTCAACAACCTGCTGACCGGGATCACCGGCAGCCTGGAGCTGATGCAGACCCGCATCGCACAAGGCCGGATCAGCGACGTGGGACGCTATGTCGAGACCGCGCAGGATGCGGCCAGGCGCGCGGCCGCGCTCACGCACCGGCTGCTGGCTTTCTCCCGGCGGCAGACGCTCGATCCCAAGCCTACGGATGTGAGTGGCCTCGTGGATGGGATGGCGGAGCTCATCCGGCGGACCGTGGGACCAGGCGTTGCGGTCGAGGCGGCAGTGAAGGCCGGAAAGGTCTGGCCCACGCTGGTGGACCCGGGGCAACTCGAGAACGCCCTGCTGAACCTCTGCATAAACGCCCGCGATGCCATGCCGGAGGGTGGCAGGATCACCATCGAAACCGGAAACCACACCCTGGATCAGCGCGTGGCCCACAGCCGCGATCTGCTGGCTGGGCAATACATATCGTTGTGCGTGACCGACACGGGCACCGGCATGCCGCCGGATGTCATTGCCCGGGCTTTTGATCCCTTCTTCACCACCAAGCCGATCGGCCAGGGCACCGGGCTCGGCCTGTCCATGATCTACGGCTTTGCCCAGCAGTCAGACGGGCAGGTCCGCATCCACTCCGAAGTCGGGAAGGGCACGACCGTATGCCTTTATCTGCCGCGTCATGCAGGCGATGCGGTCGATCCCGAGCGTGCTGCCGAACTGCGCGATGCTCCACGTGCGGAGGATGGCCAGACGGTGCTGATCGTGGACGACGAGTCGTCCGTACGGATGCTGGTCATCGAGATGCTGGAGGATCTGGGCTACACGGTCCTCCAAGCCGCAGACGGCGCAGCAGGGCTTGAACTATTGCAGGCGAACGCCCGGATCGATCTGTTGGTGACCGATGTGGGTCTGCCTGGCGGCATGAATGGCAGGCAGTTCGCCGACGCAGCGCGGGTGGCTCGACCCGACCTGAAGGTGCTTTTCATCACCGGCTACGCCGAGCATGCCGTGCTCAGCCATGGGCATCTCGGTCCCGACATGCACGTCCTGACAAAGCCGTTCGCACGGGAAGTCCTCACCCGCCGCATCAAGGAACTGATTTCTGGATAAAGGCGGTCCGGAAAGAGGCGGCCAGGATCGCCGTCACCGGTCCGTCGCGTGGACGCGTCTGTTTCGGAGCGGATCAGGCGGGCGGCAGCGTGCAGCGGCGTGGCACGCCGGTCCGGCCGGGCCGGAGCCGCAGGAGGGCGCCGGCATGGGGTTCTTCGCGCAGAATCGCGGCAGACAATTTGTCAGCGGCGCTCGTGACGTAGAGCGTATCGAGTTCGGGGCCGCCGAACGCGCACATGGTCGGCTGGCTGACCGGAAGCATGATGTCGCGGTCGACGCTGCCATCCGCGTTGAAGCGGCGCAGCCGGCCAGCGCCATGCAGCGCGCACCAGTAGCCGCCATCGGTATCGACGGCGGCGCCGTCGGGTAGGCCGTCGGCCTTGGATGTGGTTGCGAAAGTACGACGGTGGCCCAGCCGGCCGGTGTCCGGCTCGAAGTCAAAGCTCCAGATCACGCCGGCCTGGCTGTGCGAGAGCAGGAACTGCCGATGGTCGGCGCTCCAGGCCATGCCGTTATGCAGTTCTGCCGCGTCAGGCTCGACCTTCAGCCCGCCTGCCTTGGTGAAACTATGCAGCGAGGCCGCGATCGGCACGCATACCTCCGGCTGCAGCGGATCGAACATCACGCCAACCCAGAAGCGGCCAGTCGCGTCACAGGCGCCCTCGTTGAAGCGGTGCAACTCCGGGTCGAACGGAGGCGGCGCGAGCAGTGTCAGCCTGCCCGAGGCGAAATCCAGTCCGAATATGCCGGTGCGGAGCGCCACGACGGCGCCGGACAGGTCATCGTCCAGCGCGAAGCCACCGATGTCGGATGGAAGCGGCCATGTCCGCTGCGCGCCGCTGTCCGGATGATACCGGTAGAGTGCCGGCTTCTTGACGTCGATCCAATACAGTGCCGCCTCGGCGGCGCACCAGGTCGGCGACTCCCCGATCGTGGCGCCTGCGTCCAGAACCAGATCGATCCCTTGGTCGGACATGCGTCGGTCTCCCATCCGGGGTATTGCCACAGGAAACGTCGATTATCTTCTCGTGTCCATCCGCGGAACCGGGGGTGATGGACCGCGTAAGCTCGACAGCCCTCGATCAGCATGCAGAAGGTCGATGCAGGCATGGCGTGGAGACCAGCGATGAGCATGACCGTAAGCGATTTCGTGTGGAACCGCCTCGGCGAATGGGGCCTGAAGCGGGTATTCGGCTATCCGGGCGACGGAGTCGGTGGGCTCGACCTGGCGCTTGAGCGGGCCAAGGCGAAGATGGCCTATGTCCAGGTTCGACACGAGGAAATGGCTGCCTTCATGGCATCGGCGCATGCCAAGTTCACCGGCGAGGTCGGGCTCTGCTATGCGACCTCCGGACCCGGCGCGATCCATCTGCTGACCGGGCTCTACGACGCCAAGATGGACCATGTACCGGTGGTGGCGATCGTCGGCCAGCAGGCCCGCACCGCGATCGGCGCGCACTACCAGCAGGAGGTCGATCTCCAGACGCTTTTCAAGGACGTCGCCAGCGAATACGTCGTGACGGCGATGGTGCCGGAGCAGATCCGACACTGCATCGACCGCGCGGTGCGCATCGCGGCGACGACGCGCAGCGTGACCTGCGTCATCATTCCGAACGACCTGCAGGAGCTTGCCTACAAGGATCCGCCGCTGGTGCATGGCACCACGCATACCGGTATAGGTTACGCAGGTCCGGCGAAGCTTCCGGAGCAGTCGCTGCTGCAGCAGGCCGCGGACGTGCTGAATGCCGGCAAGAAGGTCGCGATCCTGGTCGGTTCCGGTGCCCTCGGTGCGACCGACGAGGTGATCGCGATCGCCGAGAAGCTGCAAGCCGGCGTCGCGAAGGCGCTGCTTGGCAAGGCGGTGCTGCCCGACTCCCTTCCCTGGTGCACGGGTGGGCTCGGGCTGCTCGGAACCAAGCCGTCCTGGGACCTGATGCAGGATTGCGACACGCTGCTGATGCTCGGCTCCTCGTTTCCGTATAGCGAGTTCCTGCCGAAGCCCGGCACCGCACGCGGCGTGCAGATCGATCTGGACGGCACCAAGCTCAGCCTGCGCTATCCCATGGAGGTCAACATGGTCGGCGATACCGCCGTCGCGTTGAAGGCGCTGCTGCCGCTGCTCGAGCAGAAGACGCCGGGGAGCTGGCGCAAGGAGATCGAGACCGGCGTCGAGGCCTGGTGGAAGACGCTCGAGGAGCGCGCCATGCAGTCGGCCGATCCGATCAACCCGCAGCGGGTCTTCTGGGAAGCGTCAAAGCGCCTGCCCGAGAACTGCATCATGACCGGCGACAGCGGATCGGTCGCGAACTGGTATGGCCGCGACATCAAGATGCGTCGCGGCATGATGGGCTCGCTGTCGGGCAGCCTGGCCTCGCTCGGTGCGGCGACGCCCTACGCGGTCGCGGCCAAGTTCGCGTTCCCGGATCGGGTGGTGCTGGCCTTCATCGGCGACGGTGCCATGCAGATGAACGGCCTCAACGTGATGATCACCATCTCCAAATACTGGAAGGAGTGGTCGAACCCGAAGCTGATCGTGATGGTGCTGAACAACCAGGACCTGAACCAGGTCACCTGGGAGGAGCGCGTGCAGCTGGGGTCCGGCAAGACCGAGTCCACGCAGGCGATCCCGGACTTTGCCTATGACAAATATGCCGAACTGCTCGGGCTCAAGGGCATTGTCGTGCGCGACCCGGAGAAGCTGGGCGCCGCCTGGGACGAGGCGTTCGCGGCCGATCGGCCGGTGATCATGAATGTCTATGCCGACCCGAACGTGCCGCCGCTGCCGCCGCACATCACGTTCAAGGACGCGAAGAACTTCCTGACCATGATGGGCACCGAGCCGGAACTCGCCAGCGTCATCAAGAACAGCGCCAAGGAGCTGCTCGCCAGCGTCCTGCCCGGAAAGCACTAGGGACTTGGGCAGGATGCTGCAGATCGGCACGGTGCGGGCGAGAGCCTTCACCATTCCGACCGACGGGCCTGAGGCGGACGGCACGGCGTCGTGGGATCGCACCACGCTGATCGTCGTCCAGGTCTCCGCGGGCGATCGGGAGGGGATCGGATACAGCTACGCCGACCCGTCCGTCGCGGCACTGGTCAACGGCAAGCTGGCATCGGTCCTGGCCGATCATGATGCGATGGATCCGCCACAGGCATGGCGCCTGATGCAGACTGCCGTGCGCAACCTGGGGCGCACCGGCCTTGCCGCCTGCGCAATCTCTGCGGTGGACACGGCGCTGTGGGACCTCAAGGCGAAGCTGCTTGCCATGCCGCTGGCGTCGCTGCTGGGGCGCTATCGCGAGACGGTGCCGATCTATGGCAGCGGCGGCTTCACCAGCTATGATGATGATCGCCTTGCCGAGCAGCTGGCCGGCTGGGTGGAGCAGGATGGCTGTCGCTGGGTCAAGATGAAGATCGGCGCGCACCCGGATCGGGATCCGGAGCGCGTGGCACGCGCGAAGGCGGCGATCGGGGATGCCACGCTGTTCGTGGATGCCAACGGGGCCTACGGCGTGAAGCAGGCGACGGCGCTGGCTGGGCTGTTTGCTGACGAACAGGATGTGACCTGGTTCGAGGAGCCGGTTTCGTCCGACGATCTTGCGGGCCTGCGGCGCGTGCGCGATCACGCGCCCCCGGCCATGGAGATCGCTGCCGGCGAGTACGGCTACGACCCGACCTATTTCCGGCGCATGCTGGAAGCGGGCGCGGTCGACGTGCTGCAGGCGGACGCAACGCGATGTGGCGGCGTGACCGGATTCATGCTGGCGGCCTCGTTGTCGGAGGCATTCCATGTGGATCTGTCGGCGCATTGCGCGCCAGCCCTGCATCGGCATCTCGGCACGGCGGCACCGCGGTTTCGGCACTGCGAGTGGTTCCATGACCATGTGCGGATCGAGCGCGTGCTGTTCGACGGCGCGCCGGTGCCGCATGGTGGGGTGATCACGCCCGATCTCGAGCGCCCCGGCCTTGGCCTGGTGTTCAAGGAGCAGGATGCACGGCAATTTGCAGTCGGGACGGAGAGCTGAGAATGGCGCGCAACATCACGGCACTCGGCAGTTCGAGCCTGGCGGCACTGGGGCTGGCGAGCCTGGGCGCCACAAGGTTGAGGCAGCAGGTTGTTTCCCGCCGCGCAGGATTTCCGGCACAGGTCGCATCGTTTCCCGGCGCACCGGGGCGGATGGATCCGGATGCGGTGGTTCATGCGGCACGGCGGCTCAATCGTGCAGCCGGCGTGCTGGCAGCATCGGTGCTCGCCGACAGCGCCGTGGAGCATTATCGCGGGCAGTTCCACAACAAGGCGATGTTCACCCCGCTGATCACGGCGAGCCTGTCGCTCGCAGTCAGCGCGCACGGCAATGCCGACACACGACCGGTCGCGCATCGCGCACGGGATGGCGTCTACCTGCTGGCAGCCGCGACCGGATTGGTCGGTACGGGGTTTCATCTTTACAACGTCCTGAGCAAGCCCGGTGGTTTGACCTGGCAGAACCTGTTCTATTCGGCGCCGCTCGGCGCCCCGGCGGCGCTGTCGCTGTCCGGCGCGATGGGCTTCCTGGCCGAGCGGGTGCGGGACACGCAGCCGGGCCTGTCGCCGATGATCGCCGGGGTGGCCGCCGGCCGCATCGTCGGGGTGGCGACGAGTGTCGGCCTGCTCGGCACGATGGGCGAGGCCGGCCTGCTGCATTTCCGCGGCAACTACCAGAACCCGTTCATGTACGCGCCGGTGTCGCTGCCGCCGGTCGCGGCAGCAGCGCTCGGGCTTGCAGCACTTGGCCGGACCGGGCAACGCGGCCGCTGGACCCGCCGCCTGCTCCGGCTGACCGCGGCGATGGGTTATGCCGGTGCGGGGTTCCATCTGCGCGGCGTCGCGCGGCAGATGGGCGGCTGGCGCAACTGGAGCCAGAACATCCTGAACGGGCCGCCGGTACCGGCCCCGCCGAGCTTTACCGGGCTTGCCATGGCAGGACTCGCGGCGCTTGGCCTGTTGGAGGACCACCCCGATGACTGACGGTGACGGCGCGCGCAATCCGGACCGCTATCCGGATTACGACGTGATGAGCAAGCAGTTCTCCCCCTCCTGGAACGAGGTCACGCGCAAGGTGGTGCAGGCGCGCCTCGCCGTGTCACGGGAGCCGCGCTTCTTCAACTCGCGCGAATGGGAAACCCTTCAGGCGGTCTGCGCACGGATCATGCCGCAGCCCGAGACCGGGGCAATCATCCCCCTGCCCGCCTATGTCGACGCCAAGATCAGCGACAAGCATCAGGATGGCTACCGGTACGCGTCGCTGCCGCACCAGGGCGAGGCCTGGCAGCGCGGCCTGGCGGCGCTCGACCAGGAGGCGGTGGACGCCTATGGCGCCCGCTACCACCTGCTGACACCGGAGCAGCAGGATGTCTTG
>CAXTZG010000033.1:29158-35823 GCA_964248625.1 uncultured Acetobacteraceae bacterium | reverse complement strand
GACGGCACCAACAAGCAGATGATGTTCAACCAGTAAGGCGCGAGGTCTCATGCGCCTCCTGCCCCTTGTCCCGTCCGCCCACCTGTCGGCCTGGATCCCCGACGCGGACACGGAAGGGGTGCGGGAGGCGCATCGCGCCACCCTGCTCCGTGACGACCATACCTGCCGGTTCTGCGGCTTCCAGGCCTCGGACCGCCAGGATGTGGTTCCCTTGGATGGGAACCCCGCCAACCGCGCGCCCGACAACCTCACCACCTGCTGCCTGCTCTGCGCCACGGTGCAGCAGCTGAGCCGTCCCACCGCCGCCCGGGAGGCAGTGCTGATCTGGCTGCCGCAGATGAGCCAGGCGGTGCTCAACAACATGGTGCGCGGCATCCATCTCAGCCTGCGCCTGGAGGGGCAGTCGCCGGTGCTTGGCAGCCGCCCCACCAAGGATACGCCGCTCGTCCGGGCAGCCTGGCGCGCCTACGACGCCCTGGCAGCGCGCCAGCCGGACGCGGACCTGCATATCGGCACCGTGTCGCCCGTCGAGCTCGCCGCTGCCCTGCTGGACATGGCGCCAGCCTCCTACGCCCGTCGTGGCGACATGCTGGGCGGCATCCGCGTCCTGCATCGCGGCCAGCACTTCCAGAATGGCTCTGACGTGTATCCCAAGATCCTGAACAGCTGGGCCATGGCCCAACCGCCACTGGCCATCAGCACGGCCGACTTCCTCAAACTGTAGCCGGAGAGTTCCATGTTCGGATCGCTTGCCAACGGGCTGGCCGCGCTGTCACTCAAGCTGCGCCAGCCCCTCACCTCGTTCTGCGACCTGGAGACGTCGGACGGCGATGTTCTGGTGGGCAAGCGGGGCGAGAGCATGACGCTGCTGCGGGTGCAGGGCCTGCGCAAGATGACGCTGCGGCAGGATGTCGAAGCCATCTCGGAAGCGTTGCGCCTGGATCTGGCCGGCTCGATGGATGACGCCGGGCACGCCCTGCAGGGCTTCTTTGCCTGCGACCCGGCGCAGTCCGGACCGGAGATCGAGCGCAACCTGGTAGGTCCGCGCAGCATGGCGCGCGAGATCGGGCTGTCGATCCCCGACATCTTCGATGAGCGGTCGAAGCTCTGGCCGAAGATCATGCGCGCCGAGACCGCCTACCTCGCGGTCTGGAGCAAGCCGAGCCTGCTGACCCGCGAGGAGAAGAAGCAGAGCAAGGCCGAGCGTCTGGCGGCCAGCAAGGGCAGCCCGCGCATCACCGACGCCCAGAACCCGTTCCTGTCGAGCGAGATCCTGTCCGCCCGCCACGCGGCCTTCATCAGCCGCCTTGCCGGCTCCTTCCGCACCCATGGCATCGGCATCGTGGAGCTGACGCCGGCCCAGGCGCTGATCGCCATCCGTGAGGCGATCGACCCCGACACCGCCGGCGGCGACTGGAAGCCGATCCTTCCCGGCAGCGCGGTGCGGCCGCGCCTGCCGGAGGATGGCGAGAAGGGCGACGCCGGTCTGGTGCTGTGGCCGCCGATCGCCGACCAGATGTTCCGGGGCGACGCCGAGACTCATGGCGGGCAGCGGGTCCGCATCGGCGGCTTCGAGTGGTCCTCCATCGACATGATGGTGGGTCCGGAGGACGCGCGGCCGTTCGCCGAGCTGGTCGGCAAGCTGGCTCATCACCAGCACCTGCCCTGGCGCATGTCCATGCTGGTCGAGGGCGGCGGCAAGAACATGATGCGGTTGAAGTCGATCTTCGCGACCGTGCTGGGCTTCGTGCCGGCCAACCGGCAGATCCACCAGGCCTTCACGGCGCTGCGCCTGATGCGGGAGAACAACCTCGACGTGCTGGTCAAGGTGCGGACCAGCTTCGCGACCTGGGCCCCGGAGGGCGAGGTCAGCCGGCTGCGCCGCAACGCCTCCACCCTGGCCCAGCAGGTGGAAGGCTGGGGCAACTGCATGACGGGGGTCATGGCCGGCGATCCGCTGGAAGGCGTGATGAGCAGCGCGCTCGGCCTGGCCGTGGCGTCCACGGCGCCCGCGGCTGCCGCGCCGCTTGGCGAGGTGCTGCGCATGATGCCGTGGGGCAGACCTGCCTCGCCCTGGCCCCACGGTGCCGTGCTGTTCCGCACGCCGGATGGGCGCATATGGCCGCTCGATCCGGCCGGGTCGAAGCGCAAGCACACCATGGACGTGTTCATCGCTCCGTCGCGCTTCGGCAAGTCGGTGCTCTCCAACACCATCCTGCTCGGCCTGTGCCTGAGCAGCGCTGCCCAGACCACCCAGGGCGCCCGACTGCCGCTGATCGGCAAGCTGGACATTGGGCCGTCCGCCGAGGGGCTGATCCTGCTGATCCAGGAGGCGCTGCCAGCACACCGCCGCAACGAGGCGGCCTACGTCGCCATGCAGCTGGCCGAGGGCTACGAGTTCAACATCTTCGACACCCAGATCGGCTGCCGCTTCCCGCTGCCGCTGGAGAAGGACTTCATCCAGAACATGCTGTCGCTCGGCTGCATGCCGATTGGCGCCGATGCGCCGTTCGAGGGCATGGACCAGCTGGTCGGCTTTGCGATCGAGGAAGCCTACCGGATGTTCTCCGATACCGGCTCGGGCAAGAAGCGTCCGAAGCGGTATCATCCCGGTGTGGAGCCGGCCGTCGATGAGGCCGTGCGCAGGCTCGACTTCATCATCGAGCAGGACACCTGGTGGTGGGAGGTAGTGGACGCGCTCTGCCGCGACAATCAGCACCACCTGGCCGGCATCGCGCAGCGCCATGCCGTGCCCCGCCTGGACGATCTGATCTCCGCCGTCCAGTCGCAGCAGATCCAGGATATGTTCGGCAAGGTGGAGACCGGCACCAAGGAGACGCTGCCGGAGCTGTTCGAGCGCTATATCAGCGCCCTCATCAAGAAATACCCGACCCTCAACCAGCCGACGAAGCTCGATTTCGGCCCGGCACGGGTGATCGTGCTGGATCTGGAATACGTGGCGCCGACCGGCAGCGCGGAGGCGGATCGCCAGACCGACCTGATGTATCTGCTCGGCCGCCACATCCTGGCCCGCAACTTCTTCCTGCGGCCGAAATACCTGCCGCAGGTGCCGGAGCTGGTGCGCGAGTATCACCGGGTCCGCTTCACGGAGGTCTATGAGACCTACAAGCGGCTCGAATACGACGAGTATCAGCGCACCGAGGGGCGTCGCTACGTGCGCCGCCAGGTCGAGCAGGACGGCCGTGAAGGCGGCAAGCACAACCTGCAGCTCGGCGTCAGCAGCCAGCGCATGCGCGATCTCGGCGACTACCTGATCTCGCAGTCCACCGGACGCTTCGTGCTGGGCGCGGGCGACGAGGATGAAAAGGAGGACATCATCAAGCGGTTCGGCGTTACCGAGGCGTCGGCCTACGCGATCCGCCGCCGGCTGAACGGGCCGACCAAGGGTGGTGCGCCCTTCATGGCGCTGATCGAGGCCGACAACGAGTGGTACGAGCAGATGCTGGTCAACAGCCTGGGGCCGGTCGAGCTGTGGGCCTTCAGCACGTCACCGCAGGACGTGGCGCTGCGCTCACGCCTGTATCGGATCGTCGGGCCGGCTGAGGCGCGGCGGCGGCTGGCGCGCGTCTTTCCCAACGGCAGCGCCAAGGACGAGATCGAGCGGCGCAAGGAGGACAGGCAGCGGGCCGGCGAGGACGAGGCGCGGGCAGGCTTGAGCGTGGTGCAGGATCTGACGGATGAGTTGGTTGACGGGCACGGACTGGGGATCGTGCTACGGAGCTACGCTCTCACTGACGGAGAAAATCATCTTGCTGACGCCGTTTAGCCACAGCAACGCAAAGCTGAAGCCGTATCCTATGTTTCATGACCTGGGCATTTGAGCGATTTGAGACTGGCGCTGGGAACGGCCTGTGCGTTCCCAGCGTGCAATGTTGAAGATATCTATCCGTCTTACAACCGTTTGTTATAAACAACAGCATCATCTAATTAGGAACGTCCGCTTGATAAGCTAATCTGATAATTACCTAAGCAACAGTAAGGTAATTAAGGATTTTTACCTATGTCATCAACCTCGATTGATGAGCCGACGCTACCAAACAGGCCAACACTAATCAGCCCTCTAAATGGACCGCCTTCTCCATCAATGACGCTGATCTTAGCCTTGAACTCTGCCGGTGAAGACACCCCTAGGACTGCTTTGAATTTCCCAAAATAAGATCGGGATTTCGCACGTAGGAATATTGGAAAATTAGTCGAGTTCCAGGCACTCTTTGCGTAGCACTCAGGATACCAAATGCCTCTGGATTGTTGGTCTAGCGTTAGTTTGCAAACAAGATAAAGCAACAGATCCGCCTGCATGATCTCACTGTTTGTGACAACCACATTTGGTCGGCTAAAAACTAGATCGCTTAAAGGAGTAGGCGCTCCAGATGAGGATCTAAATACCCGATTATCATGATAAAAGAAGGTATACGCGCTCGATGCTCCTCTTCCATGATTTGACGAGGAAAATACATAATCTTGATGTACCAGGGTTGATAGTGCATCCCATCTCGAGTGACGTATGAAAGTGGCAACTGCCAAAACAAACATTTCATACGCAAGGAAACGTTTGTGATCCCATTCATTGGGAAAGTAAGTATTAACGTCCGGCCTGGGCAAGCAGGCAGTCGTCAGATTTTCGAAAAAAGTATGCACAGTTTGATATGCACTTTCGTCGGTTGAATATGTCGCCAAAGTGTCGATAACCTGTAAATACTCATCTCTAAACGCAATGAAATTGCTTACTATGTTTAAAGCTTCGGCTTGTACCGTAGAAGAACGCATGTTCAAGTTCGGAATGAGGCTAACTTGATCACTAAGCACCCTGAAGTATTTAACAAGGGTGGGAATTAGATGCCGCTCAGCCCTTTTCACAGCCTGGACTGCGGACAGCGCGGGAAGACGAGTTGGAGAAGTAGCACTAAAATCTTCGTCGAGCCAAGCTGGACGCGATCCTAACGGCGGTGGTGACTTCAAAGGTTTTTGGTAAATCCAGCGGATTAACTCCTCAAGACTTGCCGCGTAGTTAGAGTCATCGCTAAAATCTATATAAATGCGATTTCCTGCGAAGAGGGGGATCGTTGCCAAACCCTGGTCATCCTTCTCTCGAAGAATAGCCACATATTTTGAGTTCTCCGTCGAACTGTACAATTCCTGAGTAATAATCTGCGCCTCAATACCTGCTCCTGCCTTCCGATTGTCTGCCTTTTGCTTGTAATTAGCGTCGCAAACCATGATAACGTGCGTGACTGTGCGGTCCCGGATAATGCCTTCCATAAAGTGTGCTGCGTCATGACCTGGCTTGAGGTGCCACTGATCGAGTTGGACCTGCACGCCCGCAGCTACTAGATCACTACCAAGATCTTCCACCCACTTGATATGAGCTGGGGATGTCCATGCGTAGGAAATGAACGCCTTTGGGTCAAACACCGACGTCTCCATGAAGCAGAACAGAGCAAGCTGATATGCGTGTTATCTACTAGCACAAAGGGCTAAAGCTCTAAAGCAGACCAATCGCCGCGCTTAGCCAAATAATGCGCTCGATGCTAGTGCGCATGGATGTTTTGAGCAGTACCACCGCCCAGTTAAGAGATCCCATTCGCGTCCTGCCCTCGTAGCGTCCTCCTGAGAAGATCAGGAGACGCATCATGGCGCGCAGGCACTACCCTCTACCGGTCACGATCAGCCTGCTTGGGCTGCTTGCCGGCTGTGCCACCCTGCAGATCCCGCCGGACGTCGACACGTCCGGCATGCCCAGCACCGAGGTCGCGCTGCAGCGCAGCCTGGACCGGACCGATGCCGCCATGGGCAAGCTCGGGCAGTTCGGCCCCGGCACCTACCTCCGGCCGGTCATGCAGGCCGAACTCGCACGGCCAGTGTCCCTGGCCTGGTCCGGTCCACTCGATCAGGGCGTCAAGGCACTGGCGGACCGCATCGGCTACCGCTTCTACAGCACCGGCCCGCATGCTGTGCCGATCGCCGTCGCGATCAACATGACCGACGTGCCGATCCTCGACCTGTTCCGGGCCATGGGCGACGCCGCCGGCACGAACGCGACCGTCGTGGTCGATCCCGACCACCACCAGGTGGAGGTGCAGCACCATGGCTAACCGCCGGCGTCTGCGCGCCGTGCTCGGCGCCGCCACCATCCTGGGTGGTCTGGCATTCAATGCTCCCACCTGGGCCAGCAGTGCCGACAAGGCGCTGCTCGACGTGCCCGTTCCACCGCTACCGAGCCCGGCTACAACAGCCGCGGCATCGCAGGTCCTGGCCAACCCGCTCGATCAGGTGGTCACGGGTGCTGCCATCTCGCCCACGATCGTCGGCGGCGACCGCCCGCCCTCTCTCGAGGTGCTGCAGGACGCCCGGCCGGGAGTGAACCCCAAGGATGGGCTGTCGGGAGCAAGGGGCGAGGCGCTGCACGAGGCGGCACTGTCCTTCGGCGCCCGCGGTGGTCTGGCAGCGCGCGGCTATGCCATCAACGAGATGCTGCGCCGCTACGAGGCCAAGCTGGACAGCACCTATGACTTCCGCAGCCTCGTGGTGCCGGTCGGCGGCGGCCAGACCTTGATGCGCCCGCCGATCGTCACCGAGGCGCAGATGGCCTTCGCGCTCGGCGATGGCGGCCAGACGGCGCGGGAGACCGGCCGCGTCTACGAGAT
>CAXTZG010000033.1:8165-29148 GCA_964248625.1 uncultured Acetobacteraceae bacterium | reverse complement strand
CGAAGCGCAGCTGGCATCGGCGCCGCCAAACTGGCGCACCTACCTCGTGCGCAGCTGGGTCAACCCCACGCCGCCCCCGGACGACCTGCGCCCGCGCACCGACGAGGAGGTGCAGTACTGGAACAAGTGGGTCGCCGAGGGCTGGGGACGCGGCGAGCGTCAGGCGGTCGAGATCTTCCAGTCAGACCTGTCCCGCCTGGAAGCCGACCTGGTGGGCATGGCGCGCTACCGCGTGCTGCTCCGTGCCGGCCTGGTCGAGCAGCCCCGGGTGGTATTCGCCCGCAGGTCCGTCGAGGGCGGCCACGACACGATGCGGGTCGATGACACGCAGATCCAGATCCGCAGCCAGCCCGGCCTGAACCCGAACCAGAGACGCTGGACCGGCTCTGGTGCGCTGCCGTCTGACACCTCGCCCGGTCTTCCCTCCGGCAGCCCGATGGACCTGACCCCATGAACCAGATCTCCCCGATCCAGACCCCGAGCGAGTTCTGGCCCGACCAGAACCTGCCCTTCACGCGGGAGACGCTCGACAGCCTGTTCGCCTGGTGCTTCGGGCTGGGCGCCTCAGACGTCCGCATCCAGACCAACCAGCCGGTGTTCGTGCAGCTGCACGGCCGCATGCGGCAGGTGACGAGCCGGACCTTCACCTCGCGCGAGGTCGAGGAGGGCGTGAACCGCCTCTACGGCGCGGAAGGCGTCGCCCGCCTCAAGCGCGGCGAGGACTTCGACGTCAGCTACGAGGTCGAGCCGGACCGGCGCACCCGCTACCGCTTCCGCGTCAACGCGACGGCGGTGCTGGCGCATGGCGATGACGGCGCTGCCATCGTCGCCCGCGCCCTGCCGATCCGCTCGCGCCCGTTGAGCGAGCAGGGCGTGGATCAGGCGATCATCGACAACTGCATGCCGCGCACCGGGCTGGTGTTCGTCGCCGGCGGCACCGGCAACGGCAAGAGCACCCTGCAGGCCGGCATCACCCGCGCCCGGCTCGAGGACCCGCACAGCCACTGCGCGATCCTGGAGTACTCGAGCCCGATCGAGTTCACCTTCGATGACGTGGTGGGGCTGACCGCGGCGATCAGCCAGAGCGAGATCCCGCGCCACCTGCCGAGCTTCGCCGCCGGCATCCGCAACGCCATGCGCCGGGCCGGCGACGTCATCATCATCGGCGAGTGCCGCGACGGCGAGACCATGGCGGCGGCGGCCCAGGCGGCGCTGACTGACCATGCCGTCTACTCCACCATCCATGCCGGCACCCTGTCGGAGACGGTGCAGCGCATCGTCAGCCTGTGCCCGCTGGAGGAGCGGACCGCGCTGACGGTCGCCGTGGCGCAGACCCTGCGCCTGATCGTGAACCAGCGCCTGGTGCCGGCGGCGGACGGCACGCGGACAGCGCTGCGGGAGTATCTCGTGTTCAACCGGCCGATGCGTCGCCGGCTGGCCAACACCAACCCGGACCAGTGGCCGCAGCTGGTCGAGCACATGCTGGGCGAGGGCCACGGCCAGTCCTTCGAGCAGGCGATCTGCCGCGCCCTCGCCGAGGACCGGATCACCGAGGCCGTCGCGGCGGCCGTGCGCAAGGACATCGGCGATGTGGCGTAACACCATGCCCCCGGTCCGCATCTACATCGCGGACGCGCGGGCGCTGCTGCCCTGGTTCATCTTCCTGATGCACTGGAGCAAGGACACCCTCGTCTTCGCGATCATCATGACCCTGGTGTTCGCGGTGCCGGAGTGGTTCGGGCTGTCCTTTCCGTCCGCCATGCGGACCGTGCGCCGCCTCGTCAACGGTCGGGTGCGTCCCGCCGTGCCGATGTGGAAGCGCCGGAGGTTCGCATGAGGGCGGCTCCGGCTCCGCAGAGCCTCGACCTGGAGCAGATCGGCCTGACCCTGCAGGCGCTGATCGAGCAGTCCGGCCGCGAGGTGACGACGCTGGATCAGGCCACTGGCGTCATCGAGACGATCTCTCCTGAGCTGGCAGCCGAGCCGTCCGGCATGCTGCCGATGTTCGTGCTGGCAGCCGAGACGGTGTGGCGCGATGCTACCGGCAAGGGCTTTGACGTGACGCTGCAGCCGGACAAGCACGCCCTGCTCGGGCACCGGCTGGAGGCGGTGGGCGGGGCCTCCTTCTCCACGGTCATGCTGAGCATGATGGAGGCGATCGAGCAGGTGGCGTCGCCGCGCGAGCTTCCCTGCTTCGACATGCTCCAGCGCTGGCACGAGACGACGGACCGCCTCACCCAAGACGCCGTGCAAGCAGGATCACGGCCAGCCGTGACACCGGCAGCGGCTCCAGGAGCAGGCCGATGAGGCGGCTCCGCATCTGCCTGAGCGCCCTGCCTGTCCTGCTCGGCCTCGCCGCAGCGCCGGCACGGGCATCGCAATATGGCGATTCTTCCGTCCCGGTTGCCCTGGCGGTCGATGGCACCGATCCCGGCAAGGTCATCCGTGGCTGCATTGAGGCGGCGGCGGATAGCCACGGTCTGCCGGCGACAATGCTGGTGATCCTGCTCCGCGTGGAAGGCGGCCGGCTCGGCCGCGTCAGCGACAACACCAATGCCACCGTCGACATCGGCCCGATGCAGGTCAACGAGATCTGGCTGCCGAAGATCGCGGCGCATTGGGGCGCGTCCGTGCCGGAGACCTTCGCGGCGCTGCGCGACAACTTCTGCGCCAACCTGGAGGGCGGCGCCTGGATCCTGCGCCAGGCGATGGACGAGGCGCAAGGCGACTTCTGGCAGGGCGTCGCCTTCTACCACTCGCACTCGCCCGGCCATGAGGCCGAATACCTGCAGCAGGTGCTGCGCCAGGCGCTGCGCCTGCAGGCGGAAGCCAGGCACGCGGCCCCTCGGGCGCCCGTTACCCCCATCATCATCGCGTCGAAGGGCTGAGCCATGCAGCAGAACGCACGCAACACGTCGTCCGGCGGCGAGGATACGATGCTCGCTGTCGGGCTGGTGCTGGCCGCACTCGCCGGCGGCATCTGGTTCCTGTGGTTCAAGTTCCACCCGCAGATCGCAGCCGGGGTGATGAGCTTCCAACACTGGCAGATGGAGCAGTTCAGCCTGTTCACCGACCGCTATGCCGATCTCGACGGGCAGGTGACCAGCACCGATCCGGCAGATGTCAGCTTCGCCGGCCTGTTCCGGCTCTGCCACCATGTCGGCAGCTTCCTCCGCTGGCCCGCCGTCGCCCTGCTCGCCGTGCTGTCCTTCCTGTGTCTGACCCGGGCGGCGTCCGGGCAGTTCACCAACAACCTCGACCTGGAGCAGCTGATGCGGACCCAGGCGGAGGTGTTCCGCTCCATCCTGCCGTACGTCGGCCGTGGGCTGACACAAGTGGTTGTAAAGGATGGCAAGCCGCGTCCTGCCGATCCGGCGCTGCACGTCCGGGAGTGGGTGGATCGCCACGCCAAGCTGCCAGATGGCAGCCTCAACCAGGACGCGGCGCGTGCCGCCTTGGCACTACAGCTCGGCCCGGTGTGGGCCGGCGTGGCGCAGGCGGCACCGCATGTGCGCTGCTTGTTTGCGGTGTTCGTGCTGCACGCCACACGCCAGCGGGAGAGAGCCGTCGCTTTGCTGGGCGATATGGCGGCGACACTGCCCGTCAACGCCAAGGACGGCCCGGCCGGTCCGGCGGAAGCCCTGGCGATCGGTCAGGCAGCAGTCCAGGCCGCCGACAGTGTGCTGAGTGACCCGGACCTGGTGGACAGCAGCGCCAGCATCGCCAGACTCCACGCCTACACCGCGCCGGCCCTGATGAGCGTGCTGCTGCACGCCAGGGTACAGGCGGGCGTGCTGGCGCCGGGGCAGTTCGCCTTCCTGAAGCTGGTCGACCGGAACCTCTGGTACGCCCTGCACAGCCTGGGCTTCCCGTCCGAGACGGGCACCGGCGCACCGATGCCGAACCCGCGCATCGAGGCGCTCGGCGCGCGGGATCATTGGGCGGCTGAGTGCGCCCTGGGCCGACCGGTGCGGATGCCGGTCTTCGACGCATCGCTGAACGCCATTCGCGTCCGCATGAAGCAGGGTGCTCCTCGCACACCTCGCTCACAGGAAACAGCATGATCATCCAGATCCCCCGCGGCGCGTCCATCGTGCTGCGCTTCGACAGTCCTGATGCTGCTGACTTCGGCACCGGGCAGACGATCACCTTGCTCGGCGGTAGTGAGCCCTCTGGACCGGCGTTCAGCGCAACAGCACCGAGATCCAGCGGCTTCCGCCGCCGGACCATGTTCGCCTGCGGCGCAGGCGGACTGGTGGTAGCGGCACTTGGGGTGACGCTCCTGAACAGTTCTCTCCGTGCGGAGCAGACCACGAACCTTTCGCGCGGGACGGTGTGGGATGACAGCCGGCCGGTCATGCCGGATCGGATGCGGGCCGAGCTCGCCCATGGACCAACCGTGGTCCCACCCGCCGAAACGCCGATGCCGCCGAGCCCTGGCCAACCAGCCGACGCACCGCCCCGCAACCCGTTCGGGCTGGAGTAGCCGATGATCCGCCGCGAGACCTACGGGCCGGAGAACGCCTACGAACTCAAGGGATCGCAAGGCTACCGCGAGGTCCGGTCTGGGTTTCGCGGCTTCCGCGACGCCCTGGCCAGCTCCTTCTCCGGCCTGCTGCTCGGCTCGGCAGCGGTCGGGATTGGCTTCGAGCCGGGCCTGATCGACGTCGGCGTGCCGATCGCCGCTCTCTACGCGAGCTGGGTGCTGACCCAGAAGGTGATCCTGCCCCTCCGGCTGCCCCAGGGCTCCAACCGGAAGGACTACAACCACCCTGATCCGGCGACCCGCAAGCCGCGCCAAGCGGCCGGGATCATCTATATCGGCCGCGACTTCCGCACCGGCCAGCAGCTGTGGATCACCAACGACGACGGCCGCCAGCACGTCGTGGTGCCGGGCACGACCGGCGCCGGCAAGACCGTGGCCCTGCTCAGTCTGGTGTCGAACGCCCTGATGCACGGCTCGGGCTTCATCTTCGTGGACGGCAAGGCCGACAACAAGCTGTTCGCCGAGATCTCCGCCCTTGCCCGCACCTTCGGGCGGGAAGACGACGTGCTCGCGCTGAACTTCCTGGTAGCCTCCGGGAACAAGGATACCAACAGCTTCAACCCGTTCGCCTGGGGCAATGCCGATGTGATCCGCGAGCTGCTGGTCAGCCAGATCGAGGCCAATCCCAAGGGTGGATCTGGCGGCAACGAGGTGTTCATGTCGCGCGCCGTCTCGTTGCTCGGCGCGCTGACCCCGGTCCTCGTCTGGCTGCGGGACAACAAGGGCATCCCGATCGACATCGAGCGCATCCGCTTCGCGACCGAGCTGGGCAGCATCGCCACCCTGGCGCTCGAGAAGCGCTTCCTGCGCCTGGACGTGGACACCGGCAAGCAGAAGACCGACGAGCCGGCCAAGCAGCACAACTTCGCCACCATGCACTTCTCCGCCACCTTCACGCAACTGGCGGTCAGCCTCGGGCACATCTTCAAGTGCGAGAGCGGCGACATCGACATGCGCGACGTCGTGCTCAACCGGCGCATCCTGGTGGTCAACCTGCCCACCATGGAGAACTCGGGCGAGACCACGGCGGCCCTGGGCAAGATCGTGGTGGCATCCTTGCGCAACATGATGGCCCAGACCCTCGGCGCCAGCCTGGAGGGCGACTACGACGAGATCGTCGCCAACAAGCCCGGCATGTCACCTACCCCGTTCCCGGTCGTGTTCGATGAGGTCGGCTATTATGCCGTCGCCGGCATGGACAAGATGCTCGCTATGGGTCGCGGGCTCGGCTTCATGTTCTACCTGGGCTTTCAGGAGCTGCCGGGCCTCAAGGCGCGCATGGGCGAATCCACGTACTCGCTGCTCGGCAACGCCAACCTGCAGATCCTGATGAAGCTGCAGGAGGGCAGCGAGACCCGCCAGTATGTCGAGCGCACCGCGGGCGAGAGCGAGGTGACGCAGCAGACCAGCTACACCGCCACCGACAGCGGTGGCTACCGGGATGCCCAGCACGCCGAAGTCCGCCGCGTCGCCCGCGTGGACTGGAAAGACCTGCGCGGCCTGATCGAGGGCGAGGCGATCGTCCTGTTCGGCAACCGCCGCATCTACGCCAAGCTGTTCTACGCCAAGGTGAACCCACGCGGCCGGCTGCGCCTGAACCGGCCAGCCGTCCTGCGGGCGCCTGCGGTCGAGACGATCGAACGCGCTACGGCGCGTGCAGCGACGATCCGCAAGCTGATCGAGAGCGGCGGGGTACGGTCGTCAGATGCCGTGGCCACCGGGCCGGTACTGGGGGCGATGATGGAGGGCTTCCGGAAGGAGATGGTCCTCGGCAAGAAGACCATCGCCGAGTGCGTGCAGGCCGCCATCATGGCGGCTGGCGGTGACACTCCTGCCCCGGCTGCCCCCGTGGCGCGTGCCGAGCCAGCACGCGCGCCGGTCTCCGCAGTCGTGCCAGCTCATCCCGCACCGGTGACCGCCTATGATCCGATGGCGGATAGCGCCTATGGCAGGTCCGCTGAGGCCCCTGTCGACGCTCCAATCCTGCCTGCCAAGGCTGCCGACAGGGAGGTGCTCGCCCTGCTGTCCCTGATCGAGGAATATGCTGGGCGTTCCAGGGCCGAAGCGCGTGTCGCTGCGATGCAGGTTCTGGCCGAACGGGACGCTGCCATGGCAGATGTGCCGCAGGACGCGCCTACCATGCCTGAGGATGAGTTGGTGCAACTGGTTGAGGCGACGATCGCAGATTTGAAGTTCGATGGGCCCGCAACGCAGGCAGCCGAATAAAGCGCAATCGATAATCTGACAAGGATTACCTGCATGAGTGACACGACGGCCCTTCATGACCTGCCGTTCCGCCGTGCTTTGAACAAGATACCGGACAGCGTTCGGACCGCTTGGCAGGCCGGCTATCTGACCCAGGAAGGTGGCGAGCATCAGGCTCAGGCACTGGTGGAGCGTGCGGGCCGTGATCTGGAAGGACCGTGTTCAAACCATGATGCAGTGCGTGGCGATGAATTCGTCGTGGCCGCGCTCCTCATAATGCGAGGCAACCAGACGAACGTCACCAAAAGCGTTCCAACTTCCAGAAACGTATACGGGAAGCAAGTGCTATGAGCGGAGCGTCTGCCAAAGTCACCGCAATCCAGCGACGCTATGCGGAGACCGTCACACGGGAGCGGGACTTCGGATTGATCGTTCCCGACGCCTTTCTCCGAGGCATTCGCCATATTGGCTACAAAAGCAGTGTCGAGGCCATTGCCGAACTCGTTGACAATTCGATCCAGGCTTACGCCGAGCGCGTCGACCTCATATTTGGTTATCCAGATCAAGGATCGAGCAAGAAGCCCGACCAGTTGGCGGTCATCGACGACGGCCATGGGATGGGGCCAGGCATGATGCGCCTTGCCATGATGTGGGGCGGCACGCACCGAGAGAATGACCGGGAGGGCCTCGGTCGCTTTGGTTACGGGCTTCCTTCCGCAACGGTGAGCATCGGCCGGCGCTTCACAATCTATTCCAAATTAAAGCGTGGTCGCGTCTACGCTGTCACGCTCGACCTCGATCTGCTTGAAGGCAATTGGGCCGGCACTGGCGAACAGATTGGTATCCCGATCGCACGACCTGTCATGCTACCGGATTTCCTGGCCAATGCGATCAGACGCGCCCAACCGGAGGGCTGGGCGTCGGGTACCATCATCCTTATCGAAAAGCTCGACCGGATGAATTGGTCGACGACCACCGGTCTTCGCCGTAATCTGGTCCGTCATTTCGGCGTCGCCTACCACAAGCTGCTGTGTGCGACCTCGATCCATATCGATGGCGAGCAGGTGCGGCCGATTGATCCTCTGTTTCTCGATTCCGACGCCGACTTCCACGCCATCGACGAGGATCGGGCTAAGGCGCTGGATCCCGTAATGCTCCGGATCGACGACACTTCAGGAACCGGCGAAGTCGTCCTCCGCTACGCATGGTTGCCGCCAAGCTTCGGCGCCCAGGACAAGTCTCGCGACGCCATCGGAGTTAATGCGAATGCCCGCTTCGCAGTAATTAAGCAATATCATGGCATCGTCTTCAGCCGGAATGGACGGTTGATCGACGTGCAGTCGCGCACGCCTTGGACGACTTTCCTTAACAACGACCGTTACATCCGCATTGAGATCGAGTTCTCGGCAGGACTGGATGAGGCCTTCGGCGTCACCACCTCTAAACAGCAGGTCTCCGTAACGCCCGAAATGTGGGACCGGCTGCGCACGGCGGGGCTCCATAAGGCAATCGAGCATCTGCGCTTTAAGGTCAGGAGCGGAAAGGCTGATCGGCTCGACAAAAGATTCCGCACTCCTGCTATCCCGACCCCCAACGCTTCCCGTCTGCTCGGTGTCGAAGCCGCCGCCGTTAGGGCGCGTGAAAATATACCACGGTTGGGTACCATCGCCGCGCCTAGATCTGTGCTAGCGTTACCCCACATGTCGGACCCCACCGTCGCGCTCCGAACGCTGCTCAACGAAATCGAGCGGCGTTCAACCAATGCCAACGCGGCGATCAGCGCCGAGTATACCGTACTTTTGGAAAGGTGGGCGGACCGGCTGGCCGTTGTTCCCAACGTGCGGCATGCGGTCCCTGCGTTCTCGGCATTACAAATAATGGCTACAGAAAAGGGACGTCCGTGATTCGTAATGGGAACGACAAACCGATCAGCGCGCGACCTTTTGAGCCCTTTCTCCATCCTAGCGAACGCAAGGAACTGCTAGGCATCCTCAGCGGTCCGACACCGCCCCAGTTCGCCGACCGTCTGAGGACGCTGGCGCGCAGCTATATTGATGACGGGGACAGCGCCAAGCTGAGGGCGATCTGCCTGCTCGTTGCTGACCTCTTTGAGCAGGGATGGCGCGTGTCGCTGAAGAACGGCGGGATCGCGTTCGAGCCGCCCGGCATCGTACGTGGCGGTGACCAGACCGTCGAGGACGTTAAGCTCCGCATCCGATCTGCCCTGCAGGTCTTGCGACGGCGGCAGCTCGGCGAGCCCTCCGTCGCCAAGTTCATCCAGAGCATGGAGCGCAGGACGCTCCGCCAGCCGGGCCGTACTTCGGTGCTCGACCTCGTCGACAGCGGTGCGCAACTCGCGGACGAACTAGTGCAGATTGCAAATCTCACTGAGGAACAGCGCGAGGGGGCGCTCGCGGGCGTCATTGATCCCGTGATCGAGATTTGCGGACCTGGGCTCCGGTGCACCGAAACTGGGCTGCAGCTTAACGATATCTGGCGGTACTTCCGGCATACTTGGGCGCACGAATACAGGCCCATCCCAGGTCGCCAACTTCTCGTCCTAATCCGCAACGCTGCGCGCCCGCGACGGCCTATAATAGGCATCGCTATGCTTGCGAGCCCGGTGATGCGCCTTACCGCGCGCGACAACTGGATCGGCTGGCTGCGGGACGCCATGGAGGAGAACCTTCGGAGTGGCCTCTGGGATTTCACGGCGGTCGCGCGCGCGCTGACCGAACGGCTGGACGCTTCAATCGCCGACCTCCGCTGGGACGACCTCGCGTCCGGCGATGAAATCGCGTCGCCTGTCGAGAACACGGTCCTCAGACTCGAGCAGAAGGCCTCGGGCGCTGCATTCGCCCGCGAGCTTGAACTTCGCGCTCATTACGAAGCTAGCATCCAAAGCGATGGTCGTGTCAGGCCGCTGCGAGGCACGGTGAAGATGGCCGGAGTCGCCACCGACTGGCGCACGGCATCCGAGGACCTACTGTTCGTCCGCAAGCGGGCAGAACTACTCGCGCAACTTTTAGCCGCTAAGCAGACATTCCGTGCCGCGGACCTCGACCGCAAGCCCCACGAAGGCCTCTCGCAACTCCTGACTGCCCGCAGCGGCCAGCGCGCGATCGATGTTGCACTTGCTGAACTCCGCAAGGCGGGCCTCTCGAGCCGGGTCGCGGACGTCAGCATATGCGGGGCCGTGGCGCCGTATAATGAGTTGCTTGGCGGCAAGCTTGTAGCTCTCCTCCTTGCGTCCAGGGAGGTGAGCGAGCACTACGCCCGGCGCTACAGCGACCAAGTAAGCGTCATCGCGTCGCAGATGGCGGGGCGGCCCGTCTCGAAGCCCGCCGACCTTCGAATCCTCACCACCACCAGCCTCTACGGCATCGGCTCGAGCCAGTATAATCGGCTGTCGCTGCGCGCCGTCGATCATCCGGAACTTGACCACGACCTGCGCTGGGACTCGATCGGCAGGAGCCGGACCGGCGGGTTCGGCACGCTCCACCTCGGTGCCGACACGGCGCACGCGCTGCGGCAGATGGCCCAGAGCGCCCACACCTCTCGCCGAATTAACAATCGCTTCGGCGAAGGCACGAGCCCCCGTCTGCGGCAGATCCGCGAAGGTCTCGACGTCCTCGGCATCGACAGCAACGCCATTCTTCACCACAACACACCGCGTCTCTTCTACGCGTGTGAGCTAGGCCATGGCTCGCGGAACTCGCTAATGGAAATGGAAACTGACGACTTCCGCGCGTCGTCGGCCCAATCGATCGCTGCAGCGTGGCGGCGGAGATGGCTCATCAGACGCGTAATGCGCCAGGAAACGCTTGCGGCCCTCCGCGGGCTCGGGCCCGCCACCATAAAGCGGAGCCTCCACGCCGTAGACGTCCACTCCCTGCTCTCCGATATGGCCTAGCCGTCGACCGAGACCAATTCGATCCAATCCACGAAATCCGGGTGACGCTCCGCGACCCAGCGCAGCACATCGCGCAGCGGACTACGCGCGGCGCCGAGCCCGATCACCAGCGTGTCGATCGCTCGTGTCAACGGGATCATCACCCAGCGCGCGGCGTGCCGCGCAGCCGCCTCCTCGCGCGTTTCGATGAGCGGATCATGCTCATGGTCCTCCGCTTCCCACTGGCGCGCCTTGTAGGCCCATAATTTATCGAGGCCGTAGTTGATGGTCGTCCATCCTTCCAGGCCGCGGCAGGAGTCATATTGGACAAAGCGCAGTTCCTCACGATCGGTCGGATAGGCCTCGCGAACGTCGCGTGCGGTGCCGTCCCAGACCTTGCCGGCCGCATCGGCATAGGTGGCCACCGCCCGACATTTTGGTCCGTGCGCGGTTCTAATGACGGATTCGGGTGGGACGCAGGCGAGGAGATCGACCGGGAAATTTCCCAGCTTACGCGCCGCCTCGACGAGTTCGACCAGCCGCTCGGGCTCGGCCGCGAGGTCGCCCTCGAAGATAATCACCCGGCCCCCCGCCGCCTCGGCATTCGATTCGAGGTCCCAGTCCTCAAGGCCGAAGCGAAAGGCAACGTCGGCAACGAACGAGGCGACATTCGCCTTCATGCGCAAGCACTTCTTCAGGCGGTGCGTCCTAAGCTCGCCCTTGCGAAGATCGGTCGTCCAGTCGGCTACGCCATCGCGGACATACTGGTCGACACCGTCGGACACCACCAGGCGTCGCTGCCCGTAGACCGCCTTCAAAATCGCGATCTCGTCGCCGGGCCAGTCCTGACCTTCGTCGACGAACACGAGATCCCAGTCGAACTCCGTGGCATCCGCCTGCATCACCGCCGCCAAATCCTTGGCGGTGATTGTCCCGCTCTTGAGATAGTCCAGGAGTGTCGCCTTGTGGCCGTCATAGCCCTCCAGGAAGCCGTCGTAACCGCCGATAACCCCAAGTTTCAGCATAAGCCGACCAATGAAGCCGTGCACGGTCTCAATCGCCGCACCACCCCGCTCGACGCCGCGCGGCACGCCGAGCAGGGACATAGTGCGCCTCATGTCGGCAACCAACGCCTTGTTGAAGGTAAGCACGAGTGACCGAAGCCCACACTGGTCAAAGGCGCGGTAAGCCATCTGGAGCAGGATGACGGTCTTCCCGACGCCGCCCCTCCCCTTGAGCAGGATTTGGCGCTCGCCGAGATCCTCAAGCCATGCCGCCGGCAGCGCCGACTTCGCAATGAGGTCCATACGTCGGCGGTCGAGCCCGGTGGGCTCGAGCGTGGCGAAGAGTGGCGAGGCCGGCGCAAGCAGACGGGCAAAGGCCTCCTCCGTCCCGTAGGAGAGCATGACCTTCCGGTCCTGCTCGCGAGGCCCGGATACTTGGCCCAGCACGTTGAGAAGACGCTCAAAGCTCGTATTGCTTGCGATACAGACATGTGGGCGCTTCGGCAGATCCCGTTCTTTGAGGCCTGCGAATAGGACGAGGTTCTGGACGTGGATCTTATCGAGACCGTAGCGGTCGAGCCATTTTTTAAACTCGAACATCTGCGACCGGTTCTTCTCGGTCACACATTCCCAGGACGTCTGACCGTTTCGCACGTAGCGCACGAAGGCGGCTGTATTCTGGAAACGGACACCGGCCGCATCATGGGACTTGACTTCGATCACCAATGCAAAGTTGCGGACGCACGCTACCTTTGGCATGAACGGTTCGCCGTTGCGCGGATAGAATTTCCACTCAGGATCGAAGCTGCGCGCGTCTTCGAACATGCCGATGACGACAAGGTCGAGATCCTCAATTTTCTGGCCGTGCATCTTCAGGCCAACGAAAATTCGCACAGTGTCAGATTTGCTACGCGCTAGATCTGGCCAAAGATCGAGTAAACGTCGCTCGAGGCGTTTCGCAGCGGCATATTCGTCGCCTTCTGCGACCCCTGTGATCTCGATCATGCCTGGACCCCAGTCGTAACCGCTTTACTTGTCGACAGGATCATGCGCCCACAAGTTCCTCGACGATACGCGTCGCGTAGGGCAAATTGCTTCTCACGAGCAGTTCGTTGATCGGGATCACGTCCCCGCCGTCCCACTTTTCCCGCAGTTCGGCAATGCGCGGGTCAGACGGATGGTCGCCGGTGAGCGGACCCGACAACGCGATAATGGTTCGAATGCCGTCCGCTTTTGAGGCAAGGATGGGCACGCTCACATCGCCCATGCCCGGCACGTTGACCGTCGCATCCAACTCGTAGGTGACGTCGTTGCCGGCAGTGCGCGCAAGATCGAGCATCAGGACACGCGTCGAGGCTGCGACCCGCTTGGGACTGAAGGGCTGTATCTGGTTGGTGAGAAGATACTCGAGGAGTTCCGCGCCGACATGCCGATCGATTTGGCCGTGCTCAAACTTGTTCTTGAAGCTGCGCAGGCAGCGATAGCACGAGGAGTCGCAATCTTCGGGACAGGTCTTGATGATCGTGAGCGCGCGCTCGAACAGTTCGATCCCCCGGTCCGTTAGTTGGCGGGCAAAGCCTGCGCCCCCCGGAAGTGTGTCGTAGAGGAAGATCTCCGCCTCGAGACCGACCTTGCCCGCCGGGGTCAGCGCTGGGCGATATTCGGCCATCAGTTCGCCGGGCTCGACCTCAAGAATGGCGCAGGCCGCCTTTGCCAGCGCCTCGCTGACTGTGCGAAGCGCGACATCGGTCGGGTAATAGCCCGGTTTCAGCTTGAGCGGCGCTTCGACCCGCATCGAGAACAGCGCGATATCGGTGATGAAGTCGGTGCCGAGCACGATATTTCTCGACGTGCGGTTGCCCGCACATGTCGGCTCCTTATCTGGGTAAGGCTTCGGATGCGGTGCCGATATGGATGCAGTGCCCTCGGCCGAGGACTCGATGAGTCCACAGATCGTGCAGTAGTTGTAGCCCTCCTGCTTCGGACCGGTATTAGACACAAGCAGATGCTGCCGGTTCGGCATGACGCGGATTCGGTCGTTCACCCAAGCCCATTTGTCATCGTCGGCCGGCGTCGGCATCACGAGCTTGGCACGGGTCGCGTAGCTCGTTTCGGGCATGTCGTCGGGCGACGTCACTTCCTCCTTCGCCACTGGATGCGCGAAGCCCGGAGGACGCAGCCAGTAACGAGTTGGACCAAAGGTCTCCGGCTCGCCGCACGCATGGCAGTCCGTAACATGGTCCCGTTCCAGCCCCGCCGTGATCGGGACCGTCTCGGCAAAACCGCACTCGCTGCATTCACGATAGATACGGCGGTTCTGCCAAGCATCGTAGCGGTCCTCGGCAATCGGCGAGTAGATCGCTCCCGACGTGTAGCATTTACCCGAGATCCAGACCTGCTTGCCCGGCGCATATTGTGAAAGGGCGACCGGCAGGCCCTGCGAGGGTGCGAACTTCATGACCGGCCGGTAGGACGTCGACCGCTCCTTGTCGAATACGTTGAAGGTCGCCACGTCGGTCGGGAAGGCGTAGCGCGGAAGCACACCTTTATAGAGCAGGCGATCGAGTAGCGTGCCGGCGAGCGCTTTCGCGGGCGGCACCTCCTCGCCGACCTCCTCCTGGATTTCAACGCCGGCTTTCCCGTCGTCGTCCTTCTCGTAGCGCTCGCCGCCGACAGCATTGTTCGAGATCGCCTTGTCGACTTCGGTAGAACAATCCTCGACCATGGCGTCCAACAAATTGTCTCGGACTTCGAAAGGCAACTCGACGGGGATCCAAGAGGCGACGCGTGCGCGAAGCGACGCTTCATTCTCGCGTAGCCACACCTTGAAATCGGCGGCGTTCAGCAGAGCATCGGCCGTCTTGAAATCCTCGATCGAGCCGAGGACCGAGAAGAGGTCCGACTTGGCACCGGGGTCGAAGACCGGGAGGCGCACTTGATGATAGGCTTGCAGCAGGTAGGCTCGGATGTGACGCTTCACAATGTCCGGATTGTCGAGAGTGAGTCTCGGGTCGACCACCTTCCCCGAGATCATCTCCTTGGGCTTGCTGAAATAATGCTCGTCGTGGCTGTCGGCGCTGCCGAACGCGATCACGGTAGCTACGGCGTTGCCCCGCCGTCCTGCGCGGCCCGCACGCTGCTGGTAGTTCGCGCGGCCCGGCGGCATGTTGCGGAGCGCGACCCCGGACAACGCACCGATGTCGATACCGACCTCCATCGTAGTCGTGCTCGACAGCACGTCGATCGCGCTGTTCTGGCCCGCGGAGGGACCCCAGTCGAGTTCGACATCTTGGAACAGTAGCTCATTCTCTTCCGCCTTCGAGAAGACATCGTCGCTCTGTGGCGCGTTAAGCTGTGCGGTGTGTTCCGCCGCGATTAGGGCCATCGGTACTTCGGCCGGTTCCTGCAACGCGCCCAGCACGGGCGCCCGGTAATAGCCCTTTCGCGCCGAAAACACTCGATCCTCCGACGGATTGAGCACCAGGACCTCGTCACTACCGCAATCGAGGCAGTGAGCGATCGTCCGCACCGGACGGTGCACCGACTTGCAGTTCATGCATCGCCTCCACTCGCCATCGAGTGCCAGCGAGAGGTTCTGTCCGGCGAGCCGACGGTAGCCGCCGTCCATGTCCTGCGTGAAGATATTGAGCAGCGGCTGCGTCCACGCCTTGAAGGCCTTGCGCGCGGCCGGGTCCTTGAGAACTACGTCCATGGCCCTGAAGGTGCCCTTGCGCGAATTCACGCTGATGCCCCGGCCCTTGGGGCGCTTGTACCATCCATTTGGCATCGCGTTCAGCCAGAAGTTGACTGATCGCCAGCACCGCAGCCAAGCGCGCGCTAGTGCGACTTTGTCCTCGTTGGTCTCCGCGACACCGGGGATATCGGGAAGAGCGTGGAGGGCCTGCGTCTTGTTTGCGCGCTCCCGAAGCGATGCCAGCGCAAGCGCTTCAAGGCCGAGATATCGATCCTGGACGGTCTTCACGATGTCGTCGAGGAGGGCTTCCGGAGGGGCCTCGCCCCTAGCCTGCATCCAGAGCATCAACAAGCGGGAGTCGTCGGTCTTCGCGCCTTCGGCGACCGCCTTGGCTACCATCTCCTCAGCAGTGGAAAAATTCTCCCCTGACTTCCGCTCCGGCCGGAGACGGACACCGAGCGCCTTCGACGAGAGCAGCACCGAGAGGTAGAGGTCGTCTAGGCTCAGCATGGGCTGGATTATCTGGTGCTTCGACAGACGGTCGAAGCCCCAAATGATGAGCGACCGCAAGGCATCTCGGACCGAGTACATCTGCAGGTTGGGCGCGAGACGCGCCGCCACCTGCCGCGAGTCCGAGAACACCAGCACCTTGCGACCACGCAGTGGCGCGAACGCCGTTGCCGCCTGCTTGCCAGGCGGCTGGACAGAGAGTTGGCGCGACACGAGCGCTTGGAACGGCTGATCCCCCTTGGTTTGGTGATCTTGCACAGTCGTCTGGCCGCTGGCGGTCTGCTTGCACACAGCGCAGGGGACGAACTGGCCACGACTGCCAGAATTGTCGTCGACTGCGCAGTCTTCGTCATCGTCAAGCGGGGGCGAGATCCGATCCTTCCGGATGTAGACGGTACGCGTCCGCTGACCCGCCGACAGCCGCCCAGTGTCGAGATCATATTCTGCAAGCTCGGCCAGTTCGTGCGCCCGCGGCGTCTCGAGCAGCAGGTCGAGCGGCAGGAGGGGCAAGGTTTCCACGTCGGGCATGCGCAGCCGTCGTCCCGGCTCCGACCACAGCGCGTCGGGTGAATCGATGTCGTCGGAAAACGCCCGAGCATAGGCCGAACCACAGCTTCGGCAGGTGAAGAGTTCGAGCACCTTCGAGCCGCAGCCGCATTCGTCGTGCGGTTGGCCATACATCATGCCGCAGATGCCATTGCGATCATCATCCGCCAGTTCGGCACAGTCCGGGTCCATACAGACCCAGAGGCCTGGCAAGCCGCGGTAGAAGTTGTGGACGCGGCAGGGAAGCGGCCCAGAGGCGTCCGGATCCTCGCGAGCGACGCTGCCGATCGCAAGCAGTGCAGTGACCGCACGATCGGCGATCTCCGGTGAATCCGGGAACAGCTTAGCGCCAAGTTCCGCCACCGGCTGCGCGGACCCCATCGTCTCGTTGACGAGAAGCCCGAGCGACGAGAAGCTCTTCAAGGCCTCGAACAGGTTGCGCTCGATAACCGAGCCGGGCGAGATGCCACGGTGAACCAGGAAGCCTGAGATCGAGGCGGCGCGATCACACTCCTCAGCGGAGTAGAACAACTCAAGGTCGAGGCCTGCAAGAACCTCTGCGTCCGCCTTCGTGCCGGACGCCGCGTGCGGTCGATAGTCGAGGCTGCCAGTGATAGCAACAAAGCTTTCCGCAGGCGCGCCCGAAAGTTGCCCGCCGAACTGGGTCGCGTATTCCTTATCCTCGAAGCTCGCGGTGGCGCAGATCACCTGGAAACGGTCAGCATCGACCTCGAGCCGGTCACGCAGCCGCCGCAGAAGCAATCCCACCTCAGCACCCGTCGCCCCGCGATAGAGGTGGGCCTCGTCCAGGACGACAGTAAACTTCTCTTCAGGGCTGGCCGCGAGCCACCTGCGGGTCGTGTCGAAGACCGACCGCTCGATCGGCCGCATCATCATATATTCGAGCATCGAATAGTTGGTGACCATGAGGTCCGGGGACGACGCCTGCACCTCATGGCGGGTGATCAGTTCCGAGTCCTCGTCGAGCGTCACCGCCCGCAGGAACTCACCAGTCTTGGGATGGACCCAGCGCGATCCCTTGGCGCCGAACCACTTATCGAGGTCAGGCTTGGCCGGCCATTTGCCACGCTCCTGCAACTGCCGTCGCAGGCGGGCTGCCGACTTCTGCTGATCAGATGCCGGTCCCGCCGCCTGGCGCTCGATCTCGACGTAGAATCCCTCGAACGACGTAAGCTTGCGCCCGTCCATCGCGCCCGACCGCACGCCGGCATACGGGGTCCGGCTGGTGTAGCGCGCGAAGCGCGGCGGACGCCCCGCCCAAGCCGTAAACTGGGCAACCAAGTCAGCGTCGCCGAAGATCGCCCGGAGGCGACCTAGTTGGTCGTTCACGAGCGCGTTCATAGGGTAGAGGAGCAGGGCGCGCATCGCAGGCTCACGGAACGACGCCGGCCTGTCGGCCGCTTCCCGTGCGAACTTGCCGAGGATCGGCAGCAGGAAAGACTCTGTCTTGCCCGAGCCCGTTCCCGTCATGATGACGAGATTCCGGCCGTCAATCAGTGCATGGTGAACGGAATCGGCTTGATGGCGGTACGGGGGGTCGAACAGCAGGCGAGGCCGGTCCATCCGGACGCCAGAAAGCAACTCGAACACCGTACGCGCCGAGGCAGGCAGCCCGGCCATATCGTTGAACGTCGCCCCCACCTGATATCTTGGGGTCGTCTCAAGGAAGGGCTCTTGATGGGTGACGCCGATGCGGTCGAGCAGTCTCCGTCGCTGATTGATGAGGGACGCGTTGCCGATATGGTAAGTGGCCTCGATATACTCCTTCAGCGAAGAATGAAGACGATCGATTGTCTCCTGGATCGTTCTCGCCATGCTACGCAGACCCCTTATTCGGCTGCCCTCGTCAGGTACAGCATATCCTTAAGAAACCGTTCTTCCGCTGCGGCCTCACGCGCGGGAACCAGGAAACTCAGCAGGCACCCAACCGGCTCGCACTCCTGGCCAATCGCTGCCAGCCGCCGGCGCGCCCACACCGGGATGGGTGAGAAAAAGCCGATCCTCGCTCCGTCGTCAGTGCGTTCTAGCCGATATTCCTGCGGCCGCCCGGCGACTGCGTCGCTCGCCATTTGCAGACGCCACGCGGCATCGCATCCCCTCCAGCGTTCGCGATAGGCAGGAAGGTCGAGCAGCCGTAGTGGACTGCCGTTGAATAGTTCGGCATATCCCCACAGATCAGAGCCGAAGGTTTGGGGACGCCGAACCACAAACTTGCCGCTCAGCGATCCGGGAGGTGTCCACCGTCGTCGGTAGCTGCGGGTGTTCCGGCAGCCATCTAGGACAAGCATGTTCGGGATATCGCCGGAGGCATGTTGGGCCAACAGCTTCTCGTCGTAACCAGCAACTAGATCAAGAGCCTCCACCTGCCTCGGAGCCCTTAGCCAGGCAGCGCTCGACAGTTCGCGCATCCCAAAATCTCGGAGCACGGCCGGCAGATCCTCGTCGGGCACCGGGTCGATCGTCCTCAACGTCCGCAGGAACGCCACCCGTGAGCGCATCTCCATCGGAAGTGGCGTCTGCTCGTCGGCCGACAGGCCGAGGAGGAAAACACTTCCGCTCTCCCGGGCAACGAAAGCGGGGGGAGCGGCGACCAACCAAGTGCCTTTGACCACATCGCCCTCGAGCGCGACGTCGCCGAGTTCGAGCAGATCGCCGATCGCGACGAGTGTCTCGATCGCGGTCTCGACGCGCTCGCCGAAGTCGACGTCGTCAGGCGTCAGACCGCTATGGCTCTCGACCATAGCGCGCACGAGAGTCCGTGGGGAACAGGGGCACAGAAATCCTGCGATCCTGCGTAGAGCCGCGGCAACATAGGCGTCGTCGAGGTCGGCAGACTGGGACAATGGCAAACCAAGCGATGAGGACGCCGTTCGGATCACTACTTCCGCGCTGATGGCCCCAATCATAGTGCCGCCACTACCGATGCCGAACGCGAGACTGTCGAACTCGGTTTGCCGAGCAACTGGATGAGGCGCGCGCCGGCTGTTAGAGTGGGATGATCCCAAAGATGCTTGATGAGCGTCATCACGTCCGCGTCGGAAAACTTAGACCTGCCGTCGATCGCTTCTTCCAAATCGAGCGCTGGCTTTGAGGCAACGCCGGGAGCGATGTTGTATCGTTGCACTAAGGCTGCAAACTCGCGCTGCCTTACATGCTCCGGCATGTTGATGTATTTTGCAGCATCGCGCGCAAGAATGAAACCGAAGGGGCGCTTGTTGTTGAAACAACGCAGCAACCCGTCCACGGCGGTGTCATAGGGAGCCCCGAGCCTAAGGCTGCGTTCCGCGCTCGCCCAGTTCGAGCCGCACATTAATTCGTAGAGATGTTCCTTGAGACGAACGACGACGTAGTCGCGCCGTTCCAAGGCCAACGAGCCGATCAGACGCGCATGCGACCAGTCTCGGATTGCCTTGATCATCCCGAGCGCCTCCTCAGGCTTATACTGGAGCGCGCCGAACCTCGGCTCAACGATGAGACCTCCGAACCCGCCGACGACCTTGCGCGCGCTGACGATCAGCGCCACGCTGCTTTCGGCCAAGCGAGCGATGAAGAGGCCTCCTGGGGCGCTTGGCTCGAGACCGGCGGACACCCGTTCAGCCGGAAGCACAGTCGGCTCGAGCGGCGTCGAATAAGGGTAGAAAGCTGCGTTGAGCGGCGGCCCTACGTCTTCGTCGATTAGTCGCAGCAGCGTCGACCGACTTGTGTTGTGCCAGACCCATCGCACGGGGGAGACGTCGCGCCGGAGTGGGATTTGGACGACACCGAGATCCTCACCGTCGACGATGAGGCGGCCGGCCGCCGCGCGGAGATACCCCCAGGGGTCCTTTTCGCGGCAAGCGAATGTTGCATAGGCGTTGCCCCATGTCTCTTTAGCGAGGGGCATAGTGAGTTGCCCGACCTGCTCGAGAGCGAGCCGTCCCCCCGTGCCGTCGAGCAGTTCCACGGATACCGTGACGTGGCGGCCGGAAGGGCCCATGACGGTCAAGTGAGTGAGGCCCTTCCAGAATTCATCGAGCGTCGGCTCGGACGGCTCTGACAAGACGATCAGTCCGGTGTGCCCGATCATGCCGCTGATCCAGGAATTGGGCGGCCGCACTGCGAGCGAGATCACGCCCTCGGCTGGGCGGCTGGGCTTGTCGGATAATGGAGAGCCCAGCACGCTGACCGAAAGGACGTGGTTCCCGATGGGGAGCGGGCCGAGGCGAATAAATGTCGGGACCCCCGGCGGCTTAGCTGCCACTTCTAAGGATGCTCCCGAACCGAGCCTAAGGACGTAACGCGCGACGGGATGATCATGCTTGATCGCGAAGCAGGGGCATTCATTTTCCAACCATTCGGTTGCTCCTTCGCCGTCCCAACCTCGCGCCGTGAGGCCTGCCGGCCAGATCTTTATAGTCTCTGCGACTGACAGCCGGGCCTTCTTCAGTTCCGCAACTAACGGCTCGGAAAGCGTGGCGGGGACGTCGAATTGGACCGCAACGACCCCAGAGCAGAAGATCGGCGCCGGCTCGGCGATCGAGATTGCCGGGAGCGTGGTCCGGGAGACGAGCACATAGCTATGGCTT
>CAXTZG010000033.1:0-8155 GCA_964248625.1 uncultured Acetobacteraceae bacterium | reverse complement strand
CCGTCCGAGCACCTCGATTGCCTGACCATCCGAGCCGACACGGAACAGCCAGTCCGGCCCGGGGTGGATGCCGCCCTCGCTCGCCAGAAGATGGTCCATGATGGTGTTCGCAGTCTGAAATGACAGGAGCGGCTTTCCCTCCTCCGGCCATTTCTCCAGGACCCTGCGCTGCACGCCGGCGAGCAGCCAGCCAGCCGGCCGGTAGCCTGGCGAGCCCGCCACGCAGCACCTCGTCTTCCTGAGAAAGATCCCAAGTTCAGGCGACAGATCGGCGACCTCGCGAAAGCTTGGCACCTCAACGATCGGGGTCCACCCCATCGCGCTCGTTCGCCGTAGTAGAAGCGACGGTCGAATGATTGGCCGGCGTTCGGGTGGTGGCGCGGATCCCAGTCTGGTACCGTCCGCGGCGCGTAGCGCTGCCCCGCGGAGCGTAGAAACTTCGATCGCCTTTCGCGTGTCGTTCAGCCACTGACGGGCGTTCCGGGCTTGCTGGAGGTCGCGGATGATTCGCTCCAGCGTCGCAGGATGAATAGCGGTCTCCCCGTCAGGCGTCCGTTCCACGAGCAGGCCTAGGACAATGCTTCCGACGAGATCCTCCTGTTCCAAGAAGTTCTCGAAGCGCAAGCTTCCGCCATGCGTCATGCGCGCAACATAGCGGCCGATCTCTGCCGCAGGTCGGTCAAGCTGCGACACGAGTTGGTAGCGCAACCGATACAGTTCTCGGGCCAACTGCCACTGCAGGTCCTTGGGAAGCAACGCCTGTGTGATCGGCCATGCGATGATCGAGAAGAAGTTTCCCCAGCGGCCTACTGGACGAAGACTGCCATACTTTGTATGAAACTTCTCGAACCAGGAGCGCACGTTGGGTCTCCAGGCATGGTTCCAGCCGGGCATCCGCTGCTCGAAGGT
This sequence comes from uncultured Acetobacteraceae bacterium, assembly GCA_964248625.1. Classification (GTDB taxonomy): domain Bacteria; phylum Pseudomonadota; class Alphaproteobacteria; order Acetobacterales; family Acetobacteraceae; genus Lichenicola. The sequence continues at coordinate 7,246 of CAXTZG010000033.1, read as the reverse complement.
AAGCCAATATTCGTCGCCGTCGTAATTGTAACCCTGCTCGGTCGCGAACACGGCCCAAACCAGCCAATGCGTCGAAAGTCGATATCCGCCCGTTCTTAGCTGGGCCTTGAGCAGCGACGACAGAGCCGCAAGTTCATTATCCATCAGCCCATGTTCAGACGCGAACAACGGCAGTGCACGCGCACGGCGCACGCCCGAAAGCGCCTCAAATTGTCTCTCGAGGCGCTGTTGAAGGGCATCTATCTCGGCGTTCATCGAGCATCCGCCGCGCCGCGAGGCAACGGGAGAGCAGCCTTGATCTTCCACTGCATCCCTTCATCCCCACTATCGCACGACGGTCCCAGCCATTCTCGACGGCGATCGGCTTCTGCAACCAATCTAGCGGACCGCGATTCGCTAGATTAGCGCCTAATCCCTAAAGGTCTACCTCGGTCCAATTTTAGGAATTTTCGTTTGGCTCTCGAGCGTCAGCTTCGAGCGCTTACTGGGAGTCTTTAGTCGGCACCTTGATACCGGCGCCGCAGTGGCGGTCCGGAACAAAATGGCGCGGATCTCGTGCGCCAGGATGTGTCGCGCCATCACCGCGGCTATACTCAGCCGGGAACGGCGTATCTTGGCCGCCGACCGCCCGCAGCAGCCTAGTCAGATCCTCGAGCCGGTCCGTGACGACATGGATCACCTCGCCCTCTCGCTGCACCTTACCGTGGCAGGCAATCATTCCGGCCGACAGCACCAGCCGGCGCTGCTTCTCGAAGCGGTCCGGCCACAGGATCAGGTTTGCCACGCCGGTCTCGTCCTCGATGGTGATGAACATCACCCCCTTGGCCGATCCGGGCTTCTGCCGCACCAGGATGAGGCCGGGCACGATCACCCGGCGGCCGTCGCGGATATGCTGCAGGCCGGAGCAGGTCACCATGCCCATGGATTGCAGCTGCGGCCGGATGAACGAGACCGGGTGTGCCCGCAGGCTCAGGCCAGTGCTGCGGTAGTCCTCAACCACCTCCCGGCCGTCCTCCATTCGGGCCAGCGGAACAGGAGGCTCGACCAGTTCCGGTCGCGGTCGCCGGCCCAGATCGGCGGCGGCAAACAGCGGCAGAGCCTCGTCGGCCAGCCCCTTCACCTGCCAGAGCGCCTGCCGGCGATCGAGCCCAAGCGCCTGATAGGCGTCCGCCTCCGCGAGCTTCTCCAGCGACGCCGCCGGCACGTCCGCCCGCCGCCATAGTTCCTCGATGCTGGCGTAGGGCATGCTGCCGCGATGCGCGACCAGCTGCGCTCCATGCTCGTTCGACAGACCCTTCGCCATCCGCAGGCCGAGCCGCACGGCAAAACCCGGCCGCCGGTCGGCACGCGGTTCCAGCGTGCAGTCCCAGCGGCTGGCGTTGACGCAGACCGGCCGCACCTGAACCCCGTGCTCCCGCGCGTCCCGCACCACCTGGGCTGGCGCATAGAAGCCCATCGGCTGGCTGTTCAGCAGTGAGGCGCAGAACACGTCCGGGTGGTGGCACTTCATCCAGCTGCTGGCGTAGGCGATCAACGCGAACGAGGCGGCATGACTTTCCGGGAAGCCGTAGGAGCCGAACCCTTCCAGCTGGCTGAAGGTCCGCTCGGCATAGGATCGCTCGTAGCCCTTGCCGACCATCCCCTCGATCAGCTTGTCCTTGAAGTGCGACACGCCGCCAGTGATCTTGAAGGTCGCCATCGAGCGCCGCAGCTGGTCGGCCTCGCCCGGCGTGAAGCCAGCGCAGTGGATAGCCACCTGCATCGCCTGCTCCTGGAACAGCGGCACGCCGAGCGTCTTGCCCAGCACCCGCCGCAGTTCCTCTTTCGGGTAGTCCACCGGCTCCTTGCCCTCGCGGCGGCGCAGGTAGGGATGCACCATGTCGCCCTGGATCGGCCCCGGCCGGACGATCGCCACCTGCACCACCAGGTCATAGAAGGTCGTGGGCTTTAGTCTCGGCAGCATGCTCATCTGCGCCCGGCTCTCGATCTGGAAGGTGCCGAGCGTGTCTGCCTTGCGGATCATCGCGTAGGTGGCCGGATCCTCCGCCGGGATCGTCGCCACATCCATCGGGATGCCCTTGTGCTGCTCGAGCAGCTCGAACGAGCGGCGCATGCAGCCGAGCATGCCGAGGCCCAGCACATCGACCTTCATGAACTTGAGCGCGTCGATGTCGTCCTTGTCCCACTCGATCACTTGGCGATCGGCCATCGCCGCCGGCTCGATCGGCACCAGATCGTCCAGCCGATCCTGCGTCAGCACGAAGCCGCCCGGGTGGGTGCCAAGCTGTCGCGGGAAGCCGATCAGCTGCTGCGCCAGCTGCAGCGTCAGGCGCAGCCGACGATCGGCGAGGTTGAGGTTCAGGCCATCCAGATGGCCCTCGTTCACCCCGTCATGCGACCAGGACGAGACCTGGCTGGCGAGCATGCCGGTCACGTCCTCCGTCAGCCCCATGACCTTGCCGACGTCGCGGATCGCGCCCCGCGGACGGAAGCGCATCACCGTGGCGCAGAGAGCGGCACGGTCTCGGCCGTAACGCTCGTAGACCCACTGGATGACCTCCTCGCGCCGCTCGCTCTCGAAGTCGACGTCGATGTCCGGGGGCTCGCGCCGCTCGGCCGAGATGAACCGCTCGAACAGCAGGCCGCTCCGCACCGGGTCGATCGAGGTGACGCCCAGCACGTAGCAGACCGCGGAGTTGGCAGCGGATCCGCGCCCCTGGCACAGGATGTCCTTCGACCGGGCGTAGCGGACGATCGCGTTCACGGTCAGGAAGTAGGGGGCATACTCGAGCCCCTCGATCAGCTTGAGCTCGTGCCGCAGCTGCCTGGCCACGTCCGGCGGTAGTCCATCCGGGTAGCGCAGCGGGATGCTGTCGCGCACTGCCCGCACCAAGGCCTGCTGCGGCGTCTCGCCCGGCACGTCGGCCTCGTCCGGATACTGGTAGCGCAGCTCCGACAGGCTGAAGCGGCAGCGGTCGGCGATCTCCGCCGTCCGGGCCAGGGCCTCGGGGTATGCGGCATACAGCCGCCACATCTCGTCCGGCGTCTTCAGATGCCGGTCGGCGAACCGCTCGCGTCGGAAGCCGGCGTCGTCGATCGTGCAGCCCTCACGGATGCAGGTGACGACGTCCTGCAGGATGCGGCGGCCCGGCTCGTGGAACAGCACGTCGCCGGTCACCACCGTCGGCACTCGTGCTGCCTGGGCCAGCTCGTGCAGCTGCCGCAGCCTCACCAGATCCCCCGGCCGGCGCCGCAGGGACAGGGACAGGTAGCAGCGGCTGCCAAAGTCCACACGCAGGCGCCGGAGCTCCGTGGCAAGACGATCGTCAGGGGCATCCGGAAGCAGGATCAGCAGCAGCCCGTCGCCCAGCCCGACCAGATCCTTCCAGGAGAGGTCGCAGCCACCCTTTCCCGTCCGCCCTTTGCCCAGCGTCAGCAGGCGACAGAGCCGAGCGTAGCCAGGACGATCGAGCGGATAGGCCAGCACGGGCGAACTGTCGCGCAGGTCGAGCCGGCAGCCGACGATCGGGCGGATGCCGACCTCCTCGGCGCGGGCATGGGCGCGGACGATCCCCGCCAGGGTGTTGTGGTCGGTGAAGGCGATCGCCGGCAGGCCGATCTCCCTGGCCTGCAGCAGCAGCTCCTCGACGTGGCTGGCACCACGCAGGAAGGAGTAGTTCGACGTGACCTGCAGCTCGACGTAGTCGGGCATCGCGGGTGCTCAGTCGGCGTTCGGATGCCGGTGCTGGCTGGTGGACGGCGCCGCGGCATCTGGTCTCTTGAGAACGACATACCCGCAGCGCTCGAGGTGCTGGACCAGCCGCTCGGCGGTGATCCGCGCCATTGCGTCGTCGGCATGGCGCACGCGCTTGCGGCCATCGTAGCGCAGCGCGAATGACAGGCTCTGCTCGATCTCCTCCGCACTGGCAGGGCGGAGGTTGCGTTTGTCGTCTTCGGTCATGGCAGGAGCATCACAGTCAGAAAAAGCCGTGCAGGAACCAAGCGAGGCCGCCTGTTGTCGGATCGACGCCGTCGCCCTGGCGGAACAGCCAGAAGCGTCGCCCGTCCTGGTTCTCTACGATCCAGTAGTCGCGCACCGCGACGAGCTCGGCCGAGCGGCGCCACCATTCCCCGGTGATGCGCTCGGGCCCGTCGGCACGGACGACACGGTGCCGCACCCGGCGCCAGGTGAAGGCTTTCGGCGGATGGTCCGGCATCATCGCCAGCGTCTCGACCGGCTCCGGGCGCTCCAGCAGCCGCACCGGACGCGGCCAGGACGACGCCGGCGGAACCGCCTGATGCTGCTGCGCATGGATCGACACCGGCTGCTGCGACCGCTCCGGCACGTCGCTCTCGACGGTCTGCAGCCGGTAGACCTTGTCCGGTCCGAGCCGGTTCACCAGCCGGTCGATCAGCTCCGACAGGTCGGCCTCGTCCGTGCCGTCCGGAGCGAGGCCGCCGCTGCCCTGCGTGAAAGCCAGTGGCTCGACCAGCGGCAGAACCACGCGCATCGCCTCGACGCCAGGGCCGGGATTGACCACCTCGATGCGCTCGTCCAGCAGCCGGGCGAGGTGCCGCACATCGCGCACCGGTCGCGACGTGCCGATCCGCACCACCTGCGCCGTGCCGTCGACGCGCTCGAACACCAGGTCGAGCCGCCGCACGCCCTCGCCGCGCTGCTCCAGCAGTGTGCAGGCTTCGCCGACCAGCACCAGGATCACCGTCACGAACGCCTCGGCTGTCGAGAGCGGCTCGATGAAGGTGCGGCGGATCGCGATCGTCTCCGGCGGCAGCACCGGCTGGATCGGCTCGCGCACCCGGCCGAGCGCCTGATCGAGCCGTGTCAGCAGCCCGTTGCCGAAGCGCCGCGCCAGCGGTCCGCGTGGCGTGGCAGCCAGCTGGCCGATCCGTTCCAGGCCGAGGCGGCGCAGCCCGGCCGCCAACTCGGCGGCGATCCTCAACGCCTCGACCGGCAGCATCGCCAGTGCGTCGGCATGGATGCCGCTGTCGATCACCGTCACCGGCAGGTCGCCGTGACGCGCCAGGGCGTGGGCCGCACCGGGCGTATCGGCGATCGCCACCCTCCCCGTCAGCCCGTGCCGCGACAGATGCTCCGACAGCAGGGCCAGCATGGGCGGCTCGCCGCCATGCAGGTGGGTGCAACCGGTGGCGTCGATCCACACCCCGTCCGGAGGATCGGCGGCCGTCATCGGCGACAGCCGCAGGCACCAAGCCGCCAGCCGCTGCAGAGCACCGGCGTCGTCGGCCGGCTCGGCATCCACGATGGTCAGGTCCGGCACCATGGCCTGCGCGTGGGCCAACGCCATGCCGGGATGCAGGGACAGGCCACGGGCCGCGCTGCAAGCGGCGGCAATCACCATCCGCCGTCCGTCATGGCCTCGGGTGACGAGCGGCGCATCAACCGACAGCGCGGCGTAGCGGTGCCGGCGCAGCCGATCGGTGGGCCAGAACGGAAGCCACAGCGAGACGACCCTGCGCATCGGGCGCCTCCACGGTCCAGGTTGCGGGAGCAGCACCTCGGCAGCGCAGCAACTCGAGCTGCCATACCGGCCGGCCGACACCCGGCACGTCCGGAGCATGGGCCAGCGGAGGAGGAGATGGATGACCACTGATCCGCCAGCGACTGAATACGGCGGACGGCGCGACCAGAGCCGGATCGTTGAAGCGACGGCTGCGTCGCAGCACCAGGCCGAGCACGTCGGAGGCTTCGGCCGCGAGCTGCAGTCGGCGAGACGCTACGAGGTCCAGCTTGCCTTCGAGCTCGCAGACGACGCCGGCCAGATCGGGATGGCGAAGCCCTTCCTCCATCGCCAGCAGCGCATCCTGCCGAGCCTGCACCAGCACCAGGCGACGTGGATCGAGCCCGGCACCAGCCAGGCCAGCAGTGAACAGATCCTGCTGGCCCAGGATCCAGAGGACAGGTCCGGGACGACGAGCAAGCAGACTGGCAGCAAATAGTGCAGGTGCGGCTCCCTGCTCGACCTCGGGACCAGCCCCGGCAATTTCATGAACCGCACCAAGCATCAGGCCGCCACCCGGCAAGTGCGGATCAACAGTCTCGACCCCGAACGGAAGAACCGCCTCGACCGTCTGTCGGCTTGTTCCGCGCTCCAGTGTCGCGATCTGCGAGCGCAGGACTGAAATCGCCACTTTCTGCACCAGACGCTCCCCAGCCAGACCACTCCGACCACGGAACGTAACGTGAACAAAGCACTGTCTGAAAGAGGTTTTTGACGTGATCTAGTTGGCATCGGCCGGAAGCCGAGTGAGATCAGGACGATAGATTGCTGTCCGCGACCAACCTCTCAGGAGACTGCCGAGTCTGCCTCAGAAGCCGGGGCTCGGGCTCGACCGAGCCGGCGGTACTACCTCTGCCGCTGCCTCTTGCTGCTGACGATGCTCGGCGACTGCCTCACACACCCGAGCCCTTATCTCCTCCGGGAAGCGCTCGATCGCCTCGCCCAGCTCCCGGATCACGTCGTCCCGCCGCTCAACCGCTGCCACCAGCGGCTTGATGTGCTTCTGCAAGGCACGGCGCACCTCCTGCCGGCGCAGGCGTTTTGCCAGCTCGGCGGCATGCTCGCGGCCGGCAGCCTTCTGGGTGAACACCCGATGCTCGGTGCGGATGAAGCGGTCCACATCCGCCTCCTTCCCATTCTGGATTGCGTCCACCAGGTCGCTGGCTAGGGACTTGTACGGCTTGTCGCTCATATCCTTGGCCACCCGCTCCCACAGGTGCTCGGACAGGATCGGGGCGCGGTCGCCCAGGGCCCGGCCACGCCGGACAGCCTCGAAGGTCGCCGCCTCCGAGATGATGGTCCAGGACTGCGAGACGTGACGGCTCTCCGCCACGTAGCTCTTGAAGGCGGTGATCCCGGCGGTGCCGCGTGGCAGCGCGTTGATGTGCTCGCCTGACGTGATCCCCTGCGCGCTGTCGATGGTCAGGGCGTGCCCGAAGCCGAGCAGCAGGCGCCCGGTCTGCGCATCGGACAGCGTCTTCCAGGCGACGATGGCCTCCTGTCCATCGTCGTTGCGCAGCCGAAGGCCCGCCGTGGCCTGGCCGACTACCTGCACGATGTCACCGTTGCTGCCGATGTAGCCGCCGCCTGCACCCTGGATCTGACCCCAGGTCTTGCGAAACAGCCGCACCTTGTCGCCCGTGGCGATCGGCATGTCGTAGGTCTCGCCGCGCTGATCCACCGCTTTGTGGATGCGCTCGTCGTCC
>CAXTZG010000032.1:34039-35824 GCA_964248625.1 uncultured Acetobacteraceae bacterium | reverse complement strand
GGAGCCGCGGGCGTACGAGCCGCGCGCGCAGGACGGCCGCCGCCATCGTCCCGACGATCTCGGGCCTGCGGTGCTGGCCTTCGGCGGCGACATCCCGGCCTTCATGCTGCTGCCGACGCGCGGCCGACGCGTCGAGAGCCTCGAGGCCGAGCCGGATCACGCCGACGCGGCATACGACGACGCCTGAGGTCTTGGCGCCGGTCTCCGATCCGCCGACCGGCGCCGCAGCGGCGCAGGAAGCCGCTCTCGAGGTCCGAATCGACTCGCTGGGCAGCGAAGGCGACGGCGTCGCCCGCGGGCGCAGCGACCCGCTGCACGTCCGGTATGCGCTGGCGGGCGAGACGGTGCTGGCCCGCACGATCGGCCGCAACCGGGCGACAGCCGAGCGCATCCTCCACCCAAGCGCGCATCGCCGCATGCCACCCTGCGCGCTGTTCGGCCGCTGCGGCGGCTGCGTCACCCAGCACCTCGATCCGGCAGCGTCCCTGGACTGGAAGACGGCACGCGTCGCCGCGGCGCTGCGCGGCGCCGGATTCGAGATCCCGGGCGGAAGCCGTGCCGTGCAGAGCCCGCCGCGCACGCGCCGCCGGATGGATCTGGCGGTGCGTCGGGGCCCGGACGGCGTCGCGATCGGTCTGCATGTCCGCGGCAGCGATCAGGTGATCGCGCTCAGCGAATGCCATGTCCTGCATCCGACCCTGTTCGCGCTGACCCGGGCGCTGCAGCCGGTGCTGACGCGGCTGCAGGCGCTGCGCCGGACCGGATCGGCGAACGTCAACCTCTTCGATAGCGGGCCGGACATCCTGCTCTCGACCGACGGTCCGCTCGCGCCGCGCGACCGCACCATCCTGGCCGACTTCGCCGCAGCGGCCGGCATCCCGCGGATCGCCTGGACGCTCGAAGGCGGCCGGTCGTCGCCCGAGATCGTCTGCGGCCTGGCGCCGGTGTCGCACCGGCTGGGCGAGGCCACGATTTCGCCGCCGCCCGGCGCCTTCCTGCAGGCGACGCCGGAGGGCGAGGCGGCCATCGTCGAGGCGGTGCTGGCCGGGCTGCCCGACCGGCCTGCGCGCAGCGCGCGGGCCGTCGAGCTTTATGCCGGCTGCGGCACCATCAGCTTCCCGGTGTCGGAGCGTCTGCGAGTCTCCGCCTATGAAGGCCATGCCGTCGCGGTCGCCTGCCTGCGCTCGGCCGCCGTGGGCAGACGCATCGAGGTCGGGCATCGCGACCTGAACCGGCAGCCGGTCATGGCGGGCGAGATGGCGGGGGCTGCCGCCGTCATCCTCGATCCGCCGCACATGGGGGCTGGCGCTCAGATGCGCGAGATCGCCGCGTCGCTGGCGCCGCGCATCCTGTACGTGAGCTGCAATCCTGCCGCCCTGGCGCAGGATGGCCGCCTGCTGGCTGACGCAGGCTACCGGCTGGAGCGGCTCACGGTGATCGACCAGTTCCTGTGGTCGGCCCAGGCCGAGAGCGTCTGCCTGTTCGACAGGCCCGCGGTCACGCGACGCGGCCCGATGCCCCGGCCGCCACGCTGACGTGCTGCGTCAGACGTGGAAGCTTTCGCCGCAGCCGCAGCGGCCCTTCTCGTTCGGGTTGACGAACACGAAGCCGGCCGACAGATCCTTGACCTCGTAGTCCATCGTGGTGCCGATCAGGAACAGCGATGCCTTGCGGTCGATCAGCACCGTCTGCCCGCGATCGACCACGGTCTCGTCGTTCGGGCCGGCGGCCGCAACCCAGTTCATGTCGTAGGACATGCCCGAGCAGCCCTTGGTGCCGACGCTG
>CAXTZG010000032.1:26384-34029 GCA_964248625.1 uncultured Acetobacteraceae bacterium | reverse complement strand
CGCTGACGCGCAGCAGCTGCCCGACATGGCCGGTGGCATAGAGCACCCGCAACCGGTCGGCGGCGCGCTCGGACAGGGACAGCAGCGGCGGCAGCGCCCGCCGCGCGGAGCCTGCCCTGGCGTCCTGTCTGGTGGTCTCGGTGGCGGTCATCGGCATCCTCCCAGGCCCGGTCGGGCTCAGAACATGTTCAGGGACAGGCGGGCGTCTTCGCTCATCCGGCTGGCGTCCCATGGCGGGTCCCAGACCGTGTCGACGTCGCAGGCGGTTACGCCCGGCACAAGCAGGATCGCGTCGCGAACCTGCACCGGCAGCTCCTGCGCGCTCGGACAGCCGGGCGCGGTCAGGGTCATCTCGACCTTGACGCGGCCATCCTCATGCAGGTCGATCGCATAGATCAGGCCGAGCTCGTAGATGTTGACCGGAATCTCCGGATCATACACCGACGCGATCGCGCTGATCACGTCCTCCTCGCCGACCGGCGCCAGCACCTCGCCATCCGGCGTCCAGGCTGACACGCCTCCGCCCTCGCTCGTCGAAGCCGGCACGGTGAAGTTGGGCAGGCGGCGCTCCGGCAGTGCCGGCACCGGATCCGCCCCATCGAGCATTGCGTCCATCACCGTTCCTCGCCTGACTTGAACGCGGCCAGAAGTGCCGACCACGGGAGGGTCGCGCATTTCCTGCGGGATTTGTAATCGTGCAGGTCGGCGAAGGCGAGCAGCACGCCGAGCTGATCCTGCGTTGCCGGATCGAGCGCAGGCTGCCCGTGCTGCAGCAGCCGGTCGAACTGCCCCAGCAGCGCCTCCGCCTCGTCGGCCGTGCGGCCCTGCACGCTTTCGGCCATCAGGTCGGCCGACGCCGCGCAGATCGCGCAGCCCCGGGTGCGATGCCGCACCTCGGCCGCCTGATGGTCGGCTCCGAAACGCAGCGTGACATGCACCTTGTCGCCGCAGAGCGGATTGCTGCCGTCGGCAGCGCCGTCTGCCGCGTCCACGTCGCCCGCATGCAGCGGCCGGCGCGCGCGCTCGACCACCAGCTCGCGATACAGCGACTCCGCCGCGTCAGACAAGGAACGTCCTGATCCGGTCGAGCGTGCTCGCGAGCACGTCGATCTCCCCGGTCGTGGTGTAGAGCCCGAAGCTCGCCCGTGCGGTGCTGGTGATGCCGAACCGGCGCATCAGCGGCTCGGCGCAATGCGTGCCGGCGCGCACGGCGATGCCGTTCTGGTCGAGCAGGGTGGCGATGTCGTGCGCATGCGCGCCCTGCATGGTGAACGAGATCACCCCGCCCCGCTCCTGCGGCCGGCCCACGATCTCGAGCCCCCCGACCTGCGCCAGGCGCGACAGCGCGTGCTGCGTCAGCATCGCCTCGTGCGCCTGGATCCGGCCGATGCCGATCGCCTCGACATAGGCGATTGCGGCACCGAGCCCGATCGCCTCGATGATCGCCGGCGTGCCGGCCTCGAACTTGTGCGGCACTTCCGCCCAGGTCGAGCGCTCGAAGCTCACCGAGCCGATCATGTCGCCGCCGCCCAGGAACGGCGGCATCTCCTCCAGCAGGGCACGCCTGGCCCAGAGCACGCCGATGCCGGTCGGACCGTAGAGCTTGTGGCCGGTGAAGACGTAGAAGTCGGCACCCAGCGCCTGCACGTCGACCGGCCGGTGCACCACCGCCTGCGATCCGTCCAGCAGCAGCCTGGCGCCGGCCGCATGCGCCAGCTCGGCGATGCGGCGCGCGGGCGTGACGGTGCCCAGCACGTTCGACATGTGGGTGACGGCGACGAGCCCGACCCGTCCGTCGGCCAGCAGCGACTCGAATGCCGCCATGTCCAGCTCGCCCGCATCGGTCACCGGCGCCACGCGCAGCTCGATGCCGGCACGGTCGCGCAGCATCTGCCAGGGCACGATGTTGGCGTGATGCTCCATCTCGGAGATCAGCACCGCCTGCCCAGGCCTGAGCAGCGAGCCGTAGCTGTGCGCGACGAGGTTGATCGCGTTGGTGGAGCTCGCGGTGAAGACGATCTCCTCGCGGGAGTTGGCGTTCAGCAGCCGGGCCACCTTGTCGCGCACGCCCTCATAGGCGTCGGTGGTGCGCTCGCTCATCCAGTGCAGGCCGCGATGCACGTTGGCATACTGGCTGCGCATGGTGTGCACCATCGCGTCGATCACCGCGGTGGGCTTCTGGGCGGACGCGGCGCTGTCGAGAAACACGAACGGCTTGCCGCGCACGGTCTCGGACAGGATCGGGAAGTCGGCGCGCAGCGAGGACAGGTCGGGTGCCATCTGCGACAGCACCGGAGCGGTCTGGGAAAATGCGTTCATGTCGCCTGTCCGATCCACCAGTTCGCCACCGCACGGTCGAGCATCGACCGGGCGAGCTCGTCCTCGACCAGGCCCAGCGCGTCGTCGAGAAAGGCGCGCACCAGGATCGCGCGCACCTCGACGGCCGGGATCCCGCGGCTGCGCATGTAGAACATCTGCTCCTCGTCCAGCGCGCCGGCGGTCGCACCATGGCTGCACTTGACGTCGTCGGCATAGATCTCGAGCTCGGGCTTGCAGTCGATCTCGGCCTCGGCCGACAGCAGCAGCGCCTGGTTCATCTGGTAGCCGTCGGTCTTCTGCGCAGGGCGGGCCACGACGATCTTGCCCTGGAACACGCCGCGCGACCGCGCCGTCAGCACGTTCTTGACCGTCTGGCGGGAGATGCAGTTCGGCGCGTCATGCGCGATCACGCTGGTCAGGTCGGCGACCTGGCTGTCAGCCAGCAGCTGCGCGCCGTTCACGTGCACAGCCCCGTGCGGTCCGGCCAGCGTCGCATGCACCTCATGACGCGCGAGCCCGGCGCCGAGTGCCAGGTTGAAGCCGTCATAGGCGCCGCGCTCGGCCACAAGCGCGCGCACGGTCGAGAAGGACAGCGCGCCGGCGGCCTCGCGCTGCAGCCGGACATGACGCGCATGCGCGCCCATGCCGACCTCGAACTCGGCCATGCTGTCGTTCAGGTAGCCGCCCTCGCCCGCCGCGATCTCCAGCAGCGACAGCGACGCGCCGTCCTCCAGCACGAACCGGTGCCGCAGATGTGCCGCCGCCGCGTCGCCGATCCCGAGCGTCACCAGCAGCAGCCGTCCGGCGTCGGCGCCGGCGGGAACGCGCAGCGAGACGCCGCCATGGGCCAGCATGGTGTTCAGCGCGATCATCGGGTGCCGGATCGGCTCGGCTGCGGACATGCCCTCGAACGGCATGCAGGCGAGGCCCTGCGGCAGCCGGCTCAGGGCATCGGACAGCCGGCCGTTGACGAACACCAGCCGTGGCAGCGTGGCACTGTCGGCGGCATCAAAGCCGGCATCGGCCAGCACCGCGTTCAGAGTCACGGATGCCCGCGCCGCGTCGACCGGCACCGTCTCGAAGCGCGTTTCCCACAGGCGGCGCAGGTCGGTATACTTCCAGGCCTCCGCCGTGCGGCGCGGCAGCCCGTGCCGCTGCAGCCAGGCGGCTGCCAGATCGCGTGCGGCGATGTCGCCGGCAAGATGTTCGCGGGCGGCCTGGTACTGCTGCAGGAAGCCGGCCGCGTTCACCGGATGATCGGTGCGCGGCGCTGCGAGGATGACGTTCACGCCGCCTCCGCAAGGAAGCCGGCATAGCCCTGCGCCTCGAGCTGGTGCGCGAGCTCCGGCCCCCCGCTGTGCAGGATGCGGCCGCGCGCCATCACATGCACCCGGTCAGGCACCAGGTAGTCCAGCAGCCGCTGATGATGGGTGATGACCAGCGCCGAGAAGGCAGGCGAGCGCAGCGCCTTGACGCCCTCCGCCACGATGCGCAGCGCATCGATGTCGAGGCCGCTGTCGGTCTCGTCGAGGATCGCGAAGCTAGGTGCCAGCATTGCCATCTGCAGCACCTCGTTGCGCTTCTTCTCGCCGCCGGAGAAGCCGACATTGACGTTGCGCTTGAGCAGGTCGTCGGGCATCGACAGCGCCTTCGCCTGCGCGCGCGCCGCCTTGAGGAACTGCACCGCGTCGAGCTCGGGCTCGCCGCGCGCGCGACGCACCGCATTCACCGCGGTGCGCAGGAAGTTCGCGTTGTTGACGCCCGGCAGCTCGACCGGCGCCTGGAAGGCCAGGAACACCCCGGCCGCCGCGCGATGGTCGGGCTCCATGGCCAGCAGGTCCTGGTCCTTGAACAGCACCGATCCGCCGGTGACCGCATACTCCTCGCGTCCAGCCAGGACATAGGACAGCGTCGACTTGCCCGAGCCGTTCGGGCCCATGATCGCGTGCACCTCGCCCGCGGGGATCTCAAGATCGAGACCCTGCAGGATCGGCTTCGGCGTCCCGGCATCGTCGATCGACGCGCACAGCCCCTCGATTTTGAGGAAAACGCTCATCCGACGCTGCCCTCGAGGCTGACGGCGAGCAGCTTCTGCGCCTCGACCGCGAACTCCATCGGCAGCTCCTTGAGCACCTCCTTGCAGAAGCCGTTGACGATCAGACCCACCGCATCCTCTTCCGACAGGCCGCGCGAGCGGCAATAGAACAGCTGGTCCTCGGAGATCTTCGAGGTGGTCGCCTCGTGCTCGATCTTCGCGGTCATGTTGCGGTTCTCGATGTAGGGCACCGTATGCGCGCCGCACTGGTCGCCGATCAGCAGGCTGTCGCACTGGGTGTGGTTACGCGCACCGGACGCCTTGGGCAGCATCCGCACCAGCCCGCGATAGGTGCTGTCGGACTTGCCCGCGCTGATGGTCTTGGCGACGATGGTCGAGCGCGTGTTCTTGCCGATATGGATCATCTTGGTGCCGGTGTCGGCCTGCTGATGGTTGTTGGTCACCGCCACCGAATAGAACTCGCCCACCGACCCCTCGCCCTGCAGCACGCAGGACGGGTACTTCCAGGTGATCGCCGATCCGGTCTCGACCTGGGTCCAGGAGATCTTGGAGCGGGCACCCCGGCAGGCGCCGCGCTTGGTGACGAAGTTGTAGATGCCGCCGACGCCGTTGGCGTCGCCCGGATACCAGTTCTGCACCGTCGAGTACTTGATGGTGGCGTCGTCCATGGCGACCAGCTCGACCACGGCGGCATGCAGCTGGTTCTCGTCGCGCATCGGCGCCGTGCAGCCCTCGAGATACGACACCGACGCGCCATCCTCGGCGATGATCAGCGTGCGCTCGAACTGCCCGGTGTTGCGGGCATTGATGCGGAAGTAGGTGGACAGCTCCATCGGGCAGCGCACGCCCTTGGGGATGAACACGAACGAGCCATCGGTGAACACCGCCGAGTTCAGCGCCGCATAGAAATTGTCGGAGATGCCGACCACCGAGCCGAGATACTGCCGCACCAGCTCGGGATGCTCGCGCACCGCCTCGCTGATCGGGCAGAAGATCACGCCGGCCTTGGCAAGCGTGGACTTGAAGGTGGTGGCCACCGACACGCTGTCGAACACCGCATCCACGGCGATCTGCGGACGCTCGGCCTCCTCGCCTTCCGCAGGCTCGACGCCGGCCAGGATGGCGCGCTCCTTGAGCGGAATGCCGAGCTTCTCATACACCGCGAGCAGCTCGGGATCGACCTCGTCGAGCGACTTCGGGCCGGGCTTCTTCTTGGGTGCTGCGTAGTAGTGCGCGTCCTGGTAGTCGATCGGCGGATGCGCGACCTTGGCCCAGCTCGGCTCCTGCATGGTCGACCAGGCGGCGAATGCCTTCAGCCGCCATGCGAGCAGCCATTCCGGCTCCTGCTTGCGCGCCGAGATCAGCCGGACGGTGTCCTCGTTCAGCCCCTTGGGGGCCATGTCCATCTCGATGGCGCTCTCGAAACCCCACTTGTAGCTGGACTGGGTCAGGGTCTCGACGGTGTTCAGGGTCTCGGCAACAGCAGGCATGGCGCCCTCACTCGGCAGCAAAAACAGCGGAAGCAGGCATCTCGCCCGATTGGTCTCGTGTCTCGGACCGGGTGCCGCAGCGCCCGACATCCATCCGGTCCAGGGTGATGCCGGTCAGGGCATCCCGGATCGCATCATTCACCGCATCCCAGCGGCCGCGCACCGGACAGGTTCCGTGCGCCTCGCAACCGCCGACGGCACCGGCCACGCAGGCGGTCAGCGAGATCGGCCCGTCGATCGCGGTGATCACCGCGGCGATCGGGATCGCCGTCAGCGGCCGCGCCAGGCGGTAGCCGCCCCGTGCGCCGCGCTGCGACGCCACCAGTCCGGCCCCGCACAGCGCCTTCAGCACCTTAGCGACCGTCGGCTCCGGCACCCCGGTCGCCAGGGCCAGCGTCGGAGAGGTCGTGACGTCCCGGTGATGCGACAGGCTCACCAGCACCACAACTGCGTAATCCGTCAGCTTGGACAGCCTGAGCATGAACTCTCGGGGCAGGTTGGAGGTATCCAGGACCCCAGCGGTCCTGTATCCGGCAGATGACCCCTGAGCCTCCGCCAGTCAAGGAGGTGGCGATCGGTTTTGCAGGTTTTCAAGCGGTTGACCCGACCGCCGGCCTTATCCGGCCTGGGCGCCGAACAACGCGCGCAAGGCCAGATAAAGCACGCCGCCGATCAGGAAGCCGACCAGCGTGCCGTTGATGCGCACGAACTGCAGGTCCCGGCCGACCCGCAGCTCGACCTTGTCGACAAGGCGCTGGGTGTCCCAGCCGGCGACCACCTGGGCAATGAAGCCCGACAGGTGCTGACGCAAGCCAGGCAGCGCCTGACGCACCAGGCCGGCCGCCGCCCGGTCGATCCCCGCGCGCACCGCCGGGTCGGTGTCCAGCGTCTGCGCCGCACGCGCCAGCGCGTCGGCCAGCAGGCGCCGCATCCAGCCATCCTCGTGCCCGAGATCGGCATCGATGGCGCCGCGCGCGCGCATCCAGACATCGGCCGCCCACAGCTTCAGGCTGTCGTGGGTGAACAGGCCGCGCAGTGTGTCGCCAAGATCGCGCCCGCGCTCGGGATCGGTCTCGATCAGGTCGATCTCGTGCCGGATCCAGGCGGTGACGGCCTCGCGCAGGTCGGATTCCCGCGGATCGGTGCGATCAAGCTCGGTGTTGATGGCGCTCAGCACGCGCGTCGCCACCGACCCGCCGATCGCCCAGCCGACCAGCCGCCCGCCCTGCTCGCGCACCCGCTCCTCGATCAGCTGGTGCAGATGCGCCTCGCGGCTCTTCAGCAGCAGCTTGATCTGGTCGAGCAGAAAGGACAGCACCTCCTGGTGCCGGTCGCCATCGACCAGCGCCCGCAGCGCGCGCGCCACCACAGGCGCCAGCTGCCCGTTGCTCATCACGCGCGGCACCAGCCGGACCAGCATCTCCTGAGCCCGTCCCGCTTCCAGCCCGTCAAGCAGGTGCGGGATCATGCGCACGGCGCCGGTGGAGATCATGCCGGCGACGCGCGGATCGGTCAGCATGCCCCGCAGCAGTGCGGCGACATCGAGACGGCCAAGAGCGCGCTCGATATCGGCCTCGGTGAAGACATGGGTGGCGACGAAGCTGCCCAGCGCCCGGCCGAGCCGGTCCTTCTGCGCCGGCAGGATCGCGGTGTGCGGAATCGGCAGGCCGAGCGGATGGCGGAACAGCGCGGTCACCGCGAACCAGTCCGCGATGCCGCCGATCAGCCCGGCCTTGGCGCTCGACTGCAGCAGGCCGGCCCAGACGCCCGGCCCCAGCGC
>CAXTZG010000032.1:20618-26374 GCA_964248625.1 uncultured Acetobacteraceae bacterium | reverse complement strand
TCTGCATCGAGGACGGCTTCCGGAGCCGCGTCCGGGGTGACGATCATGTGCCCCGATAGCATCAAGCCGGACGTTTGCCCAACCGACGGCAATCCCCGCGTGGCCGGCACGAGGCCGCCATATTGCGGCGGCGTGTCAGACATGGAACGGTGATGGTGGTAGCACCCGCCCATGCCGCCCGTCCGCATGCGGCGTCGGCACCGCCTGCAACGCACCCACCCCCCCAGCCCGGCAACGCCACGCGCGGAGCGCGACACGCATCATGGACGAGCAGCATCCGGCTCCCGCCGACCTCGCGAGCGATCCGGGTCATCCGACCGATCCGCGTCTGGACCAGCTGGTGCTGCTGGCAGCGCAGCTGGTCGAACGCCAGGATGAGGACCCGTTCGGCAACCCGGTGCGGGCGATCGCGCTGCAGCTGTCGCGACGGCTGGACGAGGGCAGCCTGAGCATCGAGGACATCAACGGCCTGGTCTGCCGCCTGCGCGACGACGCCTTTGAGACGCGCGCAGCCAGGCTCGCCCGCTATGTCGGGCTCGACGGCGTGCCTGGCGGCCCTGTGAAGACCGATACCCGGCTGCGCCGCATCGCGGCCCGGCTGATCCGGCCCGACCCCGACGACAGCCCGATCCCGCTGGCGCAGTTCCGTGCTGCGATCCATCGCACCCGTTTCGCCGCGGTGTTCACCGCCCACCCGACCTTCGCCCTGGCGACGCCGGTCTATGCGGCGCTGGCGGCCACGGCGAGCGGCACCCGCACGATGCCCGACCTTGCCTCGCAGCGGCCCGCGGCGCCGACGCTGGGCGACGAGTTCGCGCTCGCCGTCGAGGCGATCCTGCGCGGCCGCAACGCCATCGACAAGCTGAACCGGGCGCTGCTGGAGGAGGCGGCTGGCTACTGGCCGCAGCACTGGAGCAGCCTGACGCCGCGCCCGCTGATCCTGGCCAGCTGGGTCGGCTACGACACCGACGGCCGCACCGACATCGGCTGGTGGGACACGCTCAGGCTGCGGCTCAGAATGAAGCAGCTGCAGCTCGAGCGGCTGCACAGCCAGCTCATGGCGCTGTCCGCGCCGCCGTCGGCGCTGGCCGGTCGTGTCGAGGCGGCGCTGGCTGCGGTGTCGGCGCAGATCCAGGCCGCTCCCGGACGTGCGGATCCGGAGCAGGTGGCGGGCTTCTCGCGCGCGCTGATCGACCGGCGCGACGAGGCCATCCTGACCCCCTCGGCGCTCGACGCGCTGTTCACCGCGGCCATGGAGGCGGCCGACGAGGCCGACCGGCTGCCGCTGGCGGTGGCGCGCGCCGGCTTCGTGTCGCACGGCATGGGTGCCGCCCATACCCATGTCCGGCTGAACGCCACCCAGATCCACAACGTCGCCCGCCAGCGGCTCGGCATCGAGGACAGCCCGGAGAACCCGGCGCAGCGGCGCGCGCTGCTGGCCCAGATCAACGACGTGCTGGCAGACGTGAAGCCGGTGCCGGTCGATTTCGGTGCCCTGCTGTTCGAGCAGGCGTCTGCGGCGCGGCTGATGATGACGGTCGCCCAGATCGTCAAGCACATCGACGGCGCCAGCCCGGTCCGCTTCCTGATCGCCGAGACCGAGAGCGGCTACACCCTCCTGGTGGCGCTGTGGCTGGCGCGGCTGTTCGGCATCGAGGAGCAGATCGAGATCTCGCCGCTGTTCGAAACGCAGGACGCGCTGATGCAGGGCTCGCGCATCATCGAGGAGGCGCTGCATTCGCGGCACTACCGCGACTACCTGCGCCGCACCGGTAAGCTGTCGCTGCAGTTCGGCTACTCCGATTCCGGCCGCTATGTCGGCCAGCTCGCCGCCACCTACCTGATCGAGCGGCTGCGGCTGAAGATCGCCGATCTGCTGCAAAAGCGCGGCCTGACCGACGTCGAGGTGATCCTGTTCGACACCCACGGCGAGAGCATCGGCCGCGGCGCGCATCCGTTCGCGCTCGCCGACCGGCTCGACTACCTGTCGCCGCCGCATTCCCGCCTGGCGTTCCAGAACGCGGGCATCGCCTGCCGCGAGGAGGCGGCCTTCCAGGGCGGCGACGGCTACGTGCTGTTCGGCACGCAGGTCCTGGCCGATGCGGTGATCGGCACCATCGCCGAGCATGCCTTCGCGGTGGTGAAGGCCGAGCGCGACCCGATCTACGACGATGCCGACTTCTCGGCCGACTTCTTTTCCACCATCGGGCTCGGCATGACGGAGCTGGTCGAGGATCCGGGCTATGCCGGGCTGCTCGGCGCGTTCGGACCGGCGCTGATCGACCGCACGGGCTCGCGTCCGGCGGCCAGGCAGACAGACTCCGTCGGCAGCCCGGCCCGCATCCGCCACCCGCGCGAGCTGCGGGCGATCCCCAACAACGCGATCCTGCAGCAGCTCGGCTGGTGCGCGAACACGCTGCAGGGGCTGGGTCTCGCCGCCGCCCGCCATCCGGAAACCTTCGAGGAGTTCCTGCTGAAAAGCCCGCGCTTCCGCCGCGCGCTCGACTTCGCCTCGCACGCGCTGGCGCATTCGGATCGCGACGTGCTGCGCGCCATCGTGCTGACGCTCGATCCGGGCGTCTGGCTCGACCGTGCCGCCCACGAGCACGATCCCAGCCGCCGCAACGCGCTGGTGACGCTGTCGGCAGGGCTGGAGCGGCTCGATCTGTGGGCGGTCACGCAGTCGATGTTCCGACGCATCCAGGCCGACCATCTGGCGCTGCGCGCGGCTTGGCCGGAAGCGCCGCGCATGGCGCTGCCGGAGGTGCTGCTGCATGCGATCCGGCTGACGCTGATCGAGCGGATCTGGCTGCTCTCGACGCGCATCCCGTACTTCTCGCCCCGGCACGGCTTCACCCGCGAGGCGCTCGACGACCAGGTGCTGCGGCTCGAGATCCCGAACGTGCTGAAGGAGCTGGCCGAGATCTTCCCGCAGGCGGCCGACCAGTCGGTGCTGCTCGACTTCCGCGAGCCGAGCGGACCGCGCTCGGCCAATGCCTACACGCGCGAGGATGCGGAGATCTTCCAGCCGATGCGCCGCCTGTTCGAGCTGGTGCGCGAGATCAGCATCGCGGTGATGCACGATGTCGGTGCCTTCGGCTAGACCGACGCGCCCGGTGTCCGGAGCGCCACCAAGGCGACGGGCCTGGCGCCTGACCGAGGAGGCGCCGCCGCACGGCATCGCACTTCCGGTGCAGGGCGGCATCCGGCGGATCGTGGCGCCCAATCCGGGTCCGATGACCTATCACGGCACCAACAGCTGGCTCGTCGACACCGACGGCGGCACGGTGGTGATCGACCCGGGCAGCGACGACGAGCGGCACCTCGATGCCATCCTCGCCGAGGCCGGCGGCTGCCTGTCCCACATCCTGCTGACCCATACCCACCGCGATCACCTGGGCGGCGCCGAACGGCTCAGCCAGCGCAGCGGCGCGCCGATCGCCGGCCACCATGCCAGCGCCGACCCGACCTTCCAGGCGCCGATCGGGCTGCATGACGGCGACCGGATCGCCGGCCTGACGGTGCTGCATACGCCCGGCCACGCGATGGACCACCTGTGCTTCGTGACCGATGACGGCGTCATCTTCAGCGGCGACCACGTGATGGGCTGGTCGACCTCGGTGGTGCCGCCGCCGCCGCATGGCGACCTCGGGCAGTTCATCGCCAACCTGGAGCGGGTGCGCGACCGCGACGACCGGCTGATGCTGTCGGCGCACGGCCCGGCGATCACGCGGCCGCACGAGCTGGTGCAGAGCCTGCTCGACCATCGCGCGGCGCGCGAGGCCTCGATCGAGGCGCTGCTGTCGCCGACGCCGGCGCCGTTCGAGACGGTGCTGAGCCGCGCCTACATCAACCTGCGGCCCGATCTGCTACAGGCGGCGCGCGGCAACCTGACGTCGCACCTGCAGAAGCTCGCGGCCGACGGGCGCGCCGTCCTGGAGCAGGATGGCTGGCGCTCCGCCGGCTGAACGTCGCCATCGCCTTCAAGCCCCAAGGATAGTGCCCATGAATCGAGCCTGCCTGTTCCTGACCAGCGCCCTGGCGGCGCTGCCGCTCTGCGCGTCCAGAGCCGACGACACGACGGTCAAGATCAGCAGGACCGACCACCCGGTGCCGCACCTGGTGTCGGGTGAGGCCGAAAGCGACGCCGCCGTCACCGCCGGCGGCCAGCATGTCGACTACCACGCGGTCGCGGGCACGCTGATCGTGCATCCCAAGGGCTGGGACGATGCCGCGAAAACCGGCGCCGATGCCGACAAGACGGGCGATGACGGCAATCCGACGGCGGAAGCCTCGATGTTCTACGTCGCCTACTTCCGCAAGAACGTCAGGCCCGAAGCCCGGCCGATCACCTTTCTTTATAATGGCGGCCCCGGTTCGGCGTCGGTCTGGCTGCACATGGGCGCGTTCGGGCCGCGCCGGGTGGTGACGCTCGACCATGAGCACGGGCCGGCCGCCCCCTACCAGCTGGTCAACAACGACGAGAGCCTGCTCGATGCGAGCGACCTCGTCTTCATCGACGCGCCCGGCACCGGCTTCTCGCGCATCGCCGGCAAGGACAAGGAGAAGAAGTTCTGGGGCATCGACCAGGACGGCCATGCGTTCTCCGACTTCATCGCCGCCTTTCTGTCGAAATACGGCCGCTGGAACTCGCCCAAATATCTGTTCGGCGAAAGCTACGGCACCACGCGCTCGGCGGTGCTGATCAACCAGCTCGAACAGGACAAGTCGGTCGACTTCAACGGCGTGATCCTGCTGTCGCAGATCCTGAACTTCGATGCGAGCGTCGATCAGCCCGAGCTCAATCCCGGCGTCGATCTGCCCTACATCGTGGCCCTGCCGACCTATGCGGCCACCGCCTGGTACCATCACAAGCTGCCCGGCAATCCGCCCGATCTGCATGCGCTGCTGGCCGAGGTCGAGACGTTCGCCAGCACCGACTATGCCGCCGCCCTGCAGCAGGGCTCGGCGCTCGACACGCCACATCGCGACGCGATCGCAGACAGGCTGAACCGCTATACCGGCCTGCCCGTCGACTACCTCAAGAAAGCCCGGCTTCGCGTCGATGGGGGCGAGTTCGAGAAGTCGCTGCAGGGCGAGGGCGACATCACCACCGGCCGTCTCGATACCCGCTTCTCCGGCCCGACGATGGACCCGATGAGCAAGGAGGCGGACTACGATCCGCAATCCGCCGCGATCAGCTCGGCCTACGTGTCGGCCTTCAACGACTATGTCCGCAAGCAGCTCGGCTACGGCGACGGCAAGTACTACAAGCCCGAGATCGAGATCGACGACTGGGACATGAAGCACCAGCCTCCGAACAGCACCCAGCCGGTCGCAGGCTCGGCCAACGTGATGCCCGATCTTGCGGCGGCGATGAAATACAACCCGAACCTCAAGGTGATGCTCAACGCCGGCTACTACGACCTCGCGACGCCCTATTACGAGGGGATCTACGAGATGCACCATCTGCCGATCCCGCAGTCGCTGCAGGCCAACATCGAATACAAGCAGTACTCGTCCGGGCACATGGTCTATGCCAACCAGGACAGCCTGAAGCAGCTGCACGACAACGTCGCCGACTTCATCCGCCGCACCCAGGGCAGCCTGCCGCCGCCGGCCAAACCCTGAGCCGGGGCGGCGGCAGCCGCTCAGCCAGCGTCAGCCCGCTCGCGCTCCGCCGGCACGGGCCGCCGCGACACCGCGGCGCCGAGCAGCCGGTCGATCCGGTTCGCCGACAGCCGGTCCTGCTCCCA
>CAXTZG010000032.1:8018-20608 GCA_964248625.1 uncultured Acetobacteraceae bacterium | reverse complement strand
CGTGCGTGTCGCCAGCGATCCACCGCGTCAGCGCCTCGGGCAGGTCCAGGCCCTCGGCTGCGATCGGCGAGCAGACGCACGGGACGCCGGCAGCCAGGCTTTCCAGCACCTTGCCCTTGATCCCAGCGCCAAAGGCGAGCGGTGCCACCGTCAGCCGCATGCGCGCGAACAGCGACGCCAGCTCCGGCACGTGGCCCACCGGCACCACGCGCGGATCGCCGCCGGCGAGCCCGGCCGGCATCCGGCTGCCGGCCAGCGGCATGATCTCGCGCACCAGCCGATGCGCCGCCTTCAGGTTGGGCGCGTGCGCATAATCGGCCAGAAAGGCGACGCCGAGGCGGGAGATGAACGATGCCGCCACCGGACGAAGCGGCACCGCCCAGGCAATGACGTGGATCCTGGCGTGCGGCAGCGCCTGCGCGAGCAGCCTGGCCTCGTGCGAGGAGTGGGTGAGCACGATGTCGGCCGCGGCGGCAGCCTCCAGCTCGCGCTACCGGTGCTGCCGAGCCACGGGCAGCAGCTCCGGCCTGACGGCCGAGCCGCAGATGGTGCAGATCCGCCACCGCATACAGCACCCGGGCGCGCGGACAATGATGCCGGACCAGCCGGGCGTAACGGAACGCCGTCGAGCCGATTAATGACTGCCGACTGCGTCTGCCAATGCTTGTGAAGACGTGTCGACAGGCTCCCGATCTGGCGCCGGCCGGCCGATCTTCTAACGCTGGTCGTGCCTGAGGCGTGAAATCTGCCGCAGCTTGTGAAAGCAGGTCGAGGACCGCCGCCTGAATGAGGCCAGCGAACGTCGATGCGCATGATCGCGTGCCGGCGAAACAAAAAAGGCCGGCCCTTCCGGACCGGCCTTGCCGACTGACAGGCGCTGCGGTCAGGCGGACTTCGACATGATCTCGTCGGCGATGTTGCGCGGCACCGGATCGTAGTGATGGAACTGCATGGTGAAGGAGGCGCGGCCCTTGGTCATGGAGCGCAGGTGCGAGATGTAGCCGAACATCTCCTTCAACGGCACCTGGGCGCGGACCAGCACCGTCGAGCCCGAGCTTTCCTGGTTCTGGATCTGGCCGCGGCGGCGGTTGAGATCGCCGACCACGTCGCCGACATGGTCCTGCGGCGTGGTGCACTCCACGTCCATGATCGGCTCCAGGATCACCGGGCTCGCACGCTTCATGCCCTCGCGGAAGCAGGCCTTGGCGGCGATCTCGAAGGCCAGCGCCGAGCTGTCGACGTCGTGGTACTTGCCGTCGAGCAGGGTGTACTTGAAGTCCACCGTCGGGAAACCGGCCAGCACGCCGGTGCTCGCCTGCACCTTGATGCCCTTCTCGACCGCCGGGATGTATTCCTTCGGCACCGTGCCGCCCACGACCTTGTTCTCAAAGGAGATGCCGGCGTTGCGCTCGACCGGCGAGAACTGGATCTTGACCTCGGCATACTGCCCCGAGCCGCCCGACTGCTTCTTGTGGGTATAGGTCTCGATGTGCGTCTTGCTGATGGTCTCGCGGTAGGCCACCTGCGGCGCGCCGATATTGGCATCGACGCCATACTCGCGACGCAACCGGTCGATGATGATCTCGAGATGCAGCTCGCCCATGCCGGACAGAATGGTCTGGCCGGTTTCCTGGTCGGTCTTGAGGCGGAGCGACGGGTCCTCGCCGGCGAGCTTCTGCAGCGCCAGCGTCATCTTCTCGACCGCCTCCTTGGTCTTCGGCTCGACCGAGATGTCGATCACCGGCACCGGGAACGCCATGCGCTCCAGCACCACCGGGTCGCCCGCATCGGCAAGCGTGTCGCCGGTGCCGGTATCCTTCAGACCCACGAAGGCCGCGATGTCGCCCGCCTGCACTTCCTTGATCTCGGCACGCTTGTCGGCGTGCATCTGGAACATGCGGCCGATGCGCTCCTTGTGGTCCTTGGTGGTGTTCATCACCTGGTCGCCGGACTTCAGCGAGCCGGAATAAACCCGCACGAAGGTGAGCGTGCCGTACTTGTCATTGATGATCTTGAACGCCAGGCCCGAGAAGTTGCCCTTCGGGTCGACCTTGATCAGGCGGCGGGTGCTCGGATCGGCATCCTCCTGGCCTTCCTCGGCGGCGACTCGGATGCCCTCGCGGTCGTCCGGCGCCGGCAGGTAGTCGAGCACGGCGTCGAGCAGGGGCTGCACGCCCTTGTTCTTGAAGGCGGTGCCGCACAGCACCGGGCGGAACACGCCGGAGATGGCGCCCGCCTTGATGCAGCGCTTCAGGGTCGCGACGTCGACGTCGCCCTTGTCGAAATACTCTTCCATCGCCTCGTTATCGACCGAGAGCGCAGTATCGAGCAGCAGCTGACGCGCCTCGGCGGCACGCTCGACCATGTCGGCCGGGATCTCCTCGTCGTGGAACTTCGCGCCGAGCTCACCGCCCTCCCAGATGATCGCCTTCATCTCGACCAGGTCGACAACGCCAAGGAAGTTCTCCTCGATGCCGATCGGCAGCTGCAGCGGCAGCGCGATGATGTCGAGCTTCTCCTTCAGCGTGTCGAACGCGCGGTAGAAGTCCGCACCCGTGCGGTCCAGCTTGTTGATGAAGATGATGCGCGGCACGTTGTAGCGGTCGGCGAGACGCCAGTTGGTTTCCGACTGCGGCTGCACGCCGGCCACGCCTTCGATGATGAAGATCGCGCCGTCGAGCACGCGCAGGCTGCGGTTCACCTCGATGTTGAAATCGATATGGCCGGGGGTGTCGATGATGTTGATGCGGTGGTCCTTCCACTCGCACGTGACCGCCGCCGAGGTGATGGTGATTCCCCGCTCGCGCTCCTGCTCCATGTAGTCGGTGGTGGTATTGCCCTCGTGGACCTCGCCGATCCGGTGCGACACGCCGGTATAGTACAGGATGCGCTCGGTCGTGGTCGTCTTGCCGGCATCGATGTGCGCGGTGATGCCGATATTGCGGATTCTCGAGAGCTCGGACACGACAGGGTTCTCCTCAAACCAAGAAGGCGCGAAGGGAAAACCCCGCGCGCTTCCGGGGCCGCGGGCGATGCCTGGCGGCCGAAAGACTGGTGGGCTCTCACATGCGTGAGATGCCCCTGATTTGCAAGGCCGATCCGGGGACGCAGCCCCGGCTCGGTCCTCAGGCGGTGGCGGAGGCCGCCTTCTTGGCCTGGGCGCGCAGGATGCGGCGCTTCAGCGACTGCGCCTCCTCCGGCAGACGACGATTGGGCGTCGTCAGCAGGAAGGCGTCGAGGCCGCCATTATGCTCGATGGTGCGCAGCCCATGCGTGGTGACACGGATCCGGATCGAGGTGCCCAGCACGTCCGACAGCACCGACTGCTCCTGCAGGTTCGGCAGGTAGCGGCGGCGGCTCTTGTTGTTGGCGTGGCTGACGTTGTTGCCCGTCAGCACGCCCTTGCCGGTCATCTCGCAGCGGCGCGACATCGTCTTGATCCTCAGGGTCGTAAAGCTTCCGGCTGAGCCGGAAACGAACAGCAAGACGCCGGCGCACCCGGTCCGGCGTCACAACTCATGGAGGCGCGGCTTATCGCCAAGCCGGCATGATCCGTCAAGCGCTCACTTCGCGCCCGCCGCCCGCCGCCGCGTCAGGAACGTCCGGTCTCGCGGTCGCGGGCGGGATCGAGCTCGCCCGCCTTCACGCTGGCAATCGCGTTCTCCAGCATCCTGACCATCGCGCCGCGGTCCATCGTGCGCGCCAGCAGCCCGAGCGAGCCGCCCAGCAGGGCGGATGCGATCGCCAGCGGCGGCAGGTTCTCGCCCAGCATGTATTCGATCGACTTGTCGACCACGGCCCCCGCGTGGCTCAGCTCCGACGGAACCGACCCGTCCTGACCCAGCGTCTGCTCGCCCTTCGGATCGAAGCTCATCTCGTTCTCCTTCATGCGGCACAGATGGGCCATCCCCGGCAGGGCCGCCAGGACCCATGCGGTCAATCGGCCAGTTCGGCCGCCACCCGCTCCGGCTTAGGCGCCAGCGGCAGACCCGCATCCTCCTCCGACTGCGCCGCCCACATCCGCGCATAAACGCCGCCCTGCCCCAGCAGCGCGCGGTGGGTGCCGCGCTCGGCGATCACCCCGCCCACCAGCACGAGGATCTCGTCGGCATCCACCACGGTCGACAGGCGATGGGCGATCACCAGCGTGGTGCGGTCGGCGGCGACCGTGCGCAGCGCCGACTGGATCTCCTGCTCGGTATGGGTGTCGAGCGCGCTGGTGGCCTCGTCCAGGATCAGCATGCGCGGGTTCTTGAGGATGGTGCGCGCGATCGCCACGCGCTGCTTCTCGCCGCCCGAAAGCTTCAGGCCGCGCTCGCCGACGCGGGTGTCGTAGCCGTCCGGCAGGCCGGCCACGAAGTCGTGCACCTGCGCCAGCCGGGCGGCATGCTCGATCTCGGCCTGGGAGGCGCCGATGCGGCCATAGGCGATGTTGTAGCGGATGGTGTCGTTGAACAGCACCGTGTCCTGCGGCACCACGCCGATCGCCGCCCGCAGGCTGTCCTGGGCGTAGTCGCGCACGTCGCGTCCGTCGAGCATCACCCGGCCGGTATCGACGTCGTAGAAGCGGAACAGCAGCCGGCTGATCGTCGACTTGCCGGCACCGGTGGGTCCCACGATCGCGGTGCGGCCGCCCGGCCGGATCGCGAAGCTCACACCGTGCAGGATCTCGCGGTTCGGCTGGTAGCCGAACCGCACCGCCTCGAACCGCACCTCGGCCGGCGGCGCATCCTCGAGCCGGCCGGGCAACGGCCGCGCATCGGCCGCGTCACGCACCTCCTGGCTCTGGCCCAGCAGCCGGAACATCTGCTCCAGATCCACCACGCCCTGGCGCAGCGACGCATACACGAAGCCCAGGAAGTTCAGCGGCGTGTAGAGCTGCATCAGATAGGTGTTCACCAGCACGAACTTGCCCACCGTGAGGCGGCCCGCCGCCACCCCCTGGGCCGCCATGAGCATGATGGCGGCGAGCGCCACGGCGATGATCGTGGCCTGGCCGATATTGAGCAGGTTGAGCGAGACCTGGGTCTTCACCGCGGCGCGCTCGTAGCGGCTCTGGGTGTCGTCGTAGCGCCTAGCCTCGTGGGCCTCGTTGCCGAAATACTTGACTGTCTCGTAGTTGAGCAGGCTGTCCAGCGCCTTGGTGCTGGCCTCGCTCTCGACCTCGTTCATGCGGCGGCGGATGCCGATGCGCCAGCCGGTGAAGGCGATGGTGAAGCCGACATACACCACCACCGTCAGCAGCGTCGCCATCGCGAAACGCCAGTCGAACAGCGCCCAGATCACGCCCGTGACCATCAGCGTCTCGATCAGCGTCGGCACGATGTTGAACACCCCCAGGCGCAGGATCAGCTCGATCGCCTGGGTGCCGCGCTCCACCGCCCGGGTCACGCCGCCGGTCTGACGGTCGAGATGGAAGCGCAGCGACAGCCGGTGCAGGTGGCCGAAGGTCTGCATCGCCGCCACCCGGATCACCCGCTGCTTGACCGGCGAGAACACCGCGTCGCGCAGCTCCCCGAAGGCGCCGGAGGCGATGCGCAGCAGCCCGTAGCCGACGATCAGCCCGATCGGCACCACCAGCATGTGGGTGGGGTCGCGGTGCGACAGCCGGTCGATCGCGCGGGCATAGACGATCGGCACGCAGATCGTCGCCACCTTGGCCGCAATCAGCAGCACGATGGCGCCGACGACGTGCAGACGCGTGCGGATGTCGCCACGCGGCCAGAGATAGGGCAGCAGGCCGCGTACCGTTTCCAGTGCGGTCTGTCGCGATGCCGGATCGGACGGCGGCGCCGGCTGGGTTGGGGCGAAATCTCTCATCAGCCGGATGTGGCATGCAGGATATCGATTGCAAAGCACATCGATCGATTGCCAAGCCGGGGCCTGCTGGCGGACGGTGCCGCATGACCAGTCCGATCGCCCCGTTCCTGCGCCACCTCGACGCCTGCAACAACGCCCGCCTGCCCGGCGGCCGCTTCCCCTTCCTGCTCGAAGACAGCCAGGTTGGCTGGATCGCGCCGGCCCTGGCGCTCGAGCTGGAGCGACGCGGGGTGCGCCACGACGGCAACCAGCTCGTGCTGGAGGATCCGCTGCGGCTCGAGCCGCTCGGACAGGAGCTGGCGCAGGCCGGGCTGTTCCGCTTCCGCTCGGAAGCGTTCGACGTGCGGGCCGAGCCGGACGGACCGGTGCTGGCCAGGCTGGACCGCGGCGGGCTGCCGGGCTTCGGCATCCTGGCGGACGGCGTGCACCTGAACGGCCTCGTCAAGCGCGCGGACGGCACGCATCTGTGGATCGGACGCCGGGCGCCGGACAAGCTGCTCGATCCGGACAAGCTGGACCATCTGGTCGCAGGCGGGGTGCCGGCGGGCTACGACGCCCTGCGCACGCTGGAAAAGGAGGGTGCCGAGGAGTGCAGCCTGCCGCCGGAGCTCGCCCGCGCGGCGGTGCCGGTCGGCGTCATCACCTATGCCATGAGCCGGCCGGAGGGCCTGCGCCGGGACCGGCTGCACTGCTTCGACCTCGTGCTGCCGGACAGCTTCCAGCCAGTGCCCGCCGATGGCGAGGTCGTGGAGTTCACGCTGATCGCGCTGGAGGAAGCGCTGCGCCTCGTGCGCGATACCGACCAGTTCAAGTTCAACGTGAACCTGGTGCTGATCGACCTGTTCCTGCGCCGCGGCCTGATCGATCCCGCAAGCGCCGATGGGCTTCTGCTCAGAAATCGGTTGAACGGCAGCATGGATCAATGAAACCAACGTCTTACGCTTAGACGTTCAGGCAGGCAGCAAAACCGTCGTACTGGCAGCACTGTCGCATAGTCAGCGCCTTGTCGCTCACTGTTGCACCAGCTTCTGAAAAGCCACTACCCTTGCCGTTCGACGCGGCCGCATCTGCGGACTTCCCTCAGAAACAGTTTGTTCTCTATACGTTCTCATCGTCGACATCCGATGGAGCGAATCGTGGAGAGCAGTCCGCACAGCCAGACGAAGACGATCGAGGCGCTGCGGGCCCGGATCGGCCGGCTGGGCGGCATGGCATCGCCTGTCGCGCACAAGGCCGCCATCCGTTTCGGCCTGCACACGATCGACAGCAGGCTGCCATGCGGCGGCCTGCCTGCCGGCGCCCTGCACGAGGTGCTGGGGCAAGGCCCGGATACCGAGCACGGCACCGTCGCCAGCCTGCTGATCGGCGGGCTGCTCGCCGGCCTTGATCCAACCCGGCAGGTGCTGTGGGCGATGCAGGGCTGCGACCTGTTCGCGCCGGGCCTCGCCGCGGTCGGCCTGCATCCGCAGCGTCTCATTCTCGCCGAATGCGGCGACGCCGTGCTTGCCGTGATGGAGGAGGCGCTGCGTCATCCCGGCCTGGTCGCCGTGGTCGGCGAGGTGGATGGCAGGCTTGGCCTGACGGCGTCGCGCCGCCTGCAGATCGCGGCGGCATCCTCAGGCGTCACCGCGTTTGCGATCCGACGCAGCCGACGCTTCGACGACCCGGTCCTGCTGGAAGCGAGTGCCGCAGTCAGCCGGTGGCGGGTGGCGGCATTCCCGCAGTCGACACCGGCGCGATCCTGCGACCTGCCGCCCGGGCGCGCCCTGTGGCGGCTCGAGCTGCTGCGCTGCCGCGAGGCGGCATTCCCTTTCCACTGGATGGTGCAGGCTTCCGATGCCCAAGGTCATCTCGCCGACGCCGTCATCGACCCAAGCCTCGTCCGGCACCGATCCGCTGCGGAGGATCGCCTGTCTTTGGCTGCCCTGCTGGCAGACGGACCGGCTCAGGCGCAGGCCCGGGGCCGGCTCGGGGTCCGGCACGGCTGATCCGGCGACGCCGGACGCGCGTCCGCTGGTCACCTCCATCCAGGACGGCCCGCGGATGATCGTCTCGGCCGCCTGCGTCCGGGCGCGGCGGCTCGGGCTGCAGGCCGGAATGAAGCTCGCCCATGCCCAGGCGATGGTCCCGGATCTGACCGTCATCCCCGCCAGCCCCCGACAGGATGCGGAGGAGCTGGCGACCCTTGCAGCCTGGTGCCTGCGCTACACGCCGCTCACCCGTGCCCAGCCACCGGACGAGGTCTGGCTCGACCTGTCCGGCTGCGCGCATCTGTTCGGCGGCGAGATCGCCCTGCTGTCGGATCTGGCGGCGCGCCTGAAGCGGACCGGCCTGGCCGCCCGCATCGCCATCGCCGCGACGCCGGGGGCTGCGTACGCCCTCGCCCGGCACGGAGGCCGCCGGCTCGACCGGGTGGCGTCGGCCGACACGCAGGCGGCCCTGGCGCCCCTTCCCGTCGAGGCGCTGCGGCTCGATGCCGCGCAGGTCACCCTGCTGCACCGGTTCGGGCTGCGCAGCATCGCCGCGCTCGACGCGGTTCCGCGCGGTCCGCTGACCCGACGGCTCGGGTCGGGCGTGACGCTGCGTCTGGACCAGGCGCTCGGCCGCGTCTTCGAGCCGGTCCGTCCCGAGCTGCCGCCGGTGACGCTGCAGGAACGGCTCGCCTTCACCGAGCCGCTGCTGACGGCGGAGTCGCTTGCCGCCGCCAACGCGGTGCTGAGTGCGGCCTTGTGCCGGAGGCTGGAGGCGCAGTGCCTGGGGGCCCGCCGGCTCGAGCTGGTCTTCATCCGCCTGGACGGCTCGTCCTGCATACAGGCGGTGGCGCTGGCCCGCGCCTCGCACGATGCCCGCCATGTCGGCCGTCTGCTCGACGAGCGGCTGGACCGGGTCGATCCGGGCGACGGCATCGAGACGATCTGGCTGATGGCGCGCCTGGCCGAGCCGACGGCGCCGGAACAGTCGGTGCTGCACCGGTGCGGCAGCCCGGGCATGAGCCGGGATGGGCTGGCCACTCTGGCTCCCCTGATCGACACGCTGCAGAACCGGCTTGGCATCGGACGGCTGTGGCGTCCTGCTCCGGTGCAGAGCGACGTTCCGGAACGCAGCGTCATGCGACAGCCGCCGCTGGACGAGACGAGGCCGAAGCCGGGCCAGGCGCCCGGGCCGGCGGATCGCTGGCCGGCAAGCCTGCCGCGACCGGTCCGGCTGGTCGACCCGCCGCAGCCGGTGCTCGCCCTGGCCGGGCTGCCGGATCACGCGCCGGTCTCCTTCACCTGGCGCCGGCGACGCCATCACGTGCGCCGTGCGGACGGGCCGGAACGGATCGCCGGCGAGTGGTGGCAGCGCAGCGGCGAGATGTTCGCGGTGCGCGACTACTTCCAGGTCGAGGACGAGGACGGCCGGCGCTTCTGGCTGTTCCGCCGTGGCGACGGCACCCACCGGGACACCGGCGATCTTGCCTGGTTCCTGCATGGGCTGTTCTGAAGCCTGTCGTAAAAGAGCAGCATGATCAGTGGGTTCTCAAGAACCGTTCATGTCACGCCGCAATCATTGCATTGAACGGCGTGGGGATGATCCGCATGCAGTATGTCGAGCTTCAGGTCACCACCAACTACTCCTTCCTGCGCGGCGCCAGCCATATCGAGGAGCTGCTGCTGCAGGCGCGCGAGCTGGGCATGGACACGCTCGCGATCACCGACCGCAACAGCCTGGCGGGGATCGCCCGGGCGCACCACCGCGTCGCCGAGCTCGGGTTCCGGCTGGTGGTCGGATGTCGGCTCGACCTGCGCGACGCGCCGTCGCTGCTGCTCTACCCGACCGATCGCGAGGCCTATGCCAGGCTGTGCCAGCTGCTCAGCCTCGGCAAGTCGCGTGCCGGCAAGGGCGCCTGCGAGCTGTGGTGGTCGGACCTCGCCAGCCTGAACCAGGGGCTGCTGGCCATCCTGCTGCCGGAGCGGCCGCTTGAGACGCTGGACGACAGCCTGCCCACCGATCTCGTTCGGCTGCGCGCCTGCTTCGGCGATCGCGGCTGGTGCGCGCTGACGCTGGAGCGCCGGCCCAACGATCGCGCGCGGCTGGCCCGCACAGAGGCGCTTTGCAGCACGGCCGGGGTGCCGACGGTGGTGACCGGCGACGTGCTCTACCACGCGCCGGATCGTCGCATCCTGCACGACGTCATCACCTGCATCCGCGAGGGCTGCACCATCGACGATGCCGGCTATCGCCGCACCCGCTCGGTCGACCGCCATCTCAAGAGCGGGCACGAGATGACGCGGCTGTTCGGGCGCGACCATCCGCATGCGCTCGCGGCGTCACGCACCATTCTCGGCCGCTGCCGCTTCAGCCTGTCGGAGCTCAGCTACCAGTATCCGGAGGAAAGCGAGACTCCCGGCCTGTCGGACCAGGAGGATCTGGAACGGCTGGTGCGCGGGCGCCTGCCGGTGGTGTATCCGCAGGGCACGCCCGCCGACGTTTCCACACAGATCGCGCACGAGCTCGGGCTGATCCGGCAGCTCCGCTACGCCCCCTACTTCCTGACCGTGAACGCCATCGTCCGCTTCGCCCGCGGCGCCGGGATCCTGTGCCAGGGACGCGGCTCGGCCGCCAACTCGGCGGTCTGCTTCGTGCTCGGCATCACCGCGATCGATCCGGCGGACAGCAACCTGCTGTTCGAGCGCTTCATCTCCGCCGATCGTCACGAGCCGCCCGACATCGACGTCGATTTCGAGCATGAGCGGCGCGAGGAGGTGATCCAGTGGGTGTTCGAGCGCTACGGCCGCGACCGCGCGGCCCTGTGCGCCACCGTCGCCCGCTACCGCTCGCGCGGTGCCGTGCGCGAGGTCGGCCGGGTGATGGGCCTGCCTGAGGACGTCACCGCCCAGCTCGCGGGCCAGGTCTGGGGCTGGAGCGAGGAGGGCGTCGACGAGAGCCAGGCGGCCGCGGTCAACCTGAACGTTTCCGATCGCCGGCTGCGCCTGACGCTGATGCTGGCCAAGCAGCTGATCGGGTTTCCGCGCCATCTCAGCCAGCACCCGGGCGGCTTCGTGCTCACCCGCGACCGCCTCGACCGCCTGGTGCCGATCGAGCCTGCCGCGATGGCCGACCGGCAGGTGATCGAATGGGACAAGGACGACATCGACACGCTGCGGTTCATGAAGGTCGACGTGCTGGGGCTCGGCATGCTCGGCTGCATGCGACGCGCCTTCGACCTGCTGGCGCTGCATCGCGGCCGCAGGCTCGATCTGTCGAGGATCCCGCGCGAGGACGCGGCCACCTTCGACATGATCTGCCGCGCCGACACGCTCGGCACCTTCCAGATCGAGAGCCGGGCGCAGATGGCGATGCTGCCCAGGCTGAAGCCGCGCTGCCTCTACGACCTGGTGATCCAGGTGGCGATCGTCCGGCCGGGCCCGATCCAGGGCGACATGGTGCACCCCTATCTGCGCCGGCGCGACGGAGTGGAGAAGCCGGAATATCCCCAGGACAGCCTGCGTCGCGTGCTGGAGAAGACCCTGGGCGTGCCGCTGTTCCAGGAACAGGCGATGCAGGTGGCGATCCATTGCGGCGGCTTCACGCCGGGCGAAGCCGACCAGCTGCGCCGCTCGATGGCGACCTTCAAGGTCACCGGCGGCGTCGGCCGGTTCAAGGACAAGCTGATCGACGGCATGATCGCGCACGGCTTCGAGCGCGCCTTCGCGGAGCGCACCTTCAACCAGATCGAGGGCTTCGGCTCCTACGGCTTTCCCGAAAGCCACGCCGCCGGCTTCGCCAAGATCGCCTATGCCAGCGCCTGGATGAAATGCCACCACCCGGACGTGTTCTGCGCCGCCCTGCTGAACGCGCAGCCGATGGGCTTCTATGCGCCGGCACAGATCGTGCGCGATGCGCGCGAGCACGGCGTGCCGGTTCGGCCGGTCTGTGTCGCCGCCAGCACCTGGGACTGCAGTCTGGAGCCGGCGGATGGTCCGTATCTCGCCGTGCGGCTCGGCCTGCGCATGGTGCGCGGCCTGTCGCAGAACGAGGCCGATCGGCTGATCGCCCCCCGCACCGGGGGGCCCTGGCGCTCGATCGAGGATCTGTGGCAGCGCACCGGCCTGCCGCCCGCGGCCCTGGAGAAGATCGCGCAGGCGGACGGCTTCCATGCGCTGGGCCTGCCGCGTCGCGAGGCGCTGTGGATCGTGCGTGGGCTGGACGAGGCGACGCTGCCGCTGTTCGCCCGCCTGCCCGAAGCAGCCGCGAACGAGCCGGCGACGCTGCTGTCGCCGCTCGGCGACGGCGGCGAGGTGGTGGCCGACTACCGCACCCTCGGCCTGAGCCTGAAGCGCCACCCGCTGTCGCTGCTGCGCCCTGCCCTGCAGGCCCGCGCGCTGCTGCCCTGCAGCGTGCTGGCCACCGCGCGCGACGGACGGCGCCTCGGCGTCGCCGGCATGGTGCTGGTGCGCCAGAAGCCCGGCTCGGCCAAGGGCGTGATGTTCATGACCATCGAGGACGAGGCGGGCATCGGCAACCTCGTGATCTGGCCGTCGCTGTTCACGCGCCAGCGCAGCCTGATCCTGTCGGCCGGCCTGGTCGCCTGCCACGGGCGGGTGCAGCGGACGGGCGAGGTCGTGCATCTGGTGGCCGACCGGCTGGAGGATCTGACGCCGATGCTGCGCGGCCTGGAGCGCGGCGCCGCCTCGTCCGACGACGCGCATGGCCGCGATCGCGGCACGCCGCCGATCAAGGTGCCGACGCGGGACTTCCGGTGAGGAGACGGGCAAAACCTTGCCAAA
>CAXTZG010000032.1:0-8008 GCA_964248625.1 uncultured Acetobacteraceae bacterium | reverse complement strand
GGAGGCTCGAAGAATGGCGCCGTCGGAACAGCTGCGGAACTATCTCGAAACATTTTCCGGGCCTGCCAACAAGAGCTTCTTCTACCACGCGCTCATGAGCCGACGGAACGCGGCCTTCAGCCACAGCTTGGCGGCACCGGACTGGAAGACGTTCGACGCGGCCAACTTCCCGTGGGCATTGCCGGAACCGCTGTTCCGCTCGCTCGATGCCCTCGTGCAGCAGGGGAAGGGCCTTGCGGGCGAGAAGGCGGTCAGCTGGGACGAGGTGGTCACGCACTGGCAGACGGCGACCAAGGCGATCGGGCTCGCAACGCCCGCCGGCGTCCTGGGAAAGAAGCTGTTCAAGAGCTGGATCACCAAATTCGCGCCTGGGCTTGCAGACTCCGCCCTGGCCGAGTGGGCGATTCCCGTCACGGTCACGGCGGCGTTCCTGGCGGTCGCGGTCGAGTCTGTCATCGTCCCGATCCACGACGCGCAGGTGAAGCAGGCTTTCGCCGTCGACAGGAAGCGGCGCGACTACGACAGGCTGATCGCCGGCGGGTCGATCGCATCGCGATGAGCCAGTCGGGACGGCGGCCGCCGAGCCTGCGCAGCGTCTTCGACCATGCGCACGATCACGACAAGGAACTGGTGGGGCTGCTCATCAGCGTGTCGCTCGGACTCGGGCTGTATGCCACGATCATGCTCCGTGCCGAGACCGGCGTCACGGTTCTCGAAGGCGCCTTCCTGTTCGTGCAGCTGCTGCTGCTCGCTGCCGCCGCCGTCATCAGACGGTGGTTCGCGGTGCTCCTGATCCTGGTCTTCATCGTCATGACGATCCGGCACTGATCCATCCGGGCCGGACGTCGGCGACGTCGGGTTTCGCGTCAGGCGGCCGGAATGATCCGCTCGCGCCGGAGCTGCTCGAAGAAGCCCGTGAACATGTCCTCGGTGTCGATGCAGGCGCCGAAGCCGGCCTGCCGGGCCTTGATCGTGCTGCTGATGTTGTCGAAGCCGCTGTTGAAGATGAAGTCGCCGAACGGCCACGATACCAGCGTGCCGTAGTCGGTGTGTCGCAGGCCGTGCTTCTCGGCCATCCGCGCCCAGAGCGGTCCCTTGTCCGCCATGTAGGTGGCGAGCGGCGTCGGCACCGGATCGGCGATCTCCATGTCGAACGCCCGGGCAATCCGCGGCCACAGATGCTGCCAGCGGAAATAGTCGCCGTTGGTGATGTTGAAGATCTCGCCCCGCGCCGCCTCGGTCCCCCCCGCCCAGTCCGCGGCCTCGGCCAGGATGTCGGCCGACGTCACCTGATACAGCGCACGATACGCCGCCTCGGTGCCGGGAAAGCGCAGCGGCAGGCCGAGCTCGCGGGAGATCGCGGCATAGATCGCGATCACCATGGCCAGGTTCATCGGGTTGCCGGTGGCGAAGCCGCAGACGGCCTCCGGACGCAGCGCGGTGAAGCTCCAGGACCTGCCCCGGCTGCGGCTGCGCAGGAGGTCCTCCTGGTCGTAATAGAAGTTGGGCGGCATCAGCCGGGGATCGTCCTCGCGCGCCGGCGTCTTGAACGGCCCCAGATCGGCGCCGTACGCCTTGCCGCCCTGGTAGAAGGTGACGTGCCGCAGTCCGGGTGATGCCTGCTCCACCACGTCGAGCAGGTTGCGCAGCAGCGCCACGTTCACCTCGCTCTTCTCGGCCGCGGTGGCCTTCTCGACATAGGCGCCGAACACGATGTGGGTGACGTCGCCGAGCGCGCCGAGCTTGGAGGCGACATCGTCTGGTTGCAGCAGGTCGACCGGGATCTCCTTCACACCGCCGAGCCCGCCGCCGACGCGGCGCGACAGGCCGTACACCGTCGTGTCCGGCTGGCTCGCCAGCCTGATCGCGGCCGCGCGGCCGATGACGCCGTGGGCGCCTGCAACCAGAACCGTGCGTTGGGCTGCCATGGTGGGTTTCCTTCATCCGTCGAGGACTGGAGCGCGACGACGCCGTTCCGGTTCATCGCGGTCGCAGGTGGGATCGGGCCGCGGCACCCAGCAGCAGGGCGGTCGTCAGCAGGGCCGCCAGCAGCAGCGCCGTGAAGCCGGCGACGCCGGGCCAGCCGCCCTCGCTCCAGAACCAGCCGCCGACCGACCCCATCACGCTTGAGCCGAGGTAGTAGGCCAGCAGATACAGCGACGCCGCATGGCCCTTGTCCTGGATGGCGCGGTGGCCGACCCAGGCGCTGGCGACCGAATGCGAGACGAAAAAGCCGATCGTCACCAGCGCCAGCCCGGCCATCACCGCCGCCAGCGACCCCGGCAGCGTCAGCGCCACCCCGATCAGCCCGAACGCCGCCCCCGCCGCCAGCACCGGACCGCGGCCTGCGCGTGCGGAGATGCGACCGGCCGCAGGCGAGGCCAGGATGCCGAACAGATACACCAGGAACACCGCCCCCGACGCGCCGGGACTCAGCGAGAAGGGCGGCCGCAGCAGGCGGAAGCCCAGATAGTTGTAGATCGTGACAAAGGCGCCCATGGCCAGGAAGCCGGCCAGGAACAGGCCGTCCATCCCGGGGTCCCGGAGGTGGCGGAACCAGGCGACGGCGTGGCGAGACAGGCGCGGTGCGCCGTCCGGTGCCGGCTGCGGCGTGATCCGCGCCGGCGGCAGCAGGAACAGGAACACGATCCCGGCAAGCAGGCCGCACAGGCCGGTCGCCGCCAGGCCGAGCCGCCAGCCGCCATGGTCGGCGACAAAGGCGGTGCCGACCCGGCCGACCATGCCGCCGAATGCGGTGCCGCCGACATACAACCCCATGACCGCGCCGAGATCGGCGGGATCGATCTCCTCGGCCAGATGCGCCATGGCGACCGCCGGCACGCCGCCGAGCAGCACGCCTTCAAGCGCCCGCAGCACCAGCAGCACGCGCCAGCCGGGTGCCAGGGCGGCTGCGGCGTTGCACAGCGAGGCCAGGATCATCGAGGCACCCATCACGCGCCCGCGCCCGAGCCAGCTCGCCAGCGGCGTGGTGCAGAGGATCGACACGGCGAGGAAGCCGGTGCTCAGCGACAGCGACAGCGACGCCCCGGCCGGGCTGACCCGGAACACACCGCCGAACACCGCCAGCAGCGGCTGCACGCAGTAGAGCAGCGAGAAGGTGGCAAAGCCGGCCAGGAACAGCGCGATGCGCAGCCGGCCGTACTCGGCGCTGCCACGCCCGATCCTGCGCTGGTTGGACTGCATGCCGTTCTCCAATCCGTCCGGCTGCCCCGGGACGGAGCGAAGGCTTCATCCGATAGCGCACCACCGATGATCGGGATCTGCGCCGATCCGGCCGCGGCCGCACCCCTGGTGCCGGTTGCCGCGATGCCGCCGCCTTCAGCCGCCTAGTCGGCACGGCGAAGCCCCGGCGTGCCGTCGCCGCTCCGCCGGCGACATCATGCCGCCGGAACGCCGGCCGCTGCCATGCGCGGGGCAATGCTGCTAGCGTCGGTTCCAGTGACCGACCTCCCGGACGACACCCCGCTCCTGACCATCGGCTACGAAAGCGCCCGCTTCGATCAGGTCCGCGACGCCCTGACCGGGGCGGGCGCCCGGCTGCTGATCGACGTGCGCGCCATCGCCGCCTCCCGGCGTCCGGGCTTCTCCAAGCG
Source organism: uncultured Acetobacteraceae bacterium (assembly GCA_964248625.1). GTDB lineage: Bacteria > Pseudomonadota > Alphaproteobacteria > Acetobacterales > Acetobacteraceae > Lichenicola. The sequence continues at coordinate 4,394 of CAXTZG010000032.1, read as the reverse complement.
GCTGCTGGCCGGCGGCCTGTCGGAGGCCGGCATCGACTACGTCCACCTGCAGCCGCTCGGCACCCCCAAGGACGGGCGCGACGCCGTCCGGCGCGGCGATGTCGGGACCATGCAGCGCATCTTCCGGGCGCACATGGACGGCGACCGTTCGCAGGCGGCACTCGAGGAAGCCCGGTCGCTGGCGGTGGAGCGGCGCGCCTGCCTGCTCTGCTTCGAGCGCGACCACGCCCACTGCCATCGCACCCTGGTCGCCGAGATGATCGCCGGCCGCAGCGGCCAGTCGATCCGGCACCTGCATGCCGCGATCGACCTGCCCGCTCCGCCTTCACGAAAGACAGCCCGATGACCGATCAGCCCGCCCCGCCCACGGCCCGCCGCGACGAGCGCCGCATCGAGCAGCTCGGCCGGGTGCGCGTCGATCCCTATGCCTGGATGAAGGACGAGAACTGGCAGGCGGTGCTGCGCGACCCGTCGGTGCTGCGCGGCGACATCGCCACCCACCTGCGCCAGGAGAACATGTATGCCGACGCCCTGCTCGAGCCCACGAAGCCGCTGCAGGCGACGATCCTGGCCGAGATGAAGGCCCGGCTGAAGCAGGATGAAAGCTCGCTGCCGGTGCCGGACGGTCCATGGGAGTATTACGCCCGCTACGAGCCCGGCGCCCAGCATCCGGTCCACGCCCGCCGGCCGTGCGGCTCCGGGGACGGCGAGCAGGTGCTGCTCGACGTGCAGGCGCTGTCGGAGGGCCACGACTACTACGTCGTGGCGGCCGCCCACCATGCGCCCGGCCACGACCTGTATGCCTATGCCGAGGACGCGCAGGGCTCGGAAGTCTACCGCATCCAGGTCAAGGACCTGTCGACCGGCGAGATCCTGGAAGCGCCGGCGGACAGCTCCACCGGCGACTTCGCCTTTTCGCCCGACGGGGCCTGGCTGTTCTGGACCTTCCGCGACGAGCATGGCCGTCCGACGCGGATCTATCGCCGGCCGTCGCGCGGCGGCGAGGACGTGCTGGTCTACGAGGAGACCGATCCGGGCTTCTTCATCGGCGTCGAGGTCAGCGCGTCGCGCCGGTGGATCATGATCACCTGCGGCGACCAGGAGACCAGCGAGACCCTGCTGATCCCGGGGCACGATCCGACCGCCCCGCCGAAGGTCGCGGCTCCCCGCCGCAAGGGCGAGCGCTACAGCCTGATCCACTGGCCGGCCCCGGAGCAGGACCGCTTCATCGTGCATACCAATGCCGGCGACGCGGTCGACTTCGCGCTGATGCAGACGCCCGTCTCCGATCCCGACCGCGGCGCGTGGCACGACTGGGTGCCGCACCGCCCGGGCCACTTCATCATCGGCGCCACCGCGTTCGCCGGGCACCTGGGCTGGATCGAGCGCCAGGAGGTGAACAACCGCATCCTGGTGGTGCCGCTTGCCCAGGTCCAGGCCGCCGACATCCGCGCGGCGGCATCCGAGATCGCGGTCGAGGAGGAGGCCTTCCTGCTGTCGCTCGACGGCTCCTACGAGTTCGACACCACGGTGCTGCGCTACGGCTACCAGTCGCCGACCACGCCGCGGCACTGGTACGATTTCGACATGGTCACCGGCAGCCGCACGCTGCGCAAGGTGCAGGAGGTGCCCTCTGGCCACGACAGCGCCCGCTACGTGACCCGCCGCCTGCAGGCGAGCGCCCCCGACGGCGCCACCGTGCCGATCACGCTGCTGATGCTGCGCGACACCCCCACCGACGGCAGCGCCCCGCTGCTGCTCTACGGCTACGGCTCCTATGGGCACGCGATCGAGGCCAGCTTCTCGACCCGTACCCTGAGCCTGGTCGACCGGGGCTGGATCCATGCCGTGGCGCATGTGCGCGGCGGCTCGGAGAAGGGCCGGGGCTGGTTCCTTGACGGGCGAGGCGCTGCCAAGCCGAACAGCTTCACCGACTTCGTTTCCTGCGCGCGCCACCTGATCGCGACCGGACACGGGGCGACCGGAGGGATCGTGGCGCATGGCGCCTCGGCCGGCGGGCTGCTGATGGGGGCTGTCGCCAACCTGGCGCCGGAGCTGTTTGCCGGCATCGTCGCCCAGGTGCCGTTCGTGGACATGCTCAACACCATGTCGGACGTCTCGCTGCCGCTGACGCCGCCGGAATGGCCGGAATGGGGCAACCCGATCGAGGACGAGGCCGCCTACGACCTGATCGCCAGCTATTCCCCCTACGACAATCTCGGGCCCCGCCCCTATCCGGCGATCCTGGCGATGGGCGGGCTGTCGGATCCGCGCGTGACGTACTGGGAGCCCGTGAAATGGGCGGCGGCGCTGCGCGACGTGAGCACCAGCGGCAATCCGGTGCTGTGCCGGATCAACATGGAAGCAGGCCACGGCGGCGCGTCCGGCCGGTTCGACAGCCTCAAGGAAGCCGCCCTGGTGCAGGCCTTCGCGATCTGGGCGTTCGAGCGCGCCGGGCGGGAGCCCGTGCAGGCCGCCTGATCCGCATCCGGCAGGCGCGGGGCCGGATCGGAAGCCCCCCCGGGCCCGGATGATCAAGATCCCTGCCCTGCCGCGTCCCCGGCCGGATGGTCAGGGCACGGCAGGCCCGCCGCCGGCCGTCACGCCGCCGCCATTGCCCATGCCGCCATTGGCGCCGCCGACACCCATGCCGCTGCCGGCGAGGCTGTCCGGGGCGGCGGGTCCGTTGGTGCCCTGCACCACCGGAACCGGCCCCGCCGACTCCGCGCCGCAGGCGGCGAGGCCGGCCAGCAACGCCGTCATCATCAGTCGAGCCATCATCATGGGCACCTCCAGCGACGGCTACGCGCACGGCGCCGAAAGGTTGGTCGCGAGCAAACGCCGCGACGCCAGGAACCCGTGACGATCCCGGCGCCCGTCCGGTCGCGCCGGCACCTCGGGATCGGGCGACGCCCCATCCGCCAGGGTCGCCCGGCTAGAGCCCGATCAGCAGGCAGCCGACCAGGGCGGACAGGGCTGCGAGCGCGAACGGCGCCCCGGGGAACGCCAGCGGCATCAGGTGCATGGTGAAGGCATAGAACAGGCCTGCCGCCAGCAGCGGCGCCACGACCGCGGTCAGGCCTTCCACCGCCGCGAGCACGCCCTGCATCCGGCCCTGGCCGTCCTCCGCGCCGCGGCTGGAAACCATCGCGCGGACCGACGGCGTGGCGAGACCGCCCAGCGCCAGCAGCGCCACCACCGGGAGCATGGTCCAGCCGGCGAAGGCCAGGGCCAGCGCCCCATAGCCGACGGCGGCACAGCCATAGCCGAGCACGGCGGTGCGTCGCTCGCCGAGCCGCGCATTGACGTGGCGCAGCAGCAACCCCTCCACCAGCGCCTGCGACAGCCCGATGGCGGCAAGCAGCAGCCCGTTCGCCTTGGTGCCCCAGCCGAAGCGGTAGCCGGTGAACAGCACCAGGCTGCTCTGCACCGCGCCGAGCCCGATCCAGGTGCAGGACCATGCGACCGCCAGCCGCCACAGGTCGCGCTCGCCGCCAATGGCTGCCAGCAGCGAGAACGGGTTGGTGCGCGCCGGCTCGACCGGCCGACGATGCTCCGCCGCCAGGCTCTCGGGCATCACGAACAGGCCGAAGCAGACATTAAGGAAGGCAAGGCAGGCCGCAGCCTCGAACGGCAGCCGCAGCCCATAGGCGCCGAGCACGCCCCCGACTGCCGGCCCGAGGACGAAGCCGGCGCCGAAGGTGGCGCCAACCAGCCCGAACCGGCGCGTGCGATCCTCGGTCGGGGTGATGTCGGCGATATAGGCAGTCGCCGCCGCGACGTTGCCCGACGTGGCACCCGCGATCAGACGGCCCAGGAACAGCCACCACAGGCTGGGCGCCAGCGCCAGCAGCACGTAGTCGCAGCCAAGCCCGAACACCGAGATCAGGATCACCGGCCGACGCCCGAACCGGTCGCTGAGCTCGCCCAGCAGGGGGGCTGCAAAGAACTGCACCGCCGCATAGACCGCAATCAGCGCGCCGACCCAGGGTGCGGCGCCCGCGGGCTTCAGATGAGCCAGCTTCTGCACCAGGGCCGGCACGATCGGGGCGATGATGCCGACCCCCATGGCATCCAGCCCAAGCGTCGCGAGCACGAAGACGATGGAGGCTTGCGGCCGGGCGAACATCGCGGCCTCAAGGCGGCGGGATTTGCGGAGTTCCACCGACGCCTGCGCAACGTCTCGACAAGTGGTCCGCCAGTATGCCGTTCTGCAGCCATGCAAGCCGGTTCAACCCTGCCCCGTTTCGTCCTGCTCTACAGCGCGCTGTTCGCGGCATTCGGCGTCGCCTCGCCGTTCCTGCCGGGCCTGCTGCAGCAGGACGGGCTCGGGCCGAACGCGATCGGCATCGTGCTGGCGAGCGGCACCGCGATCCGGCTGCTGGCCGGTCCGG
>CAXTZG010000031.1:0-36411 GCA_964248625.1 uncultured Acetobacteraceae bacterium | reverse complement strand
TGCCGGGATGCTCAAGATCCTGTTCCACGACGGCACCGGCATGTGCCTGTTCGCCAAGCGGCTGGACCAGGGTGCCTTCACCTGGCCCAGCACGCAGCCGCAGGCAGACGGCACCGTCTCGGTGACGCTGAGCCCGGCGCAGTTGTCGATGCTGCTGGAGGGTCTGGAGTGGCGGGCGCCGGTGCAGACGCGGCGGCTGATGATTGCAGGCTGAGGCTGTTTTCGATGTACAGGATGCCGCTGGATCGGTAGCCTCCGCTGATGCGGATCGCGCTCGACAGCCTGCCGACCGATGCCGCCATGCTGCAGCAGCTGGTGCGCGACATGGCGGCGGCCCTGGACGAGGGGCAGGTCGAGATCGACCGGCTGCGCCTGATCATCAAGCAGTTCCAGCGGGCGCAGTTCGGACGCAGCGCCGAGCGGCTCGATCCCGACCAGATGGCCTTCGGCCTCGAGGAGCTGGAGGCCGATCTTGCCCGGGCAGAGGCGCGGCGAGCGGCAGCCATGCCGCCAGCCTCGGCCGATCCCGTTCCGGCGCTGCCTGCCAAACCCCCGCACCGGGCACCGCTGCCAGCCCATCTGCCGCGCATCGAGACTGTCATCCCGGTGCCGCACGACAGCTGCCCGGACTGCGGCGGCGCGCTGCACGATGCCGGCGCCACCAGCAGCGAGATGCTGGACTGGATCCCGGCGCAGATCCGGGTGGTCCGCATCACCCGGCCCAAGCGGGCCTGCCGCTGCTGCGGCACACTCCACCAAGCACCAGCCCCAGAACGGGTGCTGGCTGGCGGCCTCGCCACCCCCGGGCTGATCGCCCACGTGCTGGTGAGCCGCTACTGCGACCACCTACCGCTATATCGCCAGAGCCAGATCTTCGCCCGGCACGGGCTGGAGATCAGCCGCTCCACCCTGTCGGGCTGGATCGGCGCTGCCTGCTGGTGGCTGGAAGCCCTGCACGAGCGGCTGGTCGCGCACGTCATGGAGGGCGATCGGGTCTTCGCCGACGACACGCCGCTGCCGGTGCTCGATCCCGAACGCGGCAGGACCAAGACCGGCCGCCTGTGGGCCTATACGCGCGACGACCGCTCCTATGGCAGCAACGGCCCGCCCGCCGTGGTCTTCCACTACGCGCCGGACCGCACCGCTGCCCGCCCAGCCGAACACCTCAAGACGTTCCGTGGCATCTTGCAGGTGGATGGCTACGCCGGATTTGAGTCGCTGGCGGACAAGGGCACCGTCACCCTCGCCGCGTGCTGGGCGCACGCCCGGCGCAAGTTCTTCGAGCTGCACGAGGCGGGCTCGCCTGTCGCCACCGATGGCGGTGCGGCGGATCGGCGAACTCTACGAGATCGAAGCTGTGATCCGGGGCCAGCCGCCGAACGAGCGGCTGCGGGTGCGCCAGCAACGGTCACTGCCCCTGGTTGAGGTGCTACAGGCGTGGCTGGACCTGCAGCTGTCGCGCCTACCAGGCCGCAGTCGGCTGGCCGAAGCGATCCGCTACGCGCTTGGGCGGTGGTCGGCGCTGACCCGCTTCCTCGACGACGGGCGGATTGACCTGGACAACAACCCGGTCGAGCGCGCGATCAGGCCGATCGCCCTTGGGCGCAAGAACAGCTTGTTTGCCGGCAGCGAGGGCGGCGCGGCAAGGTGGGCGATCGTTGCGTCCCTTATCAAGACAGCCAAGCTGAACGGTGTCGAGCCGTTTGCTTGGCTGCGCAGCAGCCTGGAGCTCATGATCAACGGACACCCGTCTAGCTGCCTTGATAATCTGATGCCTTGGTCATGGAGGAACGGGGTGTAACGTTCGGATTCCAAAGGAGCCAGCTAAAATGAGTTGAGCCTTATAGTTGGGACATAGGAGAATGCCACCGATCGCAAGCTTCTCCAGGTAGATTATGGGCACCCTAAACAAGGATAAAGCGGCTGCTTGGCTGATGTCCCATGCTGGAACGGCGTCCCGCCACGAGTGTGCAAAGTATGTCAGAGAGGCACTAGAGGCTGGCGGGCTTAACACGACCGGCCGACCGACACAGGCAAAGGATTACGGACCGTTTTTGCAAACCTCTGGTTTTTCAAAAATAAGCACGCAAGGCTATTTTCCTCAAAAGGGGGATATGGTCGTGATCCAAAACTATCCGGGTGGTAATCCGGCCGGTCATATTGCTTTCTACACGGGCACGCAGTGGGTGTCCGACTACCGTCAACCGGACATGATTCCAGGATCGTTCTACCGTAAAGCCGCACCCCCGATGCAGGTCTATCGCCCTTGAATTACCGACTAGCGTTTGCAGCATATTTTGTAATTGCCCACACCTTGCCAGTGATCGGTAAGGAACGCTTGGCTGCTCCAGAAGCATTTGTTAGAAATCTCTATAGCGAATACGGCAAGGACAACCGGCCAGACTCCTTGGGACAGGTAGCTCCAAAACTTTTCACGCCGAAACTACTCAGTCTGATCCGGGCTGACGAACAGGTCCCACCCGGAGGCATCGGAAAGCTTGATGAAGACCCTCTTTGCGATTGCCAAGATGACGGCGGTTTCCACCTTTCGTCAGTCACAACAGACAGGCTGTCACAGGATCAAGCCACGGTAACAACGCACATGATTATCGGCGCTGTCTCTATAGTGATTGTACTTGATCTTGTGCAGATCAGCAATGAGTGGCGCATTGCTGATGTCCATAGTCGGAGCATATCAAGCCTGCTCTCTTTCCTCAGCAACACTGGCTCCCCGCGCTGATCCACCTCACGTGAGGCCAGTCGGCAGGACTGTTGCTCACCGTCACCGTAAACGCTGCTCCTCCGGCCATTTCGATATCGACTGGATCTAAATCGGGCCGGCTGCAATCATCTACCGCTATCGCGTCAAGGTCAGAAAAGCCTAGAAAACGTCAACAGTGCTGGCGCCGAACGCTTACACACCCAGAACGGCTGCTCCCGTTCCGACTGTCGTCATGGTGGCGCCAAGACCCATCTCGGCAGCGGCGGCTGCGTTCTGACTGACGTTTGCCAAAGCGCTTGTCGTCGTCGAACCTCCACTGCCGTTGCTGGTCTGGATGGGAGGCAGCGTCGCTGACTTGCCCGGGCCGGGCGTGCGAGAGGTGGAAACAGAAGATGCCGCAAGCGGATGCCGTTCGGGATCATCCACGAAATCGAGGAAGGCATCGAAGTCCCGGGGGATCGGAGGCGTGCCTAGCCCCAGCTGAGGTGGCACCGGCGGCACCGGGTGCTGCTCGCCGCGCAGAGCAGCCGCCAGGTCTTCCTGGCTCACCTGTGTAGAGGCAGGCGAGGATGGATCGTCGTGCAATCCCCTCAGCAGCGCGTCGAAATCCTTCCAGGTCCGCCCGTCATCCGGATGCGCTCCCGCACCCAGACCGCGCCGATTGCAGCCGATCGATCCGGCGTACCGCCTGCGGAGGCTGTCCGTAACGCTTCACGAACGCCCGCCGCATCCGTTCCGGATCATTGAAACCAACGGCGCGCGCGATGAACTCTACGGGCTCGCCACCATCCTGCAGGCGTAGTCGAGCCGCTTCCACCCGGAGCCGCTCGACGGCCTTGGCGGGCGTTTCGCCGGTTTCCCGGTGGAAGGCACGTCCGAACTGGCGGGGACTCAGCCTCGCCGCGTCAGCGAGCCGCTCGACCGTGAGCGGTTCGGCCAGATGTTCGCGCGCGAACGCCAGCGCGAGCCGCATTCGGTCGGAGGCGGGCTCCAACTCCGACATGGCGGAGAACTGCGACTGGCCGCCCGGGCGGCGGTAATAAACCACGAGTTCGCGGGCCACGGACCGGACAAGGTCGCTGCCATGGTCGGTCTCGATCAGCGCCAGGGCCAGATCGATGCCGGCGGTGACCCCGGCGGAAGTCCATACGGGCCCGTCGGCAACGAAGATGCGATCCCCCTCGACCATCACGGCCGGAAAGCGTTGCCGCAGGTCGCGCACGCAGGACCAGTGCGTCGTGGCACGCCTTCCATCCAGCAGGCCGGCCTCGGCAAGCAGGAATGCCCCGGTGCAGACGCTGGCCAGTCGGGGCGTGCCGACGGCGAGTCGCCTGATCGCCGCGATCTCCTCCGGGCGGCACATCCGGGCGACGTCGCCGCCAACGGCCATCAGCGTCCCGTAGGAACCCGCTTCTCCCCGGGAGGTGGCGATCGCCACGCCTGCGCCGCCGGTGATCAGCCCGCCCAGCCGCGACAGCACGGCCGTGCAATAGAGCGTTCGTCCCGCGGCGTCGTTGGCGGCCTGGAACGCGTCCAATGGGCCGGCGAGGTCCAGCAGCTGGTATCCGGGATGCAGGAAGAAGCCGATCGAGTGAATCATGGCGTCTTTTGAGGGATCATTGTCCTTTGCGCCAGACGCCATTCGGGCAAGATCAGCCACCGAAGGTCAGAGGATCCGTTCATGCTTCCGGTGAGCGCCACCCTGCTCGTGATCGATGTGCAGCACGGGTTCCAGGATCCGTCCTGGGGCCTCCGCAACAACCCGGACGCCGAAGCCAACATCGCTCGCCTTGTCGCCGCATGGCGCCGCGACGGCCGGCCAATCCGACACGTCCACCATTCGTCCCGCTCCCCTACGGGACACTTCTTCCTGGGAACCGTGGGGCATCGGCCAAAGCCGGAGGCAGTGCCCGCCTCGGATGAGCCGATCTACCTGAAGGAGGTCAACAGCGCCTTCATCGGCACCACGCTCGAGGAGGATCTGAGGTCCGGAGGCGTTGATACCGTGGTCATCGTCGGACTGACGACGAACCACTGCGTGTCGACCACGGCGCGCATGGCCGGCAATCTAGGCTTCATCACCTACGTGATCGCCGATGCAACGGCAGCTTTTGATCGCGCCGCTCTCGACGGGAAAACGCGACCGGCGATCGACGTGCACCTGGCCGCCCTCAGCGACCTGTCCGAAGAATTCGCCATGATCATCCTGACCGAAGATCTCGTCGGACAATCCGGCAAGTTACTGCCGCAGCTCCCTGATTCATCGAAGTCTTGTGACTGACGATTGTCAGGGAAAGGATTGTGAAGGTCATATTGGTGGCCCGGTTCGACATGAACGATCACTCGCGTTCGATACGCAGATCAACCGTCTCCTGGGCAACGCCAATGCTCACTCTTGAGTAAACGTGACACTTATCCGAGCGACGGCTCCGGGTCAGGATCGACTTCCGGCCTACAACCTGACAACCGGAGGAGGCGGCAAATCCCCTTAAGTTCGCGCCGATAGGGAGAGCCCCCATAGGCGCGAACTTAAGGGTGGACGTGGAGCCGGCTAATCTGATTCTGAATGCGGATGCCAGCTGCGCCCGCTTCCTCCCTCGACCCCCACTGGCCTAGCCTGCTGAACCAACTCTCCCGAGTGCTTGATTTGGACGTCTCGGCACGCACCGCCGGGGCAATCGTGCGCCGACGCAACATTGGTGATGCCGCAACCCTCCTCCGGCTCGCGCTGGCGCACGGCCCGGGTGGTCTCAGCCTGCGTTCGGCAGCAGCCTGGGCCGGCATCAGCGGCGTCGCACAGCTTTCCGACGTGGCCCTCCGGCGCCGAGTGCGTGGAGCCGGTAAATGGCTGGGCCAGATCGCCGGGGCGCTGCTGTCCGCAAGGTCGCCCACCAGGAATGATCTTCCAGGCCGCCGGCTGCGGATCATGGACGGCAGCTGCATCGGTCATGCCGGAGCCGACCGGACAATCTGGCGCCTGCATGCCGCCTACGATCCGGCTACCGCCAGCTTCACCGATCTGGAACTGACTGGAGCCGACGTGGGCGAGGGGTTTAGCCGGTTCACGTTCTCCGAGGGCGACCTGGCAGTCGGTGATCGGGGCTACGCCAAGCCGCCCGGCTTGCAGCACGTTTTGGCGTCCGGTGCGGACTTCCTGGTGCGGGTGGGCTGGAACAGCCTGCGCATGATCAATCCAGACGGGGGGCGTCTCGACCTCGCCGCCCTGTATGGCACCCTGTCGCCGGGACAGATCATCGAGGTTCCAGTCGTGCTGACGCGACCTAGCCGGGGACCGGCTCGCCGATCGCGGCCGTTGTTCGCCGCCCGGCTGGTCATCATGCGCCAGCGCGAGGCGGCGGTTGCGCGAGCTGTCCGCGAGGCGCGGAGAAAGCACGGCAAGAAGCCCCGCACCGGGCGTTGCTGCCGATGACGCTCACTTCCGCCGAGTTTCTCATGGTGCTGACCTCGTTACCGCTGACAAAGGCGACACCGGACCGGGTGATGGCGATTTATCGCCTCCGATGGCAGATCGAGTTGGCGTTCAAGCGCCTCAAGAGCGGCCTGGGCATCCACCGCCTGGCTGCCCGGGACCCGGTCATGGCCCGGAGCTGGCTGCTGACGCATCTGATCCTGGCCTTGATGATCGAGGACGCCACGGGCGAAGTCCTCGACTCTCCCTCCTGTCGCCCTGCAGACCCGCACCGCCCCGTTTCCCTCTGGCGCTTGCACGGCGCCCTACGCTCCGCGCTCATCGGTTCCATCCTGCGTATGGTCGCAGTCGAGAAGATCCGAATGGACATGATCACGATTCAGCGGCACCTCTGTGACCCTCCCCGGCGGCGCCGAAACCAAGCATCCGCAGCAAGAGCAGCAACATGATGTAGGTAGCGAGCGGGAATTGGATTGTCGTGAGGCGCACAGGCCAGTGAACATGTCGGGAAAGCAGTATGCTCCGTGCATGCCCCGAATGCCGTTATCGACCCGCTTGGACGACCTGCTCCGCTTCGCCGGCATTGTGGAGGCTGGAACATTCGCGGAAGCGGCACGGCGGGCCGGCACCACCACATCGGCGATCTCCAAGTCCGTCAGCCGCATCGAGCAGGCTCACGGCGTCCGGCTGCTCCACCGCACTACCCACAGCCTGTCCCTTACCGACGAGGGCGAGCAGATCCTCAACGAAGTGCAAGACCTGCTGCGGCAGATCGAGCGCCTAGAGGGTTCGCTAACCGACATCGGCACGCAAGGCGTGTCAGGCCGCATCCGGATCAGTGCGCCGAGCGCGTTCGCCAGGAACTGCCTCGTGCCTTTGCTTCCCCAACTCCTAGACCAGCATCCTGACCTTGCCGTCGAGCTGAGTCTTCGGGACGGTTTCGCGGATCTCGGTGCGGACGGGGTGGACATCGCCATCCGGTCCGGTCCTCTTCGGGGACTGCCAGGCCTTCTGGTCCGCCGCCTGGGAACGTTTCCCTGGATTCTATGCGCGTCGCCGGCATACTTGCTGCGCCGCGGCACCCCAATGACGCCGGCCGAGCTTCCAGACCATGAGCAGATCGCCTTCCGCAATCCGGCGACCGGCCGGATCGTGCCGTGGCAGTTCAGGGCTCCGGTCAAGACAAGGGCGCCAGGGTACAGCGTTTCACCCCTCGGGCTCGGCTGGTCTTCGACGACGGCGACGCGGGTTGGACAATGGTGCGCGCGGGCATAGGGATCAGCTGGGCACCGATCTGGCTGGGCCTCGACGACATCCGATCCGGCGCTGTCGTCGAGATCATGCCCCACATGCGCGTGGAAGAAACCAAGCTGTCGGCCGTGCGGCTGAGTCAGCACCCGGTCCTCCCGCGTACGAAGGCCGTGCTGGACTTCCTGTCGCGGGCTTCACCGTTCTGGGGTGTTGCCCAGCCGGCATCATAGACTTTCGTCTGGATGCCCTTCCATTACCGGCCTGTTTCCTAGATCAGGACAACGCCGGTTCGATAAACGGCAACCCATATGAAAGGAAGAGCAATGCTCGATGAAGCTCGCGCCGCGACCTGGTCTACCTATCAGGCCGCTTGGGCAGAGACGACGCCTGCCAAGCGGGTGCGACTGCTGGAGGAGAGCCTCGCGGACGGTTGCGTCTATGCCGACCCCAACGGCGTCTGGGAGGGCAGGAGCGCAATCATCCGCAAGATCGAGCAGTTCCGCTCCGACATGCCGGGCACCGTCTTCCGCAACCACCACTTCCTGTTCCACAACGGGTGGTCACTGGCGCACTGGACATTATACGACGTCACGGGCGTTGAATTGATTCCGGGTGCGAGCACGGCAGAGTACGACCCCAACGGGCGGATCATTCGTGTGACCGGCTTCTTCCCGGCTCCCGCGGTGCCGGCACAGGCGCGACCATAGCGGGGCGGCGAAGCGCGCGCCAGATCCATACGGAGACGGCGCAGGTCACCTCAGGCTTGCCGCCCGCACCGATGTCCGCTTCCGAGAGATCGCGCGCCCGACTTAGGGGTCCGCTTCGGGTCGCGGCCAGAGGCTTCCAGCCACCTAGCCATTGCCGGAATTTGGCATCGTGCCGCCTTAAGTTCGCGCCTATGGGGAGAACCCCTCCCCTGTGCAGCACCTATCTGCATGACGCGGCGACCACTTCAACGACAGCCCCGACAGTTCCGGCCCGAAGTGCCGGCTGCGGCAGATGGCACACTCGCCGCCCTATATCCTGTCAGATATAACGATGCCGGGCATTTGGAGGACGGGCATGGCATCAGGATCGACGCGGCTGTTGGCTGTCATGCTGGCGGCCGGGGTGCCGACCGGAGCGTTCGCCGCCACCGCAGTCGACACCGCCACCGGCACACCGGTCGCCGCCATACCAGGGGAAAAGGCGCCTGTCGCGGTCCTCGCGCAAGCTGGCGGAACCGGAGGCGAGACTGTTTCGGCTGCCCCCGCGACATCGCAGCCCGGCGATGAGAACATCCTGGTGCGCGGCAGGGCGCCGTACGCGTCCACCGCGCAGTTCCACACCACCGACGCGCAGCTCGGGCCGCTCGGCCAGACGCCGATCCTGACGGCGCCGGTGTCGGTGACGGTGCTGCCGCAGGATCTGCTGGTGAACCAGCAGCTGCGCACGCTGAACGACGCGCTGCGCGCGCTGCCCTCGGTCGAGGTGCGCGACCAGCAGGGGCTTGAGGTGTCGCGCCCGCAATCGCTCGGCTTCCAGGGCTCGATCACCGAGAACACGCGGCTCGACGGTCTCAACATCATCGGCACCACCGCGGTGCCGGTCGAGAACCTCGACAGCATCCAGGTGCTGAACGGGCTCGGCGGCGCGCTGTTCGGGCCGGAAACGCCGGCCGGCGTGTTCGACTATATCCTCAAGCGGCCGACTGACACGCCGCTCGCCCGCCTCGTCGGCAGCTACGCGAGCGACGGGCTGTTCACCAGCGAGGCCGACATCGGCGGCCGCGTCGGCGCCAATGGCTGGCTCGGCTACCGCGTGAACCTCGTGCACGGTGAGGGCGAGAGCTTCGTGGATGGCAGCTTCGCCGATCGCACGCTGGGCAGTGCTGATCTCGACATCCATCTGGACGCCCGCACGGTGATCCAGGTCGATGGCAGCCACTACGAGGATAGCGGCTACGGCCTGCCCGGCAGCATCGTCTATGACGGCGCCAGCACCAGCCCGAAGACCAACACGAACACGATCCTGCCCGACGCCCCCGATCCGACGCGGCCCGGCATCGGCCAGCCGGGGGCGGGCACCGACCTCATCACCGACACCGGGCTCGTGAAGATCATCCACGAGTTCGGCCGCGACTGGCACCTCGAGCTCGGCGGCCTCTACCAGGACGCGCAGCGCAACCTGTTCGGCATCACCAACACGCTCACCGACAATCGCGGCGACTACACCACGACGAAGAACTTCACCGCCGTCCCGCATTTCACCGACGGCAGCAACGAGGCCTCGCTCAACGGACACGTGACCATCGCCGGCCTGCGCAACGATCTGACGCTGGGCACCAACGGCGTCATCAACGACCAGTACAACTTCCGCAACTCGATCGTCTCCACGCTCGGCAAGTCGAACCTGGCCGATCCCGCCATCTTCCGCTACGTGCCCATCCCGTCGCATGGCGGCCAGTACCTCGCCGGCAACCTGTTCCAGCAATCGATTATCGAGGGCGACACGCTGCATGTCGACCGTCACTGGGCGGTGCAGGCGGTGTTCAGCGAAGCCTTCCTCCGCTCGAACAGCTACAGCGCCAAGGATGCGGTGACGAGCGGCGGCGAGACGAACGGCGCATTCAGCCCGACGGTGAGCGGGATCTGGACGCCCACCGCCAAGGTCACCGCCTACTTCACCTATGCCAGCAGCGTCGAGGAAAGCGACCAGGCGCCCACCACCGCGATCAACGCCAACGCCTTCCTGGCCCCCTACCACGACGAGATGTTCCAGGCCGGGATCAAGTATGCGCCGGTCGCGAACCTGCTGCTGACGGCCGACGCGTTCCGCATGACACGGCCCTATGCGACCACGCCCGCCGACAACGTGTTCCAGGTGATCGGCGAGCAGCGCGACCAGGGGTTCGAAACCTTCGCGCAGGGCAACCTGCTGCCGTCGCTGAGCGTGCTCGGCGGCTTCACCTATATCGATGCGCGCCTGCTCGGCTCGGGCAATCCCGCCACCGACGGCGGCATGATCGTCGGCGTGCCGCAATGGAAGAGCGACGTGACGCTCGACTTCCATCCTGTCTTCCTGCGCGGGCTCGCCTTTACCGGCAGCGTGCATTACGAGAGCGCCCGCGCTGCGACCGACACGAACAACTCGTTCGCGCCGCAATATGCGACACTCGACCTCGGCGCCCGCTATGCGACCCGCCTGTTCAGCCATGCGGTGATCGCCAGGCTCGGCGCGGTCAACGTGACCGACAAGCACTATTACTCGTCGATCGCGGACGGCAACATCGTCGGCAGTCCCGGCGCCAACACCGCCTATCTTGGCGCGCCGCGGACGGTGCTGGCGAGCCTCGAATTCGATCTCTGATTTGGCCGCTCTCGATGCTTCGGCTTCCTGCGCCGGGATCAGGCGTGGTTTGGGACCAGCCGAGATCCGGCTGCACAGCCCTTCGAGACTGAACTCGTTGCAGCGCTCAACGCATGCGTTGAGCCCAGTCTCGCAGCGTTTGGCGGTCCATGCCGCATAGCGCGGCTGCCTCGGTCCGGTTGTGCCCGTCCAGCACCAGCGCCAAAGCCAGCTTGCGCCGTGCTGCATCTGCGTCACGGGATCGCGTAGCCGGCCGCCGCAGCCCCGCCGCATCGAGCTCCATCCGCGTGATCGCTGCCGCCATGCCAGCCTCCGAATTGAGGAGCCAGCGAATCACGTCACGGAGCCGCTGGGAAATCCCTCAGCGTCACGAGCCGCCGCTGCTGGTATCATTGAAAAGGCCTTGATGGCTGTCATCCAGGAAGCCTGGATCGGCGGCGTTCCCACCCGGCGCGTCGATGCTTTGGTGCAGGCAATGGGGCTGTCAGGGATCTGGCCGACAGCACCGTCTCCGAGCTGGACCGTGATTCAAGCATATGATCGTTTGACAGGAAAGCGGACTGACCACGAAACATTCAACCGATAGCGGCACCGGAGCTGTAGCCGCCATCGACCGGCAGGCAGATACCGGTGATGAAGGCGGCGGCGGGACTGGCGAGGAACACAGTCGCACCAACCAAGTCGATGGTTGTTCCCCAACGCTTCAATGCGGCGTGCGCTGCGATGGCATCGTGATGTCGTGGCTGCGACCAGAGCGGGCGCGTCATCTCGGTCGCGTGGTAGCCGGGTGCCACCGCGTTCACGCGGATGCCTTCGGGACCAAATGCGTGGGCCAGCGCGCGGGTGAGGCCGAGCAGGCCGGTCTTGGACGCGCAATAGGCCGGCACGTCGGCGTCTGCGAGGAAGGAGAGCATGGAGGCGTAGTTGACGATACATCCGCCGTCGCAGCCGAGCTTCTGCCGAGCGGCCATGGCGGTGCGCATCGCCGCGTTGAGGTTGACGTCCATCACGTCCCCGAAGGTGGCCGCCTCGTACTCCTCCTGAGGACGGGCAATGCCGGCTGCGTTCACCAGCACGTCGAGCCGGTCCAGTCCGTCCACCGTCCGGATGATCGCCTCCTCGTCGCGCACGTCGAGCCTGACGAAGCGGATGCCGGCGTTGGCGGCGTCGCCGTGCAGCGCGTCGAGTTTGGACGCGGAGCTGCCGGTCGCCAGCACGGACGCGCCGAGGGCCGCGAAGCCGCGCGCGACATCGAGGCCGATGCCGCTGGAGGCGCCGGATACCAGCACCTGCCGGCCATGGAACAGGTCGGCGGCGAACACCGCGGCGACGTCGGACAGGGTGGCGCTCATGGAACGACTCCTCCTACCAGCAGGTGTAGCCGGCATCGGCGACGACAATGCTGCCGGTCAGCAGGCTCGACGCGTCCGAGGCCAGGAACAGCACCACCGAGGCGATCTCGTCGGTGCGGCCGACGCGGCCCATCGGCGTGGCGTCCAGCCAGGCGCGCTTCAGCGCCTCGTTCTGCATGCCGTAACGGGTCATCGGCGTGTCGATATAGGTGGGCGCCACGGCATTCACGCGCAGGCCGCGCGGCGCCCATTCCGCGGCCAGGGACTTCGTCAGCTGGTGCACGGCCGCCTTGGACGCGTTGTAGGACGCCTGCTCCTGCGGCCGGTTCACCACCAGGCCGGACATCGAGCCCATGTTGACGACCACGCCGCGGTTCCGCGCCAGCATCGCCCGGCCGAACGCCTGGCAGGACCAGAACACGCCGTTCAGGTTGATGTCGATCACTTGGCGCCACTGCTCGGCGGTCGCCGCTTCCGCCGCCACTCCGCTGATGGCGATGCCGGCGCAGCACACCAGGATCTCGACCGGGCCCAGCTCGCTCTCGATCGCGACGGCGGCTTCCTCCAGGCCGGTGGGATCGGTCACGTCGACCAGGCGCCAGGACGCGTCGGCGCCGGCGGCGACTAGGCTGGCGGTACCCTCGCGCCCGGCCGCCTCGTCGCGCTCCAGCAGCACGATCCGCGCACCCGCCTGCGCCAGCGCCTCGGCGCAGGCATGGCCGATGCCGCGGCCGCCGCCGGTGATCACCGCGATGCGACCGCCAAGGTCGTACTTGTCCAGGTAGCGTGTCGACACGGGGCGTGGGTTCCTTGTTTCAGGCATCGGGCGAGGAGGCCGGGCCGGCCGCCGCCTCGGCCGCTTCCAGCATGGTCCAGTAGGCCTGGCTGTTGTCGTAGGCGCGGTCGAACACCGGCCTGAGGCGCGCGTAGGTGTCGGCCCAGCGCAGGTTGGGTTGGACCTCGCCGGTGTAACGCACCAGCCGGGAGGCCGCCGCGGACAGGTCCGAGTACAGCCCGATGCCGGTGCCGGCCAGCATGGCGCAGCCGAGCACGCCGCATTCCTCGGCCGCCGTCGTCAGGATCGGGCAGCCGTACAGGCTGGCCTTGATCTCCAGCCAGAGCGCGGTCTTCGCGCCGCCGCCGGCCGCCACCATGCGGTCGAGCCGGTTGCCGGCCGCTTCCATGATCCGGAGGTTGCGCGCGGCCGCGAAGGCGACCCCTTCCATCACCGCGCGATGCAGGTGCCCGGTGTTGTGCGCGCTGGTCAGGCCGATGAACTGCGCGCGGGAGTTAGTACGCTCGCCGAGGCGCTCGCCGTTGAGGTAGGGCAGGAACAGCAGGCTACCGGCCCCGGCCGGCGCGTCCGCGGCCAGAGCGACCACGCGGGCGTATTCGTAGCCCTTCTCGTGGAACGCCCGCCTGGCCCAGCGCATCGCGTCGCCGCCGGCATCCAGGATGGTGAAGGCAGACCAGTTCGGCAGCGCGCCGCGCACGTTGCTGATGATCGGGTCGAGCACCGGAGCCGCCGTGCACAGGGTGAGCAGCGTGGAGGTGCCGGTCACGTCGGAAGCGAGTCCCGGCTCGACCACGCCGGAGCCGAGCAGGGCGGCGGGATAGTCGCTGATGCCGACCACCACCGGGATGCCTTCCGGCAGGCCGGTTTCCGCCGACGCATCGCGCGACACCCCGGCCAGCACCTCGTGCGGCTCGCGAATCGGCGGCAGCAGCGACGGGTCGATGCCGAGGCGCTGCGCCAGCGCCTCGCTCCAGGTGCCGCGCCCGACGTCGAACAGGTAGGTGCAGGAGGCTTCCGGCGCGTCGATCGCCGCGGCACCGGTCAACCGGAAGTTGATCCAGTCCTTCGGGCTCAGCACCCGCACCGTGCGGGCGTACTGCGCTGGCCGATGCGCCTTCAGCCATTGCAGCTTGAAGCCCCACCAGGCCACCGAGGGCGGATTGCCTGCTACCGGAAGCAGCGCCTGCCAGGGCTCATCGCGGGTGAAGCGGTCGAGCTCGTCGCGGTTGCGCTTGTCGTTCCACAGCGGCACCGCGTCCAGCGCCGGCCGGCCGTCCACGTCCACCAGCACGGTCGCGTGCATCTGCCCGCAGGCACCGATCGCGGCAATCCGTGCGGCGGCATCCGGCAGCCTGTCCAGCACGCGGCGGATCACGGTGACCGCGCCTGCCCACCAGTCGGCCGGACGCTGCTCGGACCAGCCGTACTGCGGCACGATCTGCTCGTGCTCCTCGGCGGCGAAGGCGAGCGTGTCGCCCGAAGCGTCCAGCAGGGCGGCGCGCACGCTGCCGGTGCCGACATCGACCGCCAGCAGCAGGTCGCGGGTGGCCGGCACCGCCATCAGGCCCGGCGCGGCCAGAACGAGGACTGCAGCAGCACCGCGACCAGGATGATCACCCCCTTGACCACCTCCTGGTGGTAGCCCGGCACGTTCAGCAGGTTCATGATGTTGCCGATCACGCCAAGCGTCAGCACGCCGATCAAGGTGTTGAGCGCGGTGCCGCGTCCGCCCATCAGGCTGGCGCCGCCAATCACCACGGCCGCGATCACGTCCAGCTCCATGCCGATGCCGACCACCGGCGAGCCGACCCCGGAGCGTGCGGTGATGACGATGCCGGCCAGCGCCGACAGCACGCCGGACACCACGTAGACCGAGAAGATCCGCGGCATCACCCGCACGCCGGACAGGCGCACCGCCTCGCTGTTGGAGCCGATCGCGACGATCAGCCGTCCATAGGCGGTGAGGCGCAGCACGAAGGCGGTGGCAGCGAACACCAGGAGCATCAGCAGCACCGGCAGCGGGATGCCGAGCAGGCTGCCGCGGTTGAACCCGCCATCGAGCCAGGCGCCGTTGTCGCCCATGAAGATCGGGTGGCCTTCGGACACGATCAGAGCGGTGCCGCGGGCGATGGTCATCACCGCCAGCGTGACCACGAAGGCGGGCATGCGTCGCACCGCGACGAAGTAGCCGGCGACGGCGCCCAGCGCGCCGCCGGCGGCGAGGCTGAGCGGGATCGCGGTCCACAGCGACTGGGTGGTGAGCAGGGACGCGCACAGGATGCTGCCCAAGGCCGCGACCGAGCCCACCGACAGGTCGATGCCGCCGGTCAGGATCACCAGAAGCATGCCCATGGAGATCACGCCGGTGCTGGCCACCTGGCGCAAAACGTTCTCGACATTGCGGCTGCTGAGGAAGCTGGTCGAGATGAAGCTCGCGACCAGCACCAGCACCACGAAGATCGCGATCGTGCTCCAGTTGGCGGCGACCGATCGCCAGTCGAGGCGCCGCCTGGTTTCGCCGTTGCCGCCCGGTTCGGCCGTCTGCACCATCGCCATTCAGGCTCCCCTTGTTCCCATGCCGACATGGGCGGCGCTGCGCAGGGCGAGCTGCATGATGCGCGCCTCCGTGAACTCGTCGCGCGACGACAGGCCACCGCTGATCCGGCCGCCGCTCATCACCAGGATGCGGTCGGACGCGCCGATCACCTCGAGCAGGTCGGACGAGATCACGATCACGCCGAGGCCGTTCGCCGCCAGCGTCTCGATCAGGCCGTAGATCTCGGCCCGCGCGCCGACGTCGACGCCGCGCGTCGGCTCGTCGAGGATGATGATCCTGCAGCCGGCATCGAGCCACTTCGCCAGCACCACCTTCTGCTGGTTGCCGCCGGACAGGCTGCTGACCGGCAGGTCGAGATTGCGCGCGCGAATGGTGGTTCGCCGCGCCACGTCATCGACCGAGGCGCGCTCGGCGGCGCGGCGCACCACGCCGAACCAGTTGGTGAAGCGCTGCAGGCAGGTGAAGGTGACGTTCTGCCGGATCGGCAGCGCCAGCACCAAGCCCTGCGACTTCCTGTCCTCGGGCACCAGGCCGACCCCGGCTGCGACGCCCTGCCTGGGGGTTCGGATGCGGACCTGCCGCCCGGCCACGTGGATCGTGCCGGCCTCGAAGCCGCCCGCGCCGAAGATGGCGCGCGCGAGCTCGGTGCGTCCGCTGCCGATCAGGCCGGCGATGCCCAGCACCTCGCCGGCATGCAGGGAAAAGGAAACGTCCTTGACCATGCCGGCAGCGAACAGGTTCTCGACGCGCAGCAGCTCCTCGCCCTTGGAGCGCGCCACCTTTGGGAACAGCTGCGAGGCTTCCCGTCCGACCATGAGCGAGATCAGCCGGTGCTCGTCCATGCCGGACGCGGGATAGGTGCCGACGGTGCGGCCGTCCTTGAGCACGGTGATCTGGTCGGCGATGCGGAAGATCTCGTCGAGACGGTGCGAGATGTAGACTACGCTGACGCCGCGACGCGACAGGCCCTTCACCACCTCGAGCAGCCGTTCCACCTCCGGCGGCGCCAGCACCGCGGTCGGCTCGTCCAGGATCAGGATGCGGACCTGACGCGACATCGCCTTGGCGATCTCGACCGCCTGCTGGAAGGCGAGCGGCAGGGTGCCGACGACGGTGCCCGGGTCGATAACGAAGCCGAGCTCGTCGAGCAGGCTGCGCGCCCGGGCGCGCAGCTGCCGGGCGCTCACCAGCCCGGGCAGCTCGCCCAGGAAGATGTTCTCGGCCACCGTCAGTTCCGGGGCCAGGGCCAGCTCCTGGTAGATGATGCCGATGCCGAGCGTGCGGGACGCGTGTGGCGAGGCGATGGTGACACGGTCGCCGTTGATGCGGATCTCGCCGCCCGTTGCCTGGTGCGCGCCGGCCAGGATCTTCATCAGTGTCGACTTGCCGGCGCCGTTCTCGCCGAGCAGCGCGTGCACCTCGCCGCTCCGTACCGAGAACGACACGTCGTCGAGCGCCCGGATGCCGCCGAACAGCTTGGAGATCCCCGTCATCTCGACGCTGCCCGTCGAGGCTCCGGCGGGACCGGATGCGTGGCGCGGGTCCACGACGTCCGGGAAAGTCGCTGCTTCGGCCGGCATCATGCGGTTCCTGATCAGAACACCGCGTCGGGATGGTAGTACTGCGCGGCGTTCGTCTTGGTGATCGCGGCCGGCGGCGTGTAGGTGATCTTCGGCGTGCCGGGCGGCACCTGATGGTTTGCCGCCTTGACCGCGAGGTCGACCGCCATCTTGCCGATCACCGACGGATCGTTCATGCCGGTGGCGCCGTACTTGCCGTCCTCGATCAGCTTGATCGCTTCCTTCTGGCCGTCGGCGGCGGCGAAGATCAGGATGTTCTTGTCGGCCTTGCCGGCATCCTGGATCGCGCGCATCGCGCCCAGCGCCATGCTGTCATTCTCCGCCAGCACCGCGTTGATGTCGGGATGGGCGGTGATCAGGTCCTCCATCGCCTTGACGCCGCCTTCCTGGGTCCAGCCGCCCCAGCCCTGACCGACCACGGTGAAGCCGGCATGACCGAGCTGGCGCAGCTGCGCCTCGATGATGCCCTCCATCACGCCGTCGCGCCGCGCCTCGCCGACCACGTTGCCCTGGTCGCCGCTGAGCACGGCGAGGCGCAGGTCCTTGTTCTTCACCTGGTTGATCAGCCAGTCGCCGATCAGGCGCCCGTTCTCGGCGTTGTTGGACTGGATCGTGGTCAGCACCGGTGCCGACGGGTCGATCGAGCTGTCCACGATGATCACCGGGACGTGCGCCGCGGCGGCGTCGCGGGTCACGCCCACCAGACCCTTGGCGTCCTTGGGATCCATGATCAGCACGTCGATGTTCTGCGACAGCATGTCGCCGACATCCGAGATCTGCTTGAGCATATCGTTGTTGGCGTCCGCGGTGACCACCTGCGCGCCGAGCGTCTTGGCTTCCTTCTGCACCGCGACCTGCAGCGCCGCGTAGTACGGCGCGTTCTGGGTCAGCATCGACAGGCCGATCTTGATCGTCTTCGCGTCCGCGCCCGGGGTCGCTGCGAGCGCCACGCCGCCGGCCAGAACGGCTGCTGCAAGAATCGTCTTCATGGACCTTTTCTCTCCCTGAGGCAGCGCCGGACCGTTCCGTAGCGTTGCCCCTTTATATGGTAGCAATACAACACCGGAAATGCCGATCTACAAGTTAGAACCGTCATATTGCGCCGCAAAATACGCCAAGCTGGTTGCCTACCCCGGTAACGGCGTAATAGGACTACCAAATCAGCTTGCATCTCCTACGCGCTGGAAGGCTTTTCCGATGTCCGTGTCCCTGCCCGCTACCGTCCTCATCGCGCCCGGGACCGGGGAGATGACAGGACGCACCCGGCGCTACGAGAAGCGCTACGACGACCTGGCCGGGTTGTTCGCCGACGAGGGAGCGTTTGCCGCCGTCACCCGCGTCCGGGGCGGCGAGATCGCCTACCAAGTCGACGAGTTCAGGCCTTCCGAGCGGGCCGGCGACGTGATCTTCGGCACCAGCACGCTTCAGCCGGGCCGGATCGGCGCGGAGTTCCTGTTCACGCGCGGCCACATCCACGCCGTCAGCGACCGGCCGGAGATCTATCTCTGCCAGTCCGGGCACGGGGTGATGCTGATGGAGCTCGCCGACGGCACCGTGCGGGCCGAGGAGATGACGCCGAACAGCCTGGTCTACGTGGCGCCGCACTGGATCCACCGCAGCGTCAATGTCGGCGCCGAGCCGCTGGTCACCCTGTTCTGTTATCCGGCCGATGCCGGCCAGGACTACGACATCATCGCCCGGGCCGGCGGCATGCGCGAGCTGATCGTCGACAACGGTGCCGGCGGCTGGAAGCAGGTTCCGAACCCGCGCTACCGCCCCCGCGTCGCCAGCGCGGCGGCGCGTTGAGATGAGCGGCATGGAGGACGCGCTGCTGGAAGCCACCGCCTTTGGCGTGGTTCCGGTGGTGGAGGTCGACGGCGTCGCGGAAGCGGACGCGCTGGCGGAGGCGCTGCTGGAAGCGGGGCTCGGCGTGGTGGAGGTGACGTTCCGTACCCATGCGGCGGCGGAAGTGATCGCGCGCATCTCCGGGCGCTATCCCGACATGGTCGTGGGTGCCGGCACAGTGGTCACGCCGCAGGACCTTCGCCGGGCGATGGAGGCAGGCGCCCGCTTCGCGCTGGCGCCGGGGCTGAGCCCGCGCATGCTGGACGCGGCAGCGGATGCCGGCTTCGCCTATGTTCCCGGCGCCATGACGCCGTCCGACCTGCAGGCGGGTCTGGACCGGGGTCTGCGCACCTTCAAGTTCTTCCCCGCAGTGCCGGCCGGCGGGATCACGATGCTGCGCGCGATCGCCGCCCCGTTCGCCTTGCACGGGCTGCGCTTCATTCCAACCGGCGGCGTGTCCGCCGCCACAATCGGCGACTGGCTCAAGGAGCCGTCGGTGGCGGCGGTGGGCGGCACCTGGATCGCCAGCCGCGCCATGATCCGCGACGGCGACTGGGCCGGCATACGGCGCAATGCCGAGGAGGCGGTCCGGCTCGCCAGGCGGGCGAGGGAGCCGGCATGATGCGGCTTGCGGACGCGGCCGCCGTGCCGACCCTGCACTTCATCGGCGTGACCACCGGGCAGTCGTCGATCATGGGCGTCTTCCCGCGCTGGGCCGAGGCGCTGGGGTTGGGACCGTGCGCCATCAACGGCATCGACCTGCCGCTGCACGCGCCGGCGGACCGATATCGCGAGGTGGTGTCGTTCCTGCGCAAGGATCCGCTTTCGGCGGGCGCGCTGGTGACGGCGCACAAGATCGACCTGCTGCACGCCGCGGCCGACCTGTTCGACGCGCTCGATCCGCACGCGGAGTCGCTGCACGAGGTGAGCTGCCTGTCCAAGCGCGACGGCCGGCTGGTCGGCCATGCCAAGGACCCGATTTCTGCCCGGCTGGCCCTGGAAGCGATCGTGCCGGACGGGCATTGGCGGCGTTGCGGGGAGAAAGGTGGCGCGGACGCGTTCCTGATCGGTGCCGGCGGAGCCGCCACCGCCATCACCTGGAACCTCCTGCGGCCGCGCCACAACGCCGACCGGCCGCGACAGATCGTGGTGTCGGACGTGAACGCCGACCGCCTCGACAACCTGCGCCGGTTCCACGACGGCCTCGGCAGCGAGGGGGCGGTGGACTACGTGCTGGCGGGTTCGACCGACCTGAACGACGCGATCCTGCACCGGCTGCCGCCCGGCTCGCTGGTGGTCAACGCGACCGGGCTCGGCAAGGACCGTCCCGGCTCGCCGCTCGGACCCGATGCGCGCTTCCCGCGCGGCGCCCTGGTGTGGGAGCTCAACTACCGCGGCGAGCTGCTGTTCCTCGACCGGGCGGAAGCGCAGGCGGCGGAAGCCGGCCTGCTGACCTTTGACGGCTGGAACTACTTCCTGCACGGCTGGACCCAGGTGATCGCCGAGGTGTTCGCAATCGGGATCCCCTCGTCCGGCCCGGTGTTCGAGCACCTGTCGTCGCTGGCCGGGGGTGCGCCGCGCGCCGTACGGGCGCAGGCATGAACCGTATCCTGGTCACGCCCCGCTCGCTCACCCGCACGCCCGACCCGGCGCTGCAGCTCCTGGTCGAGGACGGCTACGAGCTTGTGTTCAGCCGGGCCGGAGAAACTCCGGACGAGCCGGCGCTGCTGGCGCTGCTGCCCGGCTGCGTCGGCTGGCTGGCCGGGGTCGAGCCGGTCAGCCCACGGGTGCTGGACGCGGCGACGGGGCTTCGGGCGATCAGCCGCAACGGCACCGGCATCGACAACCTGCCGCTGGACGCGGCGGACCGGCTGGGCATCCAGGTGCTGCGTGCCGGCGGCGCCAACGCGCGCGGCGTCGCGGAACTCGCCTTCGGCCTGCTGCTGGCGTCGCTGCGCCACGTTCCGGAACAGAATGCCGCGCTCAAGACGGGCGGATGGCACAGGCGGCCGGGCATCGAGATCGAGAACCGCACGCTGGGCCTGATCGGCTGCGGCGCCGTGGGCCGGCTGGTGGCGCGCTTCGCGTTGGCATTCGGTGCGCGGGTGCGCGTGGCCGATCCTTATCCCGACCCCGGCTTCATCCCCGACGGCGACTTCGGCTGGGCGCCGCTGGCGCAGGTGCTGGCAGAGGCGGAGATGCTGTCGCTGCACTGTCCGATGCCCGCGAACGGGCAGGCGCTGCTGGACGCGGCGGCGATCGACCGGCTGCCCGCGGGCTGCCACGTGGTGAACACGGCCCGCGCGGCGCTGGTGGACGAGCCGGCGATGCTGGCGGCGCTGGAGCGCGACAGGGTGCGGGTCTACGCCACCGACGTGTTCGCCGCAGAGCCGCCGCTGCCATCCGCCTTGTTGTCGCACCCGAGAGTGATCGCCACTCCGCATGTCGGCGGGCTGACGGCGGAAAGCGTCAGGCGCGCCACCGTGGCCGCGGTGGAGAACCTGCGTCGTGCGCTGCGTTCCGGATCCCCCTCGTGATCGAGGTGTCCCGCTCGACGCTGCCAGGCGACCTTGTCGGGTGGCTGGCGCAGCCGTTCACGGGACTGGGCCTGGCCTGGCTGGGACAGGCCGGCTTCGTCCTGCGCGTCGGCGACGCCGTGGTGCTGGTGGACCCCTATTTGTCCGACCACCTGTCGGTGAAGTACCACGGCACCCGGTTCCCCCACGCGCGGATGATGGCGGCGCCGATTGCCCCGGGCGCGTTTCCCCGCGTCGACCTGGTGGTGTGCACGCACCGCCATTCCGACCACATGGACCCGGACACGCTTCCGGTGCTGGCGGCGCGGCATCCCGGTTGCCGGTTCGTGGTGCCAGCGGCGGAGCAGGCGCATGCTGAGGCGCTCGGGCTGGCTCCGGCCTCCCTGGTCGCGGCCGATGCGGGGCAGGCGCTGCGGCCGCTTCCGGAGCTCGACCTGCTGCTGAGGCCGGTCGCTTCGGCGCATGAGCGGCTGGAACGGGACAAACAGGGCCGGCACCGGTTCCTCGGCTTCGGCCTGGAAACGGCGGGGGTGCGCCTTTACCACAGCGGCGACTGCGTCCCGTATCCGGGACTGGCCGACGCGGTGCGCGGCCTGGCGCCGGATGTCGCGCTGCTGCCGGTGAACGGGCGCGACCGGGCGCGGGCTGACGCCGGCGTTCCCGGCAACTTCACCCTCGACGAGGCGATCGCGCTGTGCGAGGCGGCCGCTGTCCCGCTGCTGATACCGCACCATTGGGGACTGTTCGCCTTCAACACGGCCGACCCGGCGGAGATCGACGCCGCCGCGTCGCGCCAAGCGGCGGCGGGGCAGGAACCTGGACTTCTGCCGCCCGACTTGCGACACGGCTTGCTTCTGGCTCCGACCCGGGGCTGATACGCGCCGGGGGCGCTGCAGGAGCACGATGTCCAGCCCGGATGACAGGACCGGCAGGAATGCCGAACGGGTGGCGGCCTCGTCGGGCCGGAACGTGCTGGAGCTGATCCTGGTGCGCCTGCCGGAACTGCGGAAGTCCGACCGGCGCGTCGCCGAGCACGTCCTGTCCAACCCGCAGGCCGCCCTGGCCGCCACCGTCGCCGAGACCGCGCGCAACGCCGGAGTGAGCGAGCCCACGGTGATGCGGTTCTGCGCGGCACTCGGCTTCGAGGGGTTCCAGGACTTCAAGCTCAAGCTGGCGCACAGCGTGGCGCTCGGCGTGCCGGCGACGCAGTCGGTGCTGGACGCCACCGACACGCCGCAGGCGCTCACCGACAAGGTGTTCGACTACACCATGACCAGCCTCGACTGGGCTCGCAGCCAGCTCGACCACGAGGCGGTGGCGCAGGCGATCGAGAAGCTGGTGGCGGCCAGGCGGATTGAGTTCTTCGGCTTCGGCGCGTCGGGCATCGTGGCGGCCGACGCGCAGCAGAAGTTCCCCCTGTTCGGGGTGCCGTGCCACGTCCACTCGGACTCGCACCAGCAGTTCATCGCCGCCGCGATGATGCAGCCGGGCGAGGTGGCGGTGGCGATCTCCAATACCGGGCAGACCACCGCCCTGCTCGAGGTGATGCGGGCGGCGCAGGATGCCGGCGCGCAGGTGATCGGCATTTCCGGCCGGGCGGGAGGCCGGATGGGCCGCCTGTGCGACCTGCTCCTGGTGATCGAGACACTGGAAAACACCGACATCTACACCCCCACCATCTCCCGACTGGCGGCGCTGGTGCTGATCGACATCCTGGCGGTGGGGGTGGCGATGCGTCGCGGCAGCGACCACCAGCGACGCCTTGCGGCCATGAAGAAGCGGCTGAGCTCGATGCGCTCGCGTGGCCTGGAGTCGGACGAGGAATGACTGAGCCGGTCCCGCCTCTATCCGTCCTGGCGCTGCCGCCGCGCAGGCCGCGCGCGGTGGTGTGCGACATGGACTGTCAGACGGCGTCCAAGATTGGTTCTTGGATGGGGTGCGCCCCTATGGGAGGACGACTTCAAGCGGCGACTTCGACCATCTGGCGGGCGTGCTGATCCTCAAAGGCGAGCGAGCTCAGGTAGCCCAGAGCTGAGTGTAATTGGCGAGCGTTGTGTACCTGCCAGAGCGCGCGTGACCGCCACATTCGGGTCATGGCTGAACGAAGGCGCAGGGGATGGCAGCGCGCGACCGGCTATGGGCAGGGCAACCAGGCCAAGACCGTCATGGGCAGATGCAAGCATCTTATCGGCCCCCAGCTCCACGCCAGGCCTCTGTCTGGTCAGCAAGGCGAGGTTTCGATCGGCGTCAGCGTGCTCAACCAGATGATCCGGACCGGAAAGCCTGCCTCCAGTCGCGCCTGAATATCCAAAAGCCAACGACAAACGCCTCAGCCTTCCTGCAACAACGCCATGCGGCTGGACAGCGTGCGGCGCCAAATCGGGCAGACAGGCAGGTGCGCCTTGGCCGTGGTCTGCGACGTGTCCGGTCCGCACAGCGTCATCCAGGCCATTGTGGACATCGCGGCTTTCGGCCTGCCGATCGCCGGACTGCTCAACAATGCCGGCATCCTGTCCGTTGGACCCCGACCCAAACGCTTTTGGCTGGCACATGCCCTCCGCGATCAACCGTCTCGGTTCCCTTCTCTGAACCAAGATTCAGGTCTGACCCGCCGCACGCGCTGACACGCGCGCTAGGCGATTTACGACCGAGCGGAACGTTTCCTCGGTGCGCGTCTCGTGCTTGAAGCTCGAGCCGGCAGTCGCCAGGAACGCTGCGAAGCCGTCTGCGCCGCCGAAGACCGTCAGGTCCGCGCCCCCCTCCGCCGCCTCGCGGCCGCGTTTTTCGAGCAGTGCGGCGAACGCCGCTTCTAGCCGAACCACGTGGGGCGCCGTCAGCTCGGCGTCGAGCTCCAGCAACTCCGCGCCATGCGGGGTCGCGTTGAGCATGTGAAAGAAGCCGAGATCCTTGGCGAGCAGGGTCGCGGCTATGTTCTCCGACAGGCATGCCCCAGGAATCCAAGCTGCCTCCGCCCTGGCGAGTGCCTCATCGATCAACGATGACGCCAGCGCTTCGAACAGCGCGCGCTTGTCAGAGAAGCGAAGGTAGAGCGTCGCCCGCGCAATCCCGGCCTCGCGCGCGATGTCGGCCATGCTTGTGCGCTGGAAGCCGTGACGCCCGAACAGCGTCAGCCCTGCGGCGAAGACGCGTCTCAAGCTGGAATCGGACGAACTGGACACTTCTGATCTATTATGTCTAAATGTGCGGGTAGAAAGGAGGTCGTCATGGTCGGGTCTGAACGTGTGCTGGTGACCGGTGGATCGGGGTACATCGCGAGCTTCTGTATCGCACAGCTCCTTCGTGAAGGCACGCAAGTGAGCACGACCGTACGCACTCCCTCGCGCGAGGCGGACCTCCGCGCCGCGGTCGGCAGGCTCGTGAGGACCGACGACAAGCTTAAGGTTGTGGTTGCCGATCTCAACGCAGATGGCGGCTGGGAAGACGCCTGTTCCGATTGTTCAGGCGTGCTGCACGTCGCCTCACCCATCCCATCGCACAGTCCCAAGAACGATGACGACCTGATCCGGCCAGCACGCGACGGCGCGCTCAGGGTTCTCAAGGCGGCCCGCGATGCCGGCGTGGGGCGAGTGGTGATGACCTCGTCGACGGCTGCGGTGGCCTACGGCCGAGGCGGACGATCGCAGCCGTTCACCGAGGTGGACTGGTCTGACCCGGGCGATCGCACCGACAGCTCCGCCTACGAGCGATCCAAGATGATTGCGGAGCGGGCTGCGTGGGACTGGCATTCTCGTGAGGCGGGCGCGTTGGAACTCGTCACCGTCTGTCCGGGAGCGGTGCTTGGCCCTGTGCTCGGCGGCGACTTCTCGGCCTCGATCGACATCGTCAAGAGGCTGATCGACGGTTCGCTACCTGGCCTGCCGCACTTCGGCTGGCCGCTGGCCGACGTGCGCGACATCGCCGACCTGCATGTCCGGGCGCTACGCGCGCCGGATGCTGCCGGCCAGCGCTTCATCGGGGCTGGCCCGTTCTACTGGATGGAGGACATTGCGCGGGTGCTGCGCGAGCGCATACCCGAGGTGGCGGGCAAGGTGCCCGGGCGCCGCTTGCCGAGTTGGCTCGTGCGGCTCTCGTCGGTGTTCGACCCGGTCGTGCGGGGTCGGCTGTTCGAGCTGGACAAAGAACGGCCGGTCTCTGCGGAGAAGGCAAAGCGCGAACTTGGCTGGGTGCCGCGAAGCAACGACGAAGCGATCATCGACACGGCACGAGGCCTGCTTGCCGAAGGTATCGTCCAACGTTCGGCCTGATCTGTGGAACGGCGTTGTTGGCCGTTGGCTTTTGGATATTCAGGCGCGACTGGAGGCAGGCTTTCCGGTCCGGATCATCTGGTTGAGCACGCTGACGCCGATCGAAACCTCGCCTTGCTGACCAGACAGAGGCCTGGCGTGGAGCTGGGGGCCGATAAGATGCTTGCATCTGCCCATGACGGTCTTGGCCTGGTTGCCCTGCCCATAGCCGGTCGCGCGCTGCCATCCCCTGCGCCTTCGTTGGTTCTGTCAGCTCTCGTGCCAGCATCTCGATTGTTCTTTACAGAAACCAACTGAGTCGCGCCTTCTGCATGATCTCGAGTGCAACCTCTTGCGCCATCGTCGCCGTCACATACAAGTTGTTTCCGCTTCCCTCCGCCGCGCCCGCCTTCGTGACCCGGTCCGGCCGGAAGCTCATGACCGCCCTGGCCGAGCTGAAGAAGGCCTTCTTCATGTCGCGGTGCTCGTTCAGCATGGCGTCGATCAGGTTGCCGTCCCGGTCGATCGCTCGGCAGAGGGAGCACCAGCGACCGCAGAACTTCAGGCAGGTCTCGTCGACATGCCAGCTGCTCCCGCAGCCGCGTCGCGTGCCGTTCCGGCGCTGCGCTCCTTGAACTGCCGCACGGGGGGCCGGCAACGGAACCGCCCTTAGCCGCGCCGTCACCTTAGACCGTTCCGTCACGGTTGCGGATCCACAGCACACGCAGGTCATCCCGCGGGCCCGGGCTTATAAGCCAGCTGCCCAAGACGCGATGTCAGTTGCACAACCGCGGCTGAAGGCGCGCTGGCGCGAGCGCTGACAAATCTTATCGGGGTGGCGCTCCCGGAGCCGTTGGTGACTGCTCTTCTACAAGTTGATTACGCCATCATTTTGTAGCCCGCGCAGGAGAGCCTCGACGTCAGTTCCGATTGCCTCGACCGGCGCGTCGAAACGAGCTGCCAGCGCAGCTACAATGTCTGAAACAGTACGTTTGCCGTCGACTAGCTCCAGAACTGCGACGCCAGCTTGGTTCAGCGTGATGAGGCGTTCGGGGGCGAGAATAACCGTGCTGTGGCGCACCGTATCGTGGCGGAGCCGGTAACCGGGATTAAAGGCGGGTATGGCGTTCATGAGCTGGGAACGAAGGCACCCGGCGGGATGCGGCCCGGTTCGACGTAGGCATAATGAAGCGCATCGAGCTGAGACCAGAGCACGTCGCACTTAAAGCGAAGTGCGGCGAGCACGACGTCCTGATCCTCACGCGTATGAGCGTTGGCGTAAACGTAGGCGAGTGCCCACTCTACATCCTTGGGCGCTTGCGTCAGGCGCGGGGTGAAATAGGTGAGCGTGTCCGGTCTAACGAAGTCATAATGTGTCAGCATGCCGGCAACACGCTCGCTGATGATCGCGGGCGAAAACATCTCGGTAAGCGACGACGCGATGGCTTCGAGGATCGGGCGTTCGCGAACAAACGCAATGTAGGCATCGGTCGCGAAGCGAGTGCCGGCCAGGACGCCCACCGTGGATTGGACGTAGGTTGGGTCGAGGCCGAGGCCTTCGGTCAGCTTGAGCCAGCGCGCAACGCCACCGGACTGGTTGTCAACCCCATCATGGTCCTCAAGGCGACTGCGCCAGGCGCGTCGCAGCTCGTGGGACGGCAACCGAGCCAGCAGAGTCGCGTCCTTCATCGGGATGCGGCTTTGGTAGTAGTAGCGGTTGAGCGCCCAGGCCTGCACCTGGCCGCGGTTGAGACCACCGTCATGCAGCAACCGGTGGAAGGGATGGTGGATGTGGTAACGCTCGTCGCCTACGGCGTGCAAAGCCTCACGCATCTGGGTCTGGGTGAGCATCGGCGCGTTCACCAAACTATCTCCATGCCGTCATAGGCGACCTCCCAGCCGGCGTTTCGAACGGCGGCGTGTTCGACGGAGTCCTCCAGCAGGACAGGATTCGAGTTGTTGAGGTGGATCAGGATTGGTCGGCGAACGTCCAGGCCGGCGAAGGAGGCGAGGGTACCATTCGGCCCAAATATGCTCATATGGCCCATGCGTGCGGCGGTCTTCGGACCAAGACCGCCACGGATCATCTCGTCATCTGTGGCGAGGGTGCCATCGAACAGGACGGTGTCGGCGCCGCGCAGGCGTTGGGCGAGCACGGGCGTGATCGCAGCACAACTCGGTATGAACAGGAGCGTCGCGACGCCATCGGTGACTGCACAACCGACCGTGGCCTCGTTCTCGTCGATTGAGGGGGCAACGCCCAGCCGCTCCGCATGGAGCGCGACTTTGCCTGGGACCGAGAACAGGCTGACGACCAAGCCACTCTGCCTGCCGTCGGGATGTGGGACCGCAACCGGTCTTTCGAGCGGAATCGTCGTGCGGGTCACGAGCTCGCGCGAGAGCACCTCGAAGATCGGGTTGGCGTCCAGCACTAAGTGCGTCGCGGCGGTGGCAAGAACGGCGAGCGGCTGACGTTCGCGGAGGGTGAGGAGGCCTGCGATGGCATCGACCTCGCCGCCAGTCAGGACGACGCCGACGATTGGCGAGCCACGTGGTCCTATGACTGGTTGCAGACACGGTGTCTGCTCGATCTGCTGACGAATATCCGGCGATGCGTTCAACAAGATCCAGGACTGGCTGTCTGCGCTGATCGCTACGGAGGTTTGGGTCCTGCGCTTTGCCGTCAGCTCGTTACGACGAGCACGTTGACATCCTTCAGCACCGGAATTCCATTGGGGAAAGCCGCCTCCTGCGGCGGCTCCCAGAATAATCGCGCGCATAGGCATAGGTGGGGTATTGCTCGCCGACGATCCGAAGACGGTCAGCCGAGCATGGAGACTTTATTTCGACAGCTGCGCGGCTACATAAGAGTTGATCTCGGCGCCGAGAGAGATGACGACGTAAGTCGGCTTGGACCAAACCATGACTTTCTCCTTGCAAAGGCAAAGATGCGCGTCGCACGCATCCGGCGAGACGTCAAAGGGGTTCGTGACAATTGGCTTCAGGGCTAGAGTCGTTATGTTCTTCTAGCTCGTCGGCGCCAGTGCCGTCCGGCCTTCACGGTCGTCGACTTGTTTCTAATGAAGATCCTCTTTATTACGTTTAAACGACACAATCTCTTTTGACCGAGGTTCATGAAACTCGACGCGGTACGATTCTTCTGCTAGCCCAATGATATGTGAACTGGAACAGGAAAGACGCCATGTTCGGTTGTCCGATCTCGACGCGCCGAATCATGGTGATGTGCACCCTCACCGCCACGATGTTGACGGCCCATCTCCAGGTGGCGTGGGCACAAGTCAACATTCTCACTCAGCACAACGACAACCTGCGGGATGGGGTCAATGCAGCAGAAACGGTGCTGACAGCCTCCAACGTCAACGTGAACAAGTTCGGTCTGCTATTCAAACTTTAGGTAGACGATCAAATATTCGCCCAACCCCTTGTGGTCGCTAAAGTCAACATCGCTGGCGGGACTCACAGCGTTGTCTATGTCGCTACCGCCAACAACAGCGTCTACGCGTTTGATGCCAATACCGGCACTCAGTATTGGCACGTCAATTTCGGCGCGCCGATGAGCATGGCGATAGCAAAATGGAGTTGCCAGGACGTTCTAGGCTCATCCGGCATCATGAGCACGCCGGTCATTGCCAATAACAGCTTGTATGTTGTTGCTCAGACATACGTAAATTCCACGTCCACGCACCGTTTACACGCTCTTAATCTGTCCACGGGCGCCGAGCAGAAGAATAGTCCGGTACAGATACAAGCGCCCGACTTCATTTCCTACGATGAGCTTCAGCGTCCGGCATTGCTCTCGGCCAACGGCAACGTCTCCTTTGCCGGACACTGCGATCAGGGCTCCTGGAAGGGTCTGACCTTCGCCTACAACCAGTCGAGCCTGGTCCAGGTCGGCGTCTTCAATGCCGCTCCAGATGACAACGGCAACGGGATCTGGCAGTCGGGAAACGGCGCTGCGGCCGATGCGGCCGGCAACATCTATTGGGTAACAGGCAACGGCAAGTGGGACGGGGTCACCAACTTCAGCGAGACGATGCTGAAGGCTAGCCCGACGCTCAGCCTGGAGGACTGGCATACGCCGTCGAACCCGGAGACCCTCGACAACGGCGACGCCGACCTGACCGCGTCCGGACCCATGCTCCTACTGGACACCGATCTGATGATCGCCGGCGGCAAGGACGGTAACCTGCGCCTGGTTAACACGGGCAACATGGGTCACCTGGGCGACAACACCGCCGTGCAGAACTGGCTGGTGACATCCTCGCATATTCATTCGTTGAACTATTTCAACTCGAACCTGTATGTCTGGGGACAAGCTGATTTCCTGAAGGTGTTCAACTTCGGGGGCTCGCAGTTCAACACCACGCCGACGTTCACCGGAAGCATCCGGGCGATCGGCCATCCCGGCGCCTCGCTGTCGACCTCTGCTGCTGGGCGCTCCAACGGGATCCTCTGGGCGGCGACCAACTCGCAGGGCAAGTCAGACGGCAGCGGGGCTTGGCACATGACCGAACCCGGCATTCTTTATGCCTATAGTCTTTCCAACATGTCGCAGCTGTGGACCAACGAGCAGAACCCGTCGCGTGACGACTGCAACACCTACGCGAAGTTCACAGATCCGACGATCGCCAACGGCAAGGTCTACCTGCCCAGCTTCGGCAGTGCGCAGACCAACAGTGGACAGGTCTGCGTTTATGGTCAGCTGGCCGCAGGGTCGACCGGACCGACCGGCTCGTTCATGATCCCGAATGGGACCTACATCGTGACCAGTGCTCTTGACGGTCAGGCGATCGACAACCCGGCCTATTCACAGGTTGGCGGCACGGTCATGGAACAGTATCCGGTCAACAAAGGTGCCAACCAGCAGTGGACGGTCACCAACCTTAAACAACGTTATCACGCTCACCAACGTGGCCAGCGGCCAGGCTCTCGAGGTCGCCGGCGGCTCCAGCAAGTCGAGCGCCCTGGTCGACCAGAACCTGAACCAGGGCAATCTGTGGCAGCAATGGGTCGTATCATCGCCCGGTGGCACCGTCGTGGAACTGACCAACGAGGCGAGCGGCCAGGCTCTCGACATCGACAAGGCTTCGACGACTGCGCAAGCACCGCTCGACCAGTATCCCTACCACGGTGTGTCGTGGGAGCTGTGGACCTTCACCGCGGTCAATTGATCCCGGATGAGTGAAACGTCAAAAGGCAGTCCGAATCCCGGTTCGGACTGCCTCACAAGTCCGATGAAGTCGATGAGCATCACACGAAGAAACATCGTCGCCACTGCCGTCCTGGTCTCGGCCTCTGTTGGCCTGGACGTGCCAGGTCGTGCACAGGGCCCGATGTCGATGCACATGGATCATGATGAGGAGGGGCCGAAACGGCCCAAAGTCCCAAGGCTGCCAGCGATCCTTTGCCGCTCGGCCGGCACAACCGTGATCGACACCGCCTATCGCAGGCTGCAACAAGGTGCCGATACGCTTGACGCGGTCCTGGAGATCACACGGGCACAGGAAGACAATCCGAACGACATCACTACGGGCCCGGGCGGCCTGCCGGACGAGGACGGCGTCGTGCAGCTCGACGCCTGTTGCTTCCACGGACCGAGCCGCAGAAGCGGCGCGGTGACAAGCTTGAGCGACATCCGCAACGCGTCGCTGGTGGCTCGATCCGTCATGGAGAAGACGGGCTACCCGTTGTTGACCGGCGTCGATACCCAGCGCTTCGCGACGTCCCAGGGCTTTTCCAGCGAGTTGTTGACGACCGACCGGCCGCGAAAGATCTGGGCCCTGTGGAGTCAGGTCCAGGCGACACCCTTGCCACCCGGGCCGATCCGCCGTGATCCCGAGCGATACAGGTCGGACAGGAGGCCCCGCTTTCTGCCTGCGTCACAGGACGAGTTTGATGTCCTGGTGAATCGATATGCCGAGGCGGCAGCCAGGCTGGGCATAGAGCCGCAATGGATCTGGGGCGCTGCTGACGCTGCGATGTTTCCCGTCGCGGCACCTCTCTACGCCTCGGCTGTGAGCGCGAAGAACGAGATGTCGTGTGCCGCGACCACCAGCGGGTTGCCATGGCGACAGGCTGGAGCATCCAGCGACGTCGCGATCCCTGGTGCCGGTTGCTATCTCGATCCCGATGTCGGTTCGGCAGGAGCCAGCGGGAACGCCGAGGCCAACATCAGGATCGCCGGCTCTTCCCTG
The DNA here is from genome assembly GCA_964248625.1 of uncultured Acetobacteraceae bacterium. Taxonomy (GTDB): domain Bacteria; phylum Pseudomonadota; class Alphaproteobacteria; order Acetobacterales; family Acetobacteraceae; genus Lichenicola. The sequence continues at coordinate 4,534 of CAXTZG010000031.1, read as the reverse complement.
ATCGTGGACAACATGAGGAAGGGGTTGTCGCCGGAGGACGCGGGTATGGATGCCCTGCGACGCATCGCAGCGTGGTATCGCCACGACATGGCAACCCTCCGCTTCGTCGAGATCGTCTACTACATCCTGCGCAAGGACGGTGCCTATGCATGCGTGTCGCTTTGGCATGGCGACACCGCCAATCATGTGCGGACCTATGTCGTCCATGACGGTCTCCGGCGGTCGGAGGAATGCCTGTTCCTGTTCGACGGGAGTCCGCTGACGGCGGTGTGACGCAAGCCTCCCGTGGCTCTGGTCAAAAGCCGAGACCCTCGGTCATCACCTGTTCGGGTAACAGGGCAGAGATCGCCCGGGTTCAGCCTTCGAGCCGCCGCGTGCGTCGGCCTGCGATCAGAACGTCACCTTGGCGCCTCCGAAGCCGCCGATCGGGGCAGCCGGGCTGAATGATCGCGGATTGGTGGCGTTCGGTGCCTGGGACAGTGAAACCGATTGCACCGGAGAGAAGGTGCCGAATGTTGAATAGCGCGCGTCGGTCAGGTTCTCGATAGTGCCAAAGACCTGCACCTGCGGTGTCAGCTGATAGGCAGCATGCAGCTCGACTTCGAAGAAGCCGGGAAGCTTCGGCGTCAGGTTGGCCTCGTCGCCGAACAGGTACTGGCCTCCCTGAAGCACTCCGCGCAGCCCGAGGTTCCAACGCTTCGTTATCTGGTCATCAAGCTGGAAGCTCAGCCGCTGCGCGGGTACGCCCGGCAGCCGGTCACCCGGCCGGATCGTGATGTTGCCGCCGGCGTCGGCGGCAGGATTGTTTCCAGCCGCTTCAACAAACGTTGTCCCGAAGCTTGCCTCGACGTAGGCGTAGTTGATGGAGGCAGTCCAACAGGGCATACGCACGACGAGCGAGGCGTCGAAACCTTGTCGTCGGGTCAGGTCGATGTTGGTGAAGAAGGCGCGGTTCAGGTCGACACTGTTGACGAACACGATGTCGTCGTCGGAATTAGTATGGAACAGTTCGACGCGGTAGATGATCTTCCCGTCGCCGATCCGATCCAGCGTGCCGCGGGCGCCAACCTCGACCGTATGCGCGACCACCTGCTTGAGATCGGGATCACCAACGAAGAAGTTGGCAAGCGAGCAGGTATCTGTCGGACCGGCGCAGGACAGCTCCGCCGGTGTCGGAACCCGGTTCGTTTCCGTGTAGCTCGCATAGGGAACCAGCCAGTCGGCGATGCGGTAGGTTGCGCCAATCGTCGGGTTGAACCGGTTATAGGCGTGACGACCCGTAAGGTCGGCACCATTCTTGTCGGAAAGGTTGATCTCCGCCACGTTGAAGCGCCCTGCCGTCGTAAGCGTCAGGCGCGTGGTGATACCGAGCGAGTCGCTGACATACAGCCCGCCATAGGTGTCATCGACGCGGACGCGGACCGGGACGTTGTTGCCGGGCTCCTCGATGGCGATGCCGGGTCCGGCAAAGACGCGGGTGTCGGGCGTGAGGGTGCCGAGCAAGCCGGTCGCGGAAAACAGGGTTTGTGCGCCGTCGAAGCTGGCACCGACCAGAAACCGGTTCGCCAGGCCAAACACACGTTCCGCCCGGCTCGCCTGTACCGCCGCGCCGTAGCGGTTCGTGTTGGTGGTCTGCTCGTCGAGTTCGGAGATCGAACCGCCGTTCGAGAAGTCGTTGATCGACACGCCGCCGCGTGAGGTCGATGGATCGCCGTCCTGGGCGCAGAGCAGCCCGGTGCCGTTGTCGCACGGGGTGTCGTCGGCGGCGTTGCCATTCACGACGCGCTGGAGGAAGTAGCCGTAGTAGGCATTGCCCTCGAGGGACACGGTGCCGAGCTGTGTCGCGCCCGAAACCTCGAACTGGGCGAACTTGTTGGCGATGAGGTTCGGGCCGGTGAACTGCGCCTGGGGGTCGACCGCAAGAAGCTGGACCGGCGTGGTGCCAGGGCCGTTCAGCGACGAGTTCGCCAGCGACAGGTTGACGTGGACGTTGGAGGTGTCGCGGCGCCATCCTGCATCGGCGAACAGGGTCTGGACGTCGGTGCTCTGCAAGTCGCGCCACCCTTCCTGATGCTGCTCACCGGCGGCGATGTAGAAAGCAAAGTCGCCGACATGGATGCCGTACTGGCCGTCGGCGGTGATGGTGCCGAACGAGCCGCCCGACAGGTCGGCCTCGCTGCCCTGCCAGCCGAAACCATCGCGGAGGCGGACGCTTGCTGCGCCGCCAAGCGCGTTCAGTCCGTAGATCGGATCAGTGTCTTCAAGCGTAACGCGGTCAATCGCGATCTGCGGCAGCAGATCCCAGTTGACCGTGTCGCCGAATGGTTCGTTGAAGCGGACCCCGTTCACGTAGACGGCTAAACCCTGCGATGTGCCCTGGAGCGGAGAGGCTTCGAAGCCGTTATAAAACAGGGATGGTTGCAACGGGTTCCCGGAAGCGCTGTCCAGCTCCACGCCTGGAATGTCGGTACCGAGCGCATCCAGCAGATCGGGGGCCCCGGCGAAATCGAGATCCGATCGGTGCAGCGTAGTGCTGCCGGTTGGAAGGCTGGCGTCGTTGCCGCCCGCGTCCGAGAGCGGTGTCGGACGCACGATGATCTGCTCGGCCGTCGTGTCTGGCCCGGCCACGGACACGCTCTGCGCGCGGGCGGCGGCGTCGGACAGGGCCGCCACGAGCACCGCGAAGGTGGCCGACCCGGCGATGCGGCCATATCGTTCCCGTGCCGGTTCCCGATGGAGCCTCATCAACAGGAGATCGTCTTTGCCCGGCGATATACGAGCTCCGGCGGTCGCTCTCCCCGAGCCGCCACCGCGTCCGCCATGATTCCGTGATGCGGTGATAGGTCGCAGGCCGGGTCTGTCGCCGCCGCGTCGCCGAGAAGCGCGAACGCCTGGCATCGGCAGCCGCCCCAGTCTGTTTCACGCATGACGCAGTCCCGGCACGGCGGCTTCATCCACGTCGTGCCGCGGAACTGGTTGAACGCCGGGTCGTCACGCCAGATCGAGCGGAGCGACTGCTCGCGAACTGACGGAAAGACGAGGTGGTCGATCGTTTCTGCGGCATGGCAGGGAAGCGCCTTGCCGGACGGTGAGATGTTGAGCATCCGACGCGCCCAGCCGCCCATGCAGGCCTTCGGACGCCGGGCATGATAGTCGGGCGTCACGTAGTCGATCTGGAGACGTCCAGCCTGCGCGATGCGAGCAGCCTCCACGGTTGTGGTGACCGCGTCCACCTGGGCGCGGTCCGGCATCAACGCCGCGCGGTTTTTCAGCCCCCAGCCATAATATTGCGTGTGTGCGATCTCGATCCGTGACGCGCCGATGGCGATGCCGAGATCGATCATTTGCGCGACGTGTGACGCGTTCTGCCGATGGATGACGAAGTTGGCGGTGAGCGGCAGGCCGGAGGCCCTGACCACGCGAGCCGCTTCGAGCTTACGCGCCTGCGCGCCTCGCACGCCGCCAATCCGCTCGGCATCCTCGGTGTCGACATGCTGGAAACTCAGTTGAACATGGTCGATCCCGGCCTTGCGCAGGTCGTTCATCCGGCGCTCGTCGAGCTGCATGCCGGAGGTGATGAGGTTGGTATAGAGGCCTGCCAAAGCCGCATGACGAACCAGGACGTCGAGATCGGCGCGCCATCGGTTCGCCACCGGTGAAATGAAGCTGCAGCACGCCAAGTTCCGCCGCCTCATCGAACACGCGCTGCCACTGCGACGTTTCAAGTTCGTTGCGACGCGGCTCAAGTGCGAGTGGATTCGAGCAGTAGCCGCATTGCAGGGGGCAGCGATGCGTCAGCTCTGCGATCAGGCCGAGCGGCGCTTCGGGATCGCCGGGTTCCGGCTGCGTCACGTGACGAGAGCTCCCTCTAGTTGTCTGATCCTGAAATGCGATGACACGTTTAGATTTTGAAAGTCCTCTGCGTTGCGGTCAAGGGCGCAGACACCTAGTTCTATCAGGTCTCGCACCAAAGCAATCTCTATGGCAATCTCCCGAAGCTCTGCCTAGAGCATTTTCTGATCAGTTTGTATCGTATCCGACGGCAAAGTAGTTCGAGCATTCCTGAGGCGAGTAGAGGTCAACGATTGGATTAAAGTCGGAACTGTAGGGCGGAAGGAACAACAGCATGGCTCCCGCTTTTTCGATGACGGCATGTGACCGGCCCCCATTGAGTGGTCCGAGACAAATGTCAGTGGAGCATGAGGCTCTGGTGTTGAGTTGAGCCGGTTGGCCCGGGATCTGTAACTGGCAGCGGCAGCATCGACACGATCACCTCTGGTGCCGGTGGACGGTAGCCGAGGGAGGAATGCGGACGAGCAGTGTTGTAGTGCACGCGCCACTGCTCGATCAGCACCTTCGCTTCCGCCAGCGTGTTGAAGATCTCGCACGACAGCAGCTCGTCGCGGAACCCGGCCGTTGAAGCTTTCCACGTAGCCGTTCTCCCACGGGCTGCCGGGTTCGATATATGCGGTCTTGGCGCCCACGCCCGTGATCCACCCCTTCACCGCAATCGCTGCAAACTCCGGCCCGTTGT
>CAXTZG010000030.1:9534-36662 GCA_964248625.1 uncultured Acetobacteraceae bacterium | reverse complement strand
AAGCCTTGATCAGAGCCACACCAAGGAAACAAGATCTTTCGTCAACAGGTCCTAGGTCGCGGTATTCGTGGCTGTTGGGCACCACGACGCTGCGTGCGTAGGCATCAACCCCGCCCGCCATGGCACCCGCTTTGAGGCGCTTGAAACCCTTCGTCACGGGGTGCGCCAGTATCTCGGCGCCTTTGCCAGAGGCGTGGCTGCTGGCTTGCGCATCCGTCACGACCAAGGCAGCCAGTACATGTCCGCCGTCTTCCAGGACGAGCTCGCGTTCCTGGGTACCGAGAGCCCCCCGCCGCCTTCAGGGCACCGGAGGGCAAGGGCTGCGCCGAGCGGTTCATCCGCACGCTGAAGGAGAACCTGCTCTGGGTGCAAAACTTCGACACCGTCGAGCAGCTGCGTCTGACGCTGCTGGACTTCCGGCAAGCCTACAACATCACCTGCCTTATCCGGCGGCTCGGATATCAGACACCCGCCCGACAAGTCCGGCTTTTACCTGCGGCACTCGCTGCTTACAGTCTTTCATAGTGTCTCATCAACCCGGACCAGTACATTGGACAGCACGGAACGGACGCACTGGTTGGGCAAAGCCGATTCGGTACACCAAGAGACGATTGCGAGCCTCGTGTCGAAGATTCCATTGGCGTATCGCCAGCCCCTCCGCTATCAGTCTTAATTAACCGAACGTCCGGTCGGCCAGGGTCCTAGTGGATGCGCGGTGGCAGAGAGAAAGAAGGTCAAAGGCTTCGAGACGGCGCGGTAACGAGAGGATAGAAAACTGCGAAAAGCAGTAGATCGACCAGTAGTGTCGACAGGGAGGTGTAATGAATAAATCAAGCGCTAACGGTCGTGTCGCACAAAGTGCTTTCACGACCACTGGTCTGAACGGCAAGGTTGCTGAACTTCGTCAGGCCAAAAGCTTTGCCTGCCAATCGATTGGGATGAAGCTGGCATTAGCCGTCGTCTTTACGTCGACTGCAGCCCAGGCCCAGTCTTCGGTTCAGTCCGTGGCCGCATCTACTTCCACAACAGCCGCTGCCGAGGACGCTCTACTACCAGGCCCCGGCATTCTTATTGCGTCGACTTCTTCGCCTGCCAGTGATCCTAATGCCAACACGGTCATTCCGGGAAGCGCAGGCATTCCGTCGGCTGCGGCTCCAGGAGCTCCGAACGCCCTGTCCACTGCGGCTGCTACGGTGGGCGGGACCGGCGTCCCTCAGGACCCCTATGCCAACTATCGTTGGAAAGGCCTCATCATTAACTTCCCGTTGCCAAGTAACACGATTGACCTCGATGCCGGAGGCCTTAGACGTAAACTCGCCGATGATTACGGAATTGGGTACATTGGCCTCGCGACCGTCACGTTCTACGACAACGCGCTTCGTCACGATCACCACGGCCTACAGTCCTACTTCGGGCAGAAGCCCAGCGTATTGAGCCAGAATATTGCAGCAGTAACGCTCGATCTAAGCCGCTACGGCATCCCCGATGGTCAAATTGTGGTCGAAGGGACCTACCAAACCACCTCCTGGAACGCCGGCGGCCCGACCACGTTAAACCTGGGCACGCTCAGCTATTTCCAAACATTGTTTAACAAGCATCTGGACGTGAAAATTGGCTTACTAGGTAACTCATTTGAATACGTTGGTGTCTTCACCGCCGGAAGTCTCAGCAGCGGTCAATTCGGGGTTGGTGCCCAGCTCAGCGGCGAGACCGGATTAAACGCCATCCTGTTTCCGAGTTACGGCATCAACCTGACCGCGCACATTACAAGAAACTTCTATGATAAGTTCGGCGTGGCTAGAGCGACTGATCCAGGCGGTATCGTCTTGGAGCACAACAATAATCCAACAGGCCTGAACTTCAACACGCCGAATTCAGGCGCCTACGTGATCAACGAGTTGGGCTACCGGACACTCTCCACGCCGGGATCAATGTCGACATGGCTACGCACCGGTGCGTCTTACAGCGCAAGTCACTATGCAGAGGAGGATCACCCGAAACATACTAGCGATCACAACTACTTTCTCTATCTCTTAGGTGATCGCCAGCTTCTGAAGGTTTCGTCCGCGCCAAAAGAATCCTATCGTGGCTTGTATGCGGGCTTCTCGGTTGAATACGCGCCGCCGAACCTGAACCCGTTCTCCCAGTACTACGAGGCCCGCCTCTACGGTCTCGGCCTTTTGCCGCATCGACCCTTCGACCAGATGGCACTGATCTTCACAGATAACATCTTCAGTCAGTTCTTTATTGAGCGACTGAATTCCGTCCACCAGCTGACGCACACCGACAGCAAGGCCATTACGGCCTCCTACAGCTTCCAAGTGACACATGGCGTCTACTTGAATGCTGGATTGAGCTATATCGACAATCCAACCCCATTCACCTACACAAGCTCCACTGGAAGCGCAATCAACGTGATCGGAGGGGCTGCCGTCTACTTCTGAACTCTAGCCTAAGACGCTGACGCTCTGGTCGACCGACTGGACGGGATAGTGCCACTATCTCAGCAGGCGTAGAGCAAATTTGACGGGCATTAGTTAAGCACTCCATAATGTCTGGTGCACGATGACGCTGACTCGTGTCGAACGCGGTTACATGTATGCCAAGCCTTGTTGTTTGGTTGCATTAGCCCAGTCGCTGAAGCTTCGGCTTCTACACGCTGAGGGTAGTTACTACCGTAAGCAGCTCATTCCGGAGATCGTGGCAGACGATGAGGACTGCCGCAAAAGCGGATTCGCGTGCTCAGATGGCCGTGACGGCGGGAGCTAATACCTTCCGTCGTCGTCGCCATGCCGACAATGCAGGAGAGAGGGTGGTAGACCAATGAAAGCCTTGCGCCGCTGTTTTGGGCGCCGACAGCAAATATCATCGACTGATCTACCAAACCGCGATCCGCCACGGCTTTGGAGAGCTCAACATAAGTCTGGAACTGGTTCCGGAAGTGTCGTCTTTAGTGGCGTGAAGACCTGTCTCTACAGCCGGGGCAGGCCTGCACGTGTAGGGCGTCCCGAGGCCGAGGTAATGTAGGTGCGTATGCTGAGCCGGAAGAACTAGCACATGGTCCCTGCTCGAACCGGCCGGACACGCTTGACGGCATCGCCGCCTGGAGGGCACTACCTGCTTGGTCACAGACGTCGACCGGATGCTCGTGTGAAACGGCCCCGGCTTGTCACTGGAGGTACAAGCACGTTTGGAACACCCCATTTGTCGGTGCAGCGATAAAGCCGGCCGTGTGATCGACTCGAACTCGATCCGCCTATGATAGGAAGATGCAGTAGCATGACGGCAGATCCGTGGATCTCTCAACCGCTCGCGGCTTATGAAGCGTCCAGCGTCGGACGCCTTCAGATCGTCATCGTGTTTCTTTGTGCGGTTGCGGCGATGGTTGACGGCTTCGACACCCAGGCAATCGCGCTCGTTGCGCCGGCGATAGCCGCATCCTGGTATGTCCCTGCCGCTTCATTTGGCCCAGTCTTCGGAATTGGTTTATTCGGTGGTACACTTGGTGCGATGATCGCAGGTGCGGCTGGAGACCGCTTCGGCCGTAAGCCGGCCTTGTTGACCTGCGTGGCGATCTTCGCCATCGCCGTCCTGCTGACGCCTCGCGCCCATACCATCGGCATGCTGTGTCTGGCGCGCTTCGTGACCGGGATTGGGCTCGGCGGAGCACTCCCAAGCTTAATCTCGATCACGACTGAATACGCACCGCCACATCGTCGCGCGGCTGTCGTATCGATCATGTTCTGTGGTTTCCCACTAGGTGCCGGCGTCGGGGGAGCCTTTTCCGCCAGCCTGGTTCCGGCCTTCGGCTGGCAAAGCATTTTCTACGGCGGCGGCATGATCTCCCTTTTGTTGCTTCCAGTACTCTACCTGATGTTGCCAGAGTCCCTACATTTCATGCTCCGCAAGGGCAACGCGCTCGGGGTCGCCAAGGTACTTAAACGCGGCCAATGGATGGCCAAGCCGGCAAATGATCTCGTCGAAGTGGATAGCGAAGGTTGGCCATTCCTCGAGCTGTTTAGGAACGGTCATGGCACTGCCACATTGCTGCTTGGCGGCGTCTTCTTCTTGAGCCTGTTGCTCACCTACTTCTTGGTCAACTGGTTGCCGCTGACACTAAGTGCTGCAGGTGTTCATATGGGCCATGCACTGCTTGGCGTGGCAGCACTCAATCTGGGGTCCGTCCTGGGCTGCGTGCTTCTAGGCCTGCTCGGGGATCGAGTTGGCATGGTTAAGGTCATCGGTAGCGCCTATCTATTCGGGTCAATCGGGATCACCCTTATCGGCCAGTCGTCGTCGCTTCCAGTCATTCTCTTGACGACCTTTGTAGGAGGCTTCCTCAGCATCGGTGCGCAAATCTGCACGGTCGCTCTGTCTGCCAGCTTTTTCGCTCTTCCGGTTAGGGGATCCGGTGTTGGTTGGTGCATGGGCATCGGGAGGATCGGCGCGATGTGCGGACCGTTGCTTGGAGGACTTCTCGTGGGCTTGGGTATGTCGAGCGAAACGCTGTTCCTGTTCGCTGGTCTTACCTCGGTCGCAACCGGGTTGATCGTGCTGACGCTTGGTCGACATGCAGGTGAACTTGACATGGTGCGACCGCATTCTAACTTGGGAAGCTTAGTGGCTGCCATCCCGGGCGTAAGACATACGGATGCCTGAATGCCGTGGGTGCGGTGTCCGCAGCATTATCGGCAGAAGTTGCCGGAGGTGCTGACATGAAAGGCGGCCGTCGTGATCAAGTTGGACGTGGCGGGGAAACGGAATCTGCAGCCGCCACGCGTGGCATACGAGACGGGCTGGCAGATGTGCGTCGGTCTCGTATCGCGCTCGCGACCGGGGCATGCGTGGAACGTCGCAGTTCGCCCCGACGTCGGGCAGCCGTCATCATGTTCGGCTAGTAACGTTGCCGCTTTGCAGGCGATCGAGTGGAGGGACTTGTCGATGAATTTCGGCCGCTGTCTTCGAACCTAAAGACGACACCCAGCGCCTCATCTATTGGTCTATCCGAACAATGGACGGCGCTGCGGGGAATAGCCCTCCGACGATCCACCGCATTTGGTAATGTGTCAGCTCGCATCGATTTTAAGCGGCGACCTCCCGGCCTTCGTGTCAGAAGCTCAATCTGTCGCCGCCAGGGCAGGGCTGGTGACCCGCGAAGAATCGACCTAAAGCCGTGAAGCAATGGCGCAGGCTTCAGGTTTGAAGAACTCGCCACCGTATCGCTGATGCGGACAGTCCAGGTCAAATGACAGGGTCATGACTACAACCGGCACGGCACGATGTCACATGTTGCCGCCCTGGACTTTGCACCGGACTACAAGTCTCGGCTGCTGCTTTCCGTGAAGTCGGTCCGTCAGGTTCAGAGAAGGCCTTAATATTGATAAACGCCAGCACTCGGAGCGCCCTGGACTTGCATTTGCGGTGGACGCGTGCGCGAACCGCAGCACCGAGCTTGTCAAATTTCCAGGAAGTCAAGCGACTGTCATCGTGACGGTCGCTTTCGTGACTCCGGTATACCGCGATCACCCGTAGCACGGGGGCGGATTGTTGGTTATACCTACAGTTAGTTGACCGGCCATTCGGCCGTGATATGGAAGGACGGACCCTTGCTTGAAACCTCTGCCGCTCAGTTGCCGGGGCACAATGTTCCTGACGATCGGCATGCATGGGCGAAGGTGGTCTACCTTGTCAGCCTGTCGCGGGCGCTCGACAGCATGGAGGAGGAGCGGCTCGTCCCCGACAAGAAGGTCCTCTACCAGTTCTCGGCCCGTGGTCATGACATGGCGCAGATCCTTCTCGGCCTGCGCCTAAACCGCAAGCAGGATGCGACCTGCGGCTACTATCGGTCGCGGCCGCTTCTTCTGGCATTGGGCGTGCATCCCGAGGTCGCATTGTCTTCGGCGATGGGCCGTTCGGGCGGGTACTCAGGCGGTCGCGATATTGGCACTGTGTTCAACTATCCCAATCCAGTTGGCGCTTCCGCGTTGCCGATGTCCGGCGGTGTTGGTGCCCAGTATACCCCAACGGCGGGCTGGGCACAGGCAATCGAGTACCACCGTTCCGTTCTCGACGATCGCGATTATGACGACGCCATTGCGGTCGTTCTCGGAGGAGATGCGTCGGTCGCGTCCAACGGATTCTGGTCGGCCCTGACGATCGCGACAACGCAGACGCTGCCGATGCTCTTCTACATCGAGGATAACGGCTACGGCATCTCGGTTCCCTCCAGCTTCCAGACGCCGGGCGGCAACATCGCGGCCAATCTGGGGAGCTGGCAGGGGCTGACCATCATGAGCGGCGACGGCACCGATCCGGCCGAGGCCGCGGAGTTGACCGAGGCGGCGGTCGAGCACGTGCGCAGGCGCAAGGGCCCATGCCTGCTTCGCCTGACAGTGCCCCGTCTTCAGGGGCACAGCTTCCAGGACACCCAGACGTACAAGTCCGACGACGTCGTCAAGGCAGAGTGGGCGCGTGATCCGCTGCAGAAACTGCGCAGCTATCTGGTTCCGGCGGTGCTGGCGGAAGAGGAGTGGGCGACCCTTGAAAGCCAGGCTGCGGCCGACGCGGAGGAGGGCCTGGAACGCGCGGAAGCACGCCCGGTCGCAGATCCCGCTACCGTGATTCGGAACGTCTTCTCGGAACCGGGCGCCTTGCAGGCGATGGGTGGACAATGGTCGGCGGGTTACTTGCCGCCTCCGGCAACGGAGGTGGCGACGCCTGATCGGCAGCGCATCAACATGGTGACGGCCATCCGGCGCACGCTCGAGCACGAGCTCGAGATCAATCGGAGGGTGCTCCTGTTCGGTGAAGATGTCGGTCCGAAAGGCGGCGTGCATGCCGTGACGCTCGGTCTGCAGGAGAAGTTCGGCAGCCAACGCGTGTTTGACACCAGTCTTTCGGAAGAGGGCATCGTCGGTCGCGCAGTGGGTCTCGCCCTGGCGGGGTTGGTTCCTGTCGCGGAGATCCAGTTCCGCAAGTATGCCGAGCCGGCCACCGAGCAGATCAACGATTGCGGCACGATGCGTTGGCGCACCGACAACCGGTTCGCCGCACCGGTCGTGATCCGGGTGCCGGGCGGCTTCTTCAAATGCGGCGATCCGTGGCACAGCCAGACCAACGAGGTCGCCTTCGTCCATCAGCCGGGCTGGATGGTGGCGGTGCCCTCCAACGCGGAAGACGCGGTCGGGCTGCTGCGATCAGCCATGCGCGGCAACGACCCGGTGATCTTCTTCGAGCACCGCGCGATGCTGGACCTGGCGTGGGCGCGTCGGGCCTATCCGGGCGACGACTACGTGATCCCGTTCGGTAAGGCGACCACGACCCGGTCCGGCGACCACATCACCATCGTCACCTGGGGCGCGATGGTGCCGCGTTGCGAGGAAGCGGCCGAGCACCGGTCGGCCGACATCATCGACCTTCGCACACTCATGCCGTGGGATCAGGATGCTGTCCTGGCCTCCGTCAAACGCACGCATCGCTGCCTGATCGTCCACGAAGACCTGAAGACCGCCGGGTTCGGCGCCGAGATCGCGGCGCTGGTGGCCGACGAAGCGTTCATGGACCTTGATGCGCCGGTCAGCAGGCTGACGATGCCGGACGTGCCCAGCCCGCATAACCCGGCCTTGCTCGACCATGTTTTGCCTTCGGTGGCGCGCATACGAGACAAGATTGACGAAATGCTGGGCTTCTGAGGACGTCCCATGATCGACATCTTCGTTCCTGCCGAGCAGGAAGGTACTACGGCTGTCGTTCGCAGCTGGCTGAAAAAGATCGGCGACACGGTGGCCGAGCACGATCCCCTGGTCGAGCTCGAGACCGACAAAGTTACCCAGGAGGTCTCGTCACCGGCCGCCGGCATCCTGGAGGAGATCCTGCTCCACTCCGACGCGGAGGCCGTGCCTGGAGCCGTCCTCGGACGCCTGCGCGATGCCGCGGCGTCGCTCGATCGGGACGAGGCGACCGTGCCGGACCGCCCGGCCGCGACATCGGACGCCGTCCACGGCGGCAAGACGGTCACTTCGCCGCCAGCCCTGTCTCCCGCAGTCCGGCGCGGCGTGCGTCAGCACGGCCTGGATCCGGCAACGCTGACTGGCAGCGGTCGCGGCGGACGCATCACGCTCGACGATGTGCAGCACGCCGCGGCTGGCAAGGCCGTGGTTGAGGAGGTGCAGACCCCCGGCGTCGATGCGTATGCGCCTGCGGCAGCACCGGTGGCCCGGCCTGAGCCGAGTGCCGTCGAGCCGGCGCCAACGGCTGCCGGAGTGAAGACGATCCCGCACGACCGGATGCGCCGCGCGATCGCGGAGAACATGCTGCATTCGGTGACAACCGCGCCGCACGTGACCGCGGTTTTTGAGGCGGATCTAAGCGCGGTCCAGGTACATCGACGCAAGCACAAGCCGCTCTTCGAGCGCGACGGGGTCAACCTGACGATCACCGCCTACCTTGTGGCCGCCTGCGTCGCGGCGATGCGCGCGGTGCCGACGATCAACAGCCGCTGGCACGATGACCGGATCGACGTGTTCGACGACATCAATATCGGCATCGGCACTGCCCTCGGCGAGAAGGGACTGATCGTGCCCGTCGTGCATCGAAGCCAGGATCTGTCGCTGACCGGCATCGCCGCGCGGCTGCAGGACCTGACCGGCCGCGCCCGGGCGAACAAGCTCGGTCCGGCGGATGTGCGCGGGGGCACCTTCACGATCTCCAACCACGGCGTCTCCGGCTCGCTGTTCGCCGCGCCGATCATCATCAGCCAGCCGCAATCGGCGATCCTGGGGGTGGGCAAGCTGGAGAAGCGCGTCATCGTGCGCGACGTGGATGGCACCGACACGATCCAGATCCGCCCGATGTGCTACGTCTCGCTGACCGTCGATCATCGCGTGGTGGACGGCCACCAGACCAACGCGTGGCTGACGACCTTCGTGAACACCCTCGAAGGCTGGTCCTCCTAATGGCAGGTCACGATGTCGACGTCCTCGTCATCGGCGCCGGGCCGGGTGGCTACGTCGCCGCGATCCGGGCAGCGCAGCTGGGGCTGAAGACCGCCTGCGTCGAGAGCCGCGACACGCTCGGCGGTACCTGCCTCAACGTGGGCTGCATCCCCTCGAAGGCGCTGCTGCACGCCTCGCAGCTCTACGAGGATGCCCGGTCCGGCGCGCTGGCGCAGTTCGGGGTGAAGGTGGGCGAGGTGTCGCTCGATCTGGATGGGATGCACGACCAACGGCGGGAGGCGATCCGCAACCTGACCGGCGGCATCGCGTCGCTGTTTAGAAAGAACAAGGTCGAGTGGTTGAAGGGCTCCGCCCGGTTCACTGCCAGGGATACCGTCGTGGTGGATGGCCGCAGCGTCCGTGCGAAGAACATCGTCATTGCGACCGGATCAACGGTGGCTCCCCTGCCGGGCGTGGTGGTCGACCACCAGGTCATCCTCGACTCCACCAGCGCCCTCGAGCTCCCGCAGGTTCCGAGGCACCTCGTCGTCATCGGTGGCGGCGCGATCGGTCTCGAGTTGGGTTCCGTCTGGAAGCGGCTCGGCGCGAAGGTGACCGTGATCGAGTTCCTCGACGAAATCTTGCCCGGTCTGGATGGCGAGGTTCGAGTCCAGGCGGCGAAGCTGCTCCGTAGTCAGGGCCTCATCATCCATACGTCGTCAAAGGTGACGCGTGCGGAGCGCCGGGATGGCGAGGTCGTCCTGACGATCGAGCCGGCCGCAGGCGGCGAGGCGTCCTCCATTACGGCTGACGCAGTCCTGGTCGCGATCGGGCGCCGTGCCAACACTGAAGGGCTCGACCTGCACCGGACCGGGATAGAAGTGGACAGGCGGGGGTCGATCCCGGTCGACGAAAATTTCCGCACCTCCGTCGAAGGGATCTGGGCGATCGGCGACGTGGTGCCGGGCCAAATGCTGGCGCACAAGGCCGAGGACGAGGGGATCGCGGTCGCGGAGATCATCGCCGGCCTGCCCGCTGCCGTGAACCACCTGGTTATCCCGAGCGTGGTCTACACCATGCCCGAGTTCGCAGGCGTGGGGCTGACTGAGGAGGAGGCGAAGGCAGCGGGTGAGGTGAAGGTCGGCCGGTTTCCGATGCTCGCCAACTCGCGAGCCCGGACCAACAAGGACACTGACGGCTTCGTCAAGATCGTGGCCGACGCGAACTCCGATCGCGTGCTCGGCGTGTGGATCGTCTCGTCCCTGGCCGGCACGATGATCGCCCAGGCTGCCCAAGCCATGGAGTTCGGCGCCTCCTCCGAAGACATCGCCTACACGTGCCATGCTCATCCGACCCATGCCGAGGCCATGAAGGAAGCGGCCATGGCGGTTCGCGGAAAGCCCATCCACATCTGAGCCGGCACGTCCGGGCGGGCGCGGGCTAAGCGCACGCGCCCGCCCGGACGCTTGTTTCGACCGACCGTCCGGTTAATCTAATGCAAGTTCGGATCCAGACGCCCCGTCGTCCGCCGGTCGCGGACCGATCCAGAGGAGCATCCCGCATGGCTATCACCGTAGCGTCCTACGCCGAGGGGCGCTGGCATCGTCCAGGAGCCGGGGCGGAGGAGATCGCGAGCGCGGTCGACGGGCACGTCGTCGCCGTCGTATCCAGCCACGGCCTCGATTTTGGGGACATGGTGACCTACGCCCGCCATGTTGGAGGTCCGGCGCTTCGGGCGCTCGACTTTCATTGTCGTGCCGATCTGGTCAAGCGCCTCGCAGTGTATCTGACCGAGCGCAAGGAGGCACTCTACGCGCTGTCCTACGATACCGGCGCTACCCGGAAGGACAGCTGGGTCGACATCGATGGCGGCATCGGCACCCTTTTCTCCTACGCCTCCGCTGCCAAGCGCGAGCTGCCGAGCGAGACCTTCATCACCGAGAACGTGGAGACGCTGTCGCGGCAGGGCACCTTCGTCGGCACCCACATCCTTTCCTCGCTGCAAGGCGTGGCCGTGCACATCAACGCCTACAACTTTCCCTGCTGGGGCATGCTGGAAAAGCTGTCCCAGGCCCTTATCGGTGGCATGCCGGTGATCACCAAGCCGGCCACCGTGACCGGCTACGTGGCCCACGCCGTCGTGCAGATGATCGTCGAGTCCGGGATCCTGCCTCCCGGCGCGTTGCAGTTCATCAGCGGCCGCAGCGGCAATCTGCTCGACCATCTCACCGGCCAGGACGTGCTCTCCTTCACCGGGTCGATCCAGACCTCTGAGATGCTCCGCAACAACTCCGTCGTCTCGTCGAAGGCCGTTCGCTTCATCGCCGAGCGGGACAGCCTGAACGCGGCAATCCTTGGGCCGGACGCCGTGCCGGGCACCGCGGAGTTCGACCTGTTCGTCAAGGAGGTCGTACGCGAGATGACGGCGAAGGCCGGACAGAAATGCACCGCCATCCGGCGCGTCATCGTGCCCCAGGCGCTGGTCGAGCCGGCTGGTGCCGCGATCAGCGAACGCCTCGGTCGGATGGTGATGGGCGATCCTCGCCGCGACGACGTCACGATGGGGCCGCTGGCAGGGATCGGCCAGCGCACCGACGTGCGCCAGCGGATCGCCCAGCTCCTGCAGGAGAGCGAGATCGTGTTCGGTGATCCCGAACAGTGTAAGACGCTCGGCGTTCCGGAAGGCGCGGGCGCCTTCCTGTCGCCTGTGCTGCTGCACAATCCGCGACCGCGGGCGTCGGGGCTGGTGCATCAGACGGAGGCGTTCGGACCGGTCGCGTCGATCATGCCCTACGACGATCTGGCCGACGCCATAGGGCTGGCGCAGCGCGGGGAGGGCAGCCTGGTCGCGTCGGTTTACACCTATGACGACGAGGTCGCGCACGACCTCATTGCCGGGGTGGCGCCGTATCATGGGCGGCTGCTGCTGCTCGATCGCGACTGTGCCAAGGAAAGCACCGGTCACGGCTCTCCGTTGCCGAGCCTGGTGCATGGCGGCCCCGGCCGGGCCGGAGGCGGCGAGGAGCTGGGCGGCATACGCGGCGTGAAGCACTACATGCAGCGCACTGCCCTTCAGGGATCGCCGTCGCGGCTGGCGAACCTGACCAAGCGTTGGATCCGCGGTGCTCCGGAGGTCGTCACTATCGAGCATCCGTTCCGCCGAGACTTCATGGCGCTGAATGTCGGCGATACGTTCAACACGTCGTCGCGCACGATCTCGCTCCAGGACATCGAGCATTTCGCGGAGTTCTCCGGCGACAGGTTCTACGCGCACATGGACGAGGCGGCCGCGTCGGCCAACCCGTTCTTCCCCGGCCGCGTCGCGCATGGCTACCTGCTGCTGTCCTTCGCGGCAGGCCTTTTCGTCGATCCGGCGCCCGGCCCGCTTCTGGCCAATTACGGCATAGAGGGTCTGCGCTTCCTGAAGCCGGTGGTGCCGGGCGACAGCATCCGCGTCCGCCTGACGGTGAAGTCGAAGAACGCCGCCCGCGAGCCGAGCTACGGCGAGGTCCGTTGGGACGTGGAGATCTTCAACCAGGATCACGACGCGGTCGCCCGCTACGAACTCCTGACGATGAGCGCGCGGCCAGTCGAAGATGTCTCCTGAAGGAGGTCGTTTCGTTCACCGACGTCGCATCGTCTGGGGCGATACCGATGCCGCCGGCATCGTCTATACGCCCCGGATCGCTCATTTCGTGGTCGAGGCGGTCGAGGCCTGGTTTCGCGAGCGCCTGTCGGTCGAGTGGTTCGGTGGCCCCCTGACGCCATTCGTCTCGCTCGGCTGCCGCTTCGTCTCGCCGATGACGCCTGCCGACACGATCGATGTCGAGGTCTCGCTTGTGCGGGCCGGACGAAGCGCCCTCGACTTCGCGATGACGGCGCGGGCCGGAAGCCGTCTCTGCTGGACGGCAGAGACGACCTGCGTCTTCGTCGACGGCGAGACCTTCAAGAGCCGGCCGGTCCCGGCGGAGCTCACCGCCGCGGTAGACGCTGAGCGGATGCTGGCCGCGGGCGATTGACCGGATGGTCGTAATGCGTTCCGCCGCTCCTACAGGAACGACCTGCCCTCACGGACCAGCCGCACCAGCAGCACGGCGGGCGCCGCCGGAATATGTGGCCGCCTCCACCTCCGCGAGCACGGCAGGCAGCCCGGCACGCTCGGTGGCGAACATCTGGCCGTCCTTGCCGCGCGGGAAGCCATGACCGTTGACGAAGGTGAGGTCGATGTCGCCCGCGCGCGAGGCCACGCCGTCCTGCACATCTTCCGCCTCGTTGGGCATCCATGACCAGCGGCCGGGACCTCGCTGCTAAGCAGCGGTGATCCAGGGCGAGTTCTCGTCCGGAGCCAGTTCCGGACCGTGGGTCTCAAGGGTGTAGAGCCGCAGCCGCAGCCCGTCCGGATCGATGAAGACTATTAGCCAAGCCTGGATGGTGATCAGCACCGGCGAATGCTCGATGCCGGCACCGTCCAGCTGAGCGGCCCAGGCCTGCAACTCGCGACGGTCCCGGACCGCGAGTGTCACCGGATCGAAGCCGCAGTGCCGCCCGGCCGCCTTGGGGTCCAGCCGCAGCTCAAGGTAGGTCCCGAGACCAGGCACCTCCAGGATGATGGCATAGCGACTGCCGTCCTGGTGCATGTGGTCCCACTCGGCTACCCGGCGCGCGCCGAGGGCCCGCTCGTAGAAGGCCAGGCTTCTCCCGATGTCACTGACGGGAAACTTGAGGTGGTGGATTCCGTGCAGGAACGGGCGGTTCATGCTGCATCTCCCAGAGCGTCCGGTTCCACCCCGGGCATGCTGATCGAGACAGGGACTTGCGCAACAGGCGGTGGATGAGGCGGCTGGCCCAAGAGCACTACAGGAACGTCCTGCCCTCGCGCACCAGCTGTTCCAGCAGCTCGGATGGCTCCGATCCGGCGCCCCCGCAGCGCGCGGCCGCCTCCACCTCGGCGAGCACGTTGGCCAATCCGGCACGATCGGCGGCGAACATCGGGCCACCCTTGCCGCGCGGAAAGCCGTAGCCGTTGACGAAGACGAGGTCGATGTCGCCCGCGCGCGCGGCCACGCCAGCCTCCAGCACCTTGGCCGCTTCGTTGGCCATCACCGCCAGCAGCCGACGGCGGATCTGGTCTGGAGCGAAGGCGCGCGGCTTCGCGCCGGCCTGCCTGCGTCCGGTCTCGATCAGCGTGACGGCGTCGTCGTCCAGGACCGGCTCCCCCGCGCCGTAGCTATACCAGCCGGCGCCGGTCTTGCGACCCAGCCGCCCGGCCTCGCAGAACAGGTCGGGGATCGCGACGTAGCGCTCGCTCGGGTCGCGCGTCGCCGTCCGCCTGCGCCGCATCGCCCAGGCGATGTCGAGGCCGGACAGGTCGGCCACTGCGAACGGCCCCATGGCGAAGCCGTAATCCTCCAGTGCCTGGTCGATCTCGCGCGGTGAGGCGCCGTCCTCGAGCAGGTACTCGGCATGGCGTCGGTAGTGGGCGAAGATGCGGTTGCCGATGAAGCCTTCGCCCACCCCCGCCGCGACCGCGACCTTGCCCAGCGTCTTGCCCAGGGCCATCCCGGTCGCCATGACCTCCGGCGAGGTTCGCGCGCCCCGCACCACCTCCAGCAGGCGCATGACGTTCGCCGGAGAGAAGAAGTGCAGGCCGAGCACGTCATCCGGCCGTGTGGTGAAGCCGGCGATGAGGTCCAGGTCGAGATAGGAGGTGTTGCTGGCCAGGATCGTGCCCTGGCGGGCCTGCACGTCGATGCGGCGGAAGATGTCTGCCTTGACGTCGAGATCCTCGAACGCCGCCTCGATCACCACGTCGACGTCCGACAGCCGGCTCCAGTCGTCGCTGGCCCCGACGCGCGAGACGCGTCGCCCAGCCTCCTCTGCAGTCAGGCGCCCGCTCCGGATCTGCCTGTCATAGAGCCCGCGGACCCGCGTGGCGCCCGCCTCCGCGCTCTCGGCGTCGCGCTCGATCAGCGCGACCTCAAGCCCCGCATCGGCGAGGCAGGCCGCGATGCCCGATCCCATGGTGCCCCCGCCGATCACCGCAGCCCGGCGCAACGGGCGCGGCGCGACTCCCTCGCAGCCTGGCACGTGGCCGGCCTGACGTTCGGCCAGGAACAGGTGCCTCAGCGCCGCCGCCTCTTCGCCGGCACGCAGCCTCAGGAAGGTTTCGCGCTCCAGCGCCAAGCCTTCGGCAAAGGAAACGGTGCCGCTCGCCCGCACCACCCGCACCGCCTCTTCGACTGCGGAGGCACCGCGGGCACGGCGAAGCGCTCTAGCGGCGGCCGCCTCCACGTCCCCGCCGCCCCGGACCGGCAGCGCGGAGACCGCCCGCTTGGGCGTCCCGGGTGCCAGGGCCACTGCCTCGTCGACGACGTCGTCGTCGCAGAGCTGGTCGAGCAGTTCCGCCTTCCTCGCCTGGGCGCCAGTCAGGATCCGGGCCTCCGCGATCATGCCGATCGCCTCGACCAGACCGACCAGGCGAGGCAGGCGCTGCGTCCCGCCAGCGCCCGGGATCAGCCCCAGCCGTGTCTCCGGCAGGCCGAGCCTGGCGCGCGAACTGCCGATTCGCAAATCACAGGCGAGCGCGATCTCCAGCCCGCCACCCAGCGCCGCCCCGTCGATCGCGGCCACGACCGGCTTCGACACCGCCTCGACCGCCGCCACCACGTCGGGAAGGAACGGCTTGGCGGGCGGCTGCGACATCTCGCGTATGTCGGCGCCGGCGATGAAGCGTCCGTTGCCGCCGGTGATCACCAGCGCCGTCACCTCGTCATCGGCATCGAGCCGTCGCAGCGTTTCGATCAGGCCGGCCCTGACCGCGTTGGACAGCGCGTTGACCGGCGGGTAGTCGATCTCGACCACCGCGACGGCACCCTGGCGGCGCGACCGGACCGGGTCCGAGACCATGGTTCAGACCCGCTCGATCAGCATGGCGATACCCTGGCCGACCCCGATGCACATCGTCACCACCGCACGACGCGCCTCGCGGGTCTCCAGGGCGGCAACCGCCGCCATCACCAGCCTGGCGCCGGACATGCCGAGCGGGTGGCCCAGCGCGATCGCGCCGCCGGACGGGTTCACATGCTCGGCGTCGTCCGGGAGCCCCAGCCTGCGCAGCACCGCCAGCGATTGCGAGGCGAACGCTTCGTTCAGCTCGACGAGGTCGATGTCGCCGATCGAGAGCCCGTTGCGGGCGAGCAGCTTCTCGGTGGCGGGCGCCGGACCGATGCCCATGATCCGCGGCGGGACCCCGACGGTCGCCATCGACACCACCCGGGCGCGCGGCGTCAGCCCCTGACGTCGCGCAGCCGCCCCGCTGGCGACGATGACCGCGCCGGCTCCGTCGTTCACGCCCGAGGCGTTCCCAGCGGTCACCGAGCCGCCCTCCTTGCGGAACGGCGTGCGCAGCTTGGCGAGCCCCTCGAGCGTGGTGTCGGCACGCGGATGCTCGTCGATCTCCACCAGCCGCATCTGGCCCCGGCCGGCCGGCACCGCTATCGGGGCGATCTCGCGGGCGAGCACGCCGTTGGCCTGCGCCGTCGCGGTTCGCTGCTGCGAACGCAGGGCGAAGAGATCCTGATCCGTCCGGGAGATGCCGAAGTCCTGGGCCACGTTCTCCGCCGTCTCCGGCATCGAGTCGACCCCGTACTGCGCCTTCAGCAGCGGGTTGACGAAGCGCCAGCCTATCGTCGTGTCGAACGTTTCGGCACCGCGCGAGAACGCTTCCGTCGCCTTGGCCGTCACGAACGGCGCGCGGGTCATGCTCTCGACCCCGCCGGCGATCATCAGCTCGGCATCCCCCGAGCGGATGGCGCGCGCCGCCGCGCCGATGGCATCAAGTCCGGAGCCGCAGAGCCGGTTCAACGTGGTGCCGGACACTCCGACCGGAAGCCCGGCCAGCAGTACCGCCATGCGGGCGACGTCGCGGTTGTCCTCGCCGGCCTGGTTGGCGCAGCCGAGGATGACGTCGTCGACCGAATCCCAGTCGAGCCCGGCGTGGCGCTCACGCAGCACGCGGAGCGGGTGGGCGGCGAGGTCGTCCGCACGCACATCCTTCAGGACCCCGGCGTAGCGGCCGATTGGGGTCCGGACGAAGTCGCAGATGAAGGCGTCGGTCATGCGGCATGTCCTAGATTGGGAATCGCAGCCGTCGGGGCGAGCGTTTCCCGGGTGCACGCGATCCGGAACCGGCTGGCGACGAACGCGACGTCGGTGAGGCAGGCATTCCCGGCGGGATTGGCCCCGGAGACGTGGAAGTCGCTGAACGCGGCGCTCTGGTTCACGAACAGGCCGCCGGTCAGGTTGATCGACAGCGCAACGCCGGCTTGCACGAATGCCTCGGTTGCCATGTCGGCGCAGGCGTCGTCGGTGGTGTAGAGCGACGCGGTGATGCCGCCGCGGCGACGCGCGCCGCTGGCGGCGGCGGCGATGGCACCGGCGGTGTCCGGCGCCCGTATCACGAAGCTGATCGGGCCGAAGCGCTCGGTCTCGTAGGCATCGCGGGAGTCCAGCCCGATGCCGAGGATCAGCGGCGTCGCGGTACGGCCGTTGCCGGATAGCGGCCGGCTGTCGCGAAGGATGCGGCCGAGACCGCGGGCCGATGCGACTCGCTCCAGCGTCGTCTCGTTGACGATCGTGCCGGCGACCTGCGCCGCCCGCTCGGGACTGGAGAGCAGTGCGTCCACCGCCTCGACCAAGGCCGTCTCGACCTGTTCCACGCTTCGGTGTCCGAGGTCGGTCGCCACGCCATCCGCCGGGACAAAGATGTTCTGTGGCGCGGTGCACATCTGGCCGGAATAGAGCGACAGCGAGAACGCGATGTTCCGGCACATGCCGTCGAAGTCGTGGGTGGAGTCGATGACGATGCTGTTCAGCCCCGCCTCTTCGGTGAACAGTGCCGCTTGCCGGACGTTCTCGCGCAGCCAGTCGGCGAATACCGGCGATCCGGTGAAGTCGACCAGCCCGATCTCGGGGCGGGTCGCGAGCGTCCGGGCGATCGGGGCGTCCGGCGTGTCGGGCGCCAGTTGCAGCACGTCCGGATCGAAGCCGTTCTCGCGCAGCACCGCTCGTCCGGTCCGCACGGTGATCGCCAGCGGCAGGATCGCGCCGGGATGCGGCTTCACGATCACCGCGTTGCCGGTGACCAGGTCGGCGAAGATGGCCGGGTAGCTGTTCCAGTTCGGGAAGGTCGCGCAGCCGATCACCAGGCCGATCCCGCGCGGCACGATCCGGAACGTCTTGCGCAGCCGCAGCACGTCTCCCGAACGGCCTTGCGGCTTCTCCCACAGAACCTCGCCGACCACCTGCGTCATCGCCGACAGCGACACGGCGACCGCTTCCAGCCCGCGGTCCTGCGCGTGCGGGCCGCCGGCCTGGAACGCCATCGGGAACGCTTGTCCGGTGGTGTGCTGGGTCGCGTGCCCGATCAGGAAGCTCTGTGCGTTCAGGCGCAGCAGGATCTCCGCGGCGATGCCGGCTCGGGTCTCCACCGGCGCCCTGGACCAGGAGGCCGATGCGCGGGCGGCCGCGGAAACGAGACCGTCCGCCGTTCGGGCCTGGTACAGGATCCCAAGTCCACGGCCGAACGGCGATCGCTCGTCACCGAGCCACGTCTGGTCGCCGGCCTGTTCCGGCGTCGGTCCGTCCGGGGATGCCCCGTCGACGGGAAAGCGCCGTCCCAGCAGCTGCTCGAACGCCTCCGTGCCCCGGCTGGCGGCGTCGTTGCCGTAGGCCTGCCGGCTGGGCGCTTCCGGAAACGGGGTCCAGAAGTCACGGGCCCGCACGTGCTGCGCCGCCTCGTCAAGCAGGGCGCGGTGCCGCGCGTAGAGCATCCGTGGTTCTCCGTGGTTCCGACCATTGACAGGACAGGCTTCTTTCGAGAACTATTAACCGAACGCTCGGTCAACTCAAGCGGTGACAACAGCCGCGTGCCGATGCACGGAGAGGAGCGGGGGCCAGCCCGACCCTTCCAAAGGGGGAGTATGGACTTCATCGAGGTTTCTAGGCATCCCGGTTGGCAAGCCATCGTGCTCAACCGTCCGGACCGGCTGAACGCGTTCAACGACGTCATGCACCGTGAACTGCGTGCGTCGCTCGAGCAGGCGGCCGAGGATCCAGAGTGCCGCGCCGTGCTGCTGACCGGAAGCGGACGTGGTTTCTGCGCCGGCCAGGACCTGACCAGCCGCGTCTCCGCTCCCGGTGGGCCTCCGCCCGATCTCGGCGCCACCGTCGAGGAGTTCTACAATCCGCTGATCCGCCAGCTGCGGTCGATGCGCAAGCCGGTAGTCTGCGCCGTCAACGGCGTGGCCGCGGGTGCCGGGGTGACCATCGCGCTGGCCTGCGACATCGTCATCGCGGCCCGCTCGGCGAAGTTCGTTCTCTCCTTCGCGAGGCTGGGCCTGATCCCGGACTCCGGCGGCACCTTCCATCTCCCGCGTCTGGTTGGCGATGCGCGCGCCCGCGGCCTGGCCATGCTCGGCGAGCCGCTGCCCGCCGAGCAGGCGCAGGCGTGGGGGCTGATCTGGAAGACCGTCGACGACGAGCGGCTGCGGGAAGACACGGAGGCGCTGGTCGCGCATCTCGCCCTGCAGCCGACTTTCGGGCTGGGCCAGATCAAGCTGGCGCTCAACGCGTCCAGCGGCAACACGCTGGATGCCCAACTCGACCTGGAGCGCGACCTGATGCGCCGCGCCGGGCAGACGGCGGATTATGCGGAGGGCGTGGCGGCCTTCGTCGAGAAGCGCACGCCCCGCTTCGATGGCCAGGGATGACGGCTCCCGTCGCTGACCTGGACGAGTTGGCACGACGCAGCGCGGCCGTGCTGCTGGAGCACGACCGGCTGGCGACCGGTCTCGGCTTCTCCCTCGTCTCCGTGGGACCGGGAACGGCTTCCATATCCGTGGTGGTCACGCCTTCCTGCTGCAACGGCCATGGGACCACGCATGGCGGGGTGGTGTTCGCCCTGGCCGACACCACGTTCGCGCTCGCAGCCAACAGCTACGGCCGGCGCGTGGTCGCCAGCCAGTGCAGCATCACCTATCTGCGCCCCACCATGCCGAACGAGGTCCTTCTCGCGCACGCGACGGAACGGGCGCGTGTCGGGCGAAGCGGCCTCTACGACGTGTCGGTGTTGAACGCGGATGGGCAGGTCGTCGCCCTGTTCCAGGGTCACGGCAGGTCGGTCGGCGACCTCCTGCCGCCGGACGCGCAGATCCCACCGGTCGAATGAGGAACCGACCTCGGCAGCGAGAGGTCTGGAGGTTTGAATGTTCCGGTCCGCAGACATGATGGCGCCTCGTTATCCGCTGCCCGGAGCAAGCGACAGGATCGAAAGCCTGTCCCGCGACGAGCTCGCCGCGATCCAGCTCGAACGGCTGAAATGGTCGGTTCGGCACGCCTACGAGAACGTGCCGCTCTACCACGACCGCTTCGACCGTGCCGGTATCCATCCGGACGACATCGCCCAGCTGTCGGACCTCCGTCACCTCCCGTTCACCACCAAGGCCGACCTGCGCGACACCTACCCGTTCGGCATGTTCGCCGTCCCGCAGGATCGGATCGCACGCATCCACGGCTCGTCCGGTACCACCGGCAAGCCGGTGGTGGTCGGCTATACCCTGGCCGACCTCGACATGTGGGCCGACCTGGTGGCGCGATCGATCCACGCCGCTGGCGGTCGGCCGGGAATGAAGCTGCACAACGCCTATGGCTACGGGCTGTTCACCGGGGGCTTGGGCATCCACGCCGGCGCGGAGCGCCTTGGCTGCGCGGTGATCCCGATGTCCGGCGGAATGACGGAGCGGCAGGTGCAGCTCATCAACGATTTCCGTCCGGAGCTCATCACCGTCACGCCGTCCTACATGCTGGCGCTGCTCGACGAGTTCGTCCGCCAGGGCCTCGACCCGCGCAAGAGCTCGCTCCGCTACGGCATCTTCGGCGCCGAGCCCTGGACCAACGCGATGCGCCGCGAGATCGAGCAGGCATTCGACATGCGGGCGGTCGACATCTACGGCCTGTCCGAGGTGATCGGCCCGGGGGTCGCGCAGGAGTTCGCGGAAACACAGGACGGGCTGCATGTCTGGGAGGACCATTTCTACCCCGAGATCGTCGATCCCGTGACCGGCGACGTGCTGCCGGACGGGGCTCCGGGCGAGCTCGTCTTCACCTCGCTGACCAAGGAGGCGTTCCCGATCCTGCGCTACCGGACGCGCGACCTCACCCGGCTGCTTCCGGGAACCGCAGTGGCGGCGATCCGCCGCATGGAGAAGGTGACCGGCCGATCAGACGACATGATCATCCTGCGCGGGGTGAACCTGTTCCCGACCCAGATCGAGGAGGCGCTCGTGCCGTGCAGCTGGTGCAGCGGGCACTTCCAGATCGAGCTGGTCCGGGAAGGGCGGATGGACCAGATGATCGTGCACGTCGAGGCCAGGCCCGAGCACTGGAACATTCCCGAGACGCGCGACCAGGCCAAGGCCGTCACCCACCACCTCAAGAACACGATCGGCATCAGCGCCACCATCGTGGTGGTCGCGCCGGGCTCGATCGAGCGGTCATCCGGCAAGGTGAAGCGGGTCGTCGACCGCAGGCCGGTCATCGAGCCTTTCTCAGCCTGATACCTCGCCCGCTCCGCACAAGGTGATTATGCTGGGAGCCAGTCGCATGGGATGCGCATCAGGCTGAAGGTCAACGTCATGGCACGTCCTCGCGCCTCGGACTACGAGGACAAGAGCAAGCTGATCCTTGACAGGTCGGCCGTCCTTTTCGCCCAGCACGGCTACGACAGGGCTTCCATCACCATGATCGCCGACGCCTGCGGCATGTCGAAGGCGTTGCTCTACCACTACTACGCCGACAAGCTGCAGATCCTTCTCGGGATCATCGAGTCGCATCTTGACGACCTGCTTCTCGCAACCGCTCCGGAACGTTGCGCCGGAAGCTCGGCCCGGGCCACGCTCTACGCGATGTCGGAAGCGGTGCTGGACACCTACCGGAACGCCGACGCGCATCATCAGGTGCAGCTCAACCACATGGACCTGCTGGCACCGGAGCAGCAGGATGCCCTGCGCGACCTCGAACGGCGTCTCGTCGCCCGGTTCTCAAGCGCGATCGATGCGGCCCTTCCGCATCCCGGCATCCAGGATGCCCTGCTGAAGCCCCTGACCATGTCGCTCTTCGGCATGTTCAACTGGGCCTACATGTGGTTCCGCGACAAGGGCCCGCTCACCCGACCCGCCTATGCCCGCCTGGCGGCCGACCTCGTCATCAGCGGCGCGCACGTCACGTCGCTGCCGGCCGCCGCACCCGCTCCGTCGAGGGGGAAGGGAGCGGCAGCCGCTCGTCCAGTGGTCCGCGCCCGCCGACCGGATCCTCAGACCGCATCGTAGTCGATGGTCACCCGGTCCGAGGTGGGGCGCGTCTGGCAGGTCAGCACGAAGCCCGCCTCGAGCTCCCAGCTTTCGAGCGAGAAGTTCACGTCCATGACCGCAGTGCCGTCGATCAGCTTGGCGCGGCAGGTGCTGCACATGCCGCCCTTGCAGGCGTAGGGAAGGTCGAGCCCGGCGCGCAGGGCCGCATCCAGCACGAACTCGCCGTCCGCCACCTTCACGTCGGTGTGCTTGCCGTCAACCACCAGCGACGCCACCCGGCCTGAGGCCGCCGCCTGCTCCGTCGTTACCACCGGCCGCTCGCGCGGCGTGCCCTTGAAGCTCGAGACGAAGCGTTCGACGTGGATCGACGCGGGTGGCATCCCGAGTTCGAGCAGCGTCGCCTCGACCCCGTCGCTCATACCGGTGGGCCCGCAGACGAAGACGTGGTCGACCTGACCGGCCGGGACGATGTGCCTCATCAGCACCAGGATCTTCTCGCGGTCCAGGCGGCCGTTCAGCAACGGGATGTCCTGCTGCTCCTTCGACAGCACGTGGAAAACCGCCAGGCGATCGAGGAACCGGTCCTTCAGCTCCTCGAGCGCCTCGCGGAACAGCATGTCGTTCAGCGTGCGGTTGCCGTAGAACAAGAAGAACTGGCTTCCCGGTTCTGTGCCCAGCGTGCCGCGTATGATCGACAGGATCGGCGTGATGCCCGAACCGGCCGCGAATCCGGCATAGGTGCGGGCGGATTGCGGTTCCGGCACGAGGCCGAACCGTCCAGTCGGGCTCATCACCTCGAGCACGTCGCCGTGACGCAGGGCCTGGTTGACCCAGGTGGAAAACACGCCGTCATCGACCCGCTTGATGGCCACGCGCAGCTCGCCGTCTGCAGGCGCGGAGCAGATTGAGTAGGACCGGCGCAAGTCCTGGCCTGCAATGGTCGTGCGCAGCGTCAGATATTGGCCGGGCGAGAAGCGATACAGCTCGGCCAAGTCGTCTGGGATGTCGAAGGAAAGCGAGACCGCATCCGCGGTTTCCCGCCTCAGGTCGGACACGCGCAGCGGGTGGAAGCGCGGGACGGAAGGGTGTCTCGTCCCGCTCGAGGTTGCCGACATGATCGCTACTTCCCCAGGTTCCTGGCCGCTCTCAGTGACATTTAAAGTAATCGAACGGCTCGCGGCAGCTGTGGCAGCGCCAGAGAGCCTTGCACGACGTCGAGCCGAACTCGGCGATGAGACCGGTGTCGCTCGACCCGCAGCGCGGGCAATCGACCTCGTCCTTGCCGAACAGCGCTCGGCGTCCGGCGCCGACCACCGGGGGCGCCACGCCGTATTCCTTGAGCTTGCGGCGGCCTTCCTCAGTCATCCACTCGGTGGTCCAGGCCGGCGATAGCACGGTGCGGACCCGGGCGTTCTCAATCCCGCTTCTCGCCAGCGCGATCTCGATCTCCAGGGTGATCATGTTCATGGCGGGACAGCCGGAATAGGTCGGCGTGATCGCAACCTCGACTTTTCCGTCCCGCACCGTGACGTCGCGAAGCACGCCGAGGTCGCTGATCGACAGCACCGGGATCTCGGGATCAACTACGTCCTGCAGCACCTCCACGACCCGCTCGCGCAGCTCCAAGTCTGTGCCCGCGCTCACCAGCGTGCCCCGGGGTTGGCACGCTGCAGGTGCTGCATCTCGGCAAGCAGCGGCCCGAGATGCTCTGAATGACGGCCGCCGCGGCCGCCATGCTGCATCCACAGCCCATCGGGGCGCTGCAGCCCAGCCCTCGCGAAGCCGGCATCCACCGTGTCCGACCATATGTCGCGGAAGGCGGACGGATGCACCACCAGCCGGTCCGCGACGAGGGAGTCTTCGGCGGCGTCGGCATCGAAGATCTCCCCGGTGAACGACCAGAGGGCGTCGACCGACCGTTGGATCCTGGCGTGGCTTTCCTCGGTACCGTCGCCGAGCCGGATCAGCCACTCGGTGGAGTGGCGGAGGTGATAAGCGCTCTCCTTCTCCGACTTAGCGGCGACCGCCGCGAGCGTCGGATCGGACGAGAACATCATCGCGCGCCAGAACGGATCGGCGAAGGCCGAATAGAAGAACTGTCTCACCATGGTGTGGGCGAAGTCGCGGTTCGGCTGCTCGCAGAGCAGCAGGTTCCGGTACTGGCCGACATCGCGGAGATACGCATAGCTGTCCTCGTCGTTGGCGCTCCGGTCATCCTCCGGCGGCTCGACCTCCGCCGCGTAGCCGTAGAGCGAACGGGCCTGGCCGATCAGGTCGAGGCCGATGTTCGCCAGTGCCATGTCCTCTTCCAGCGTCGGGGCGTGGCCGCACCATTCCGACAACCGGTGGCCGAGGATCAGCGAGTCGTCCGCGCGACGCAGCGCGTAGAGGACCAGAGGCGTCTCCGACACTTTAATGGTGTTCGTTGCCATGTTCATTTCCTCGAAGGAACAGCCGGACGCCGGGTCTGCCGATCGTCTCGAATCACATGTGCCCGACCTCGTCCGGAACCTCGTAGAAGGTTGGATGGCGATATGGCTTCGACGCGGTCGGCTCGAACATCATCCCCTTCTCCTGCGGATCGGAGGCGATAATCGAGCTGGACGGCACCACCCACAGCGAAAGGCCTTCCCCGCGGCGCGTGAAGACGTCGCGTGCGGCTTGGAGCGCCAGCGACGCGTCCGCGGCGTGCAACGAACCGACATGCTTGTGCGACAGGCCTGCCCGGCTTCGGATGAAGACTTCCCAAAGCGGCACATTCGGGGTTGGCTTTACCATCCCAAGCTCCTGCGGTGGGCTCAGCCCGACCTGCTCTACAAGTTTCTTAAAGCTGAAGTTCAGCTCGTTAGACGGGGTGGAACCGCCGAGCGTCTCCACGCCGTCCGACACCATCAAGCAGCTAGACGCTGCGACTGCTTGGCGGCGAAAGCCGCCGCCGCCTCACGGACCCATTCACCGTTCTCGTGCGCATTGCGCCGCGCCTCGATCCGGTCGCGGTTGCACGGGCCATTGCCAGCTAGGACCTGCTTGAACTCGTCCCAGTCGATCTCGCCATAGCTCCAGTGGCCCGTGGCTGCATCGAACGCCAGCGCCGGGTCTGGCAGGGTCAGGCCAAGATACTCCGCCTGCGGCACAGTCGCGTCGACGAACTTCTGGCGTAGCTCGTCATTGCTGAAGCGCTTGATCTTCCACCGAGTGGACTGGTCTGAATGCTGGCTGGCACTGTCCGGCGGCCCGAACATCATCAGGCACGGCCACCACCAGCGGTTCAGCGCATCCTGTGCCATCGCCTTCTGCTCGTCAGTACCGTTGCACAGGGTCATCATGATCTCAAAGCCCTGGCGCTGGTGAAAGCTCTCCTCCTTGCAGACGCGAATCATGGCACGGGCGTAGGGCCCATAGGAGCAACGGCAGAGCGGGATCTGGTTCATGATCGCGGCACCATCCACGAGCCAGCCGACCGCGCCGATGTCAGCCCACGTCATGGTGGGATAGTTGAAGATGGAAGAGTACTTCGCTCGACCCTCCATCAGCTGGTCCATCAGCTCCTCGCGCGACGCGTTCAGCGTTTCCGCGGCAGCATACAGGTAGAGGCCGTGGCCACACTCGTCCTGCACCTTAGCAAGCAGTGCGGCCTTGCGACGCAGCGACGGCGCCCGGGTGATCCAGTTACCCTCCGGAAGCTGGCCGATAATCTCAGAATGCGCATGCTGGCTGATCTGCCGCACCAGAGTCTTGCGATAGGCCTCCGGCATCCAGTCGTTCGCCTCGATGCGGTCCTCCGCATCGATCCGCGCCTGGAATCGTTCGGCCTTATCGGCATCCTCCACCTGGCGAGTAGCGGGCAAATCGTTGAGCGCCTGCGTATACATGGGCAACCTCCGCCGTTCGGTTCATCTAATGTATTACCGTTCTCAAGGGAGTCAAGAAGAATCGGTAACATGATTCCAACGCGAGGGTGCCTCGGGGGACAGGCGGTGATACAAAGCCGGACCTGGCGGCGGCAGGGGGCCACTTTGATCCAGGCCATGCGCATCCAGCCATCGCTCCGCGGCCGGAAGAACGGCATGGTAAAGTTTGGCGCATAGCTCATACGCCTCGTGACCCGGCCACCGCTCGGGTAGCAGCATGTCGGGAAGATGCGGATCACGCAGCACGGCCCGTCGGAACTCATGGATCAGCAGGGTGCGTGCGACTACCGCATCGCGTTCCTGCAGCTCCTGCCCTTCGTCAAGCCACTGGGCCAGCGGTCGGAACACGGTCAGGAAGCGCCCATAGGTCTGCGCGATCCGATCGAGTGGCCAATTGCGTGCCACCAGAAGCCGCAGCCCTTCCACCGCTCCATGTATGGTTAGGAATTGGGCTACCGGACTTCCCAAAGGGGATTGGTCCCGCTTGGGTTCAAGTTCAGGTCCAAGCCAAACTCCCGATGACAGCTGAACGAAGCCCTGCTCCTCCATCTGGGCTCGGAAGCGGTCGTCTTCCGGTAGCGTCAAGGGAAGAGCGAGGCGAAGCCGGCTGGAGGTCTCGACATCCGGCTGTCCGTAGATCCGCAGCTCAGCCTCTCCGAACGTGGCCCCCCCTCGACCCGATAAACGGTAGTAGCTGTTGCGGCCCGATCGGGTGCGCACGACCCAGCCATCGGCCGTCAGCCGCGACATGGCGGTTCGAACCACGCCTGGACCGATCGACATCCCTTCGGTCATCGACAATATCGTTCCCAACCAGACGGATCCGCCGCGCGGAACGATGGCATCACCAAACAGCGTTAGAATGATCGACCAGGTACGAGACGGCTCACTCTGGAGATGGGCTAGGACTGAACTCA